>NZ_CM001977.1:2336495-2382523 GCF_000406165.1 Dickeya zeae NCPPB 2538 | reverse complement strand
CGAAGTCATCAAGCAGTTTGGCGCACAGATCACCCGGGTGGTGAACGACACGCTGAGTGCGCTGGGCGTCGAGTCCGGCACCGTGGTGGTGGAAGACAAGGGGGCGCTGGACTGCGTCATCCGGGCCCGGGTGCAGAGCGCCGTGCTGCGTGCCGCCGATGTGGAACAGATTGACTGGGAGAGACTGTGATGAGCACCACGCAACCGAAAAAACTGCGCCGCAGCATGCTGTTCCTGCCGGGCGCCAATGCCGCCATGCTGTCCAACGCCTTCATCTACCAGCCGGACTCCATCATGTTCGACCTGGAGGACGCGGTGTCGCTGCGCGAGAAAGATACCGCGCGCCTGCTGGTGTTCCATGCGCTGCAGCACCCGATGTACCGGGATATCGAGACGGTGGTGCGCATCAACCAGCTCAACACCCCGTTCGGGCTCAAGGACCTGGAAGCGGCGGTGCGCGGCGGGGTGGATGTCATCCGCCTGCCGAAGACCGACTCCACCGACGACGTCGACGAACTGGAGCACCACCTGGCGCGCATCGAGAAGGCCTGCGGCCGGGAAGTCGGCTCCACCCGCATCATGGCGGCCATCGAGTCGGCGATCGGGGTGATTAACGCGGTGTCCATCGCCCGCTCGTCCGAGCGCATGATTGGCATCGCGCTGGCGGCGTTCGACTACGTGATGGACATGCAGACCGAGCGCGGGGACGGCACCGAGCTGTTCTACGCCCGCTGTGCGGTGCTGCATGCCGCCCGTGCCGCCGGTATCGACGCGTTTGACGTGGTGTACTCCAACGTCAACGACGAAGAGGGGTTCCTGAAGGAAGTGGAGCTGATCCGCAAACTGGGCTTCAACGGCAAGTCGCTGATCAACCCGCGGCAGATTGAACTGCTGCACAACGCCTACGCGCCGACCCAGGACGAGGTGGACTACGCCCACCTGGTGATTAAGGCGGCGGAAGAGGGCGAGCGCGCCGGCCTGGGGGTCATCTCGCTGAACGGAAAAATGATCGACGGCCCGATTATCAACCATGCCCGCCAGGTGGTGGAGCGTGCACGGGCCTCCGGCGTGCGCCAGTAGGCACGGCCCGGTTAACCGACAGATTCTGCACGGGCCGGCCGGTGGCGGGAGCACGCCCCGGCGGGCCGTCGCAATGACAGGATGAGAGCATGAGTAACTTTATTGAAGCACTGCAGAAGCAATACCCGGAACAACGTCCGCTGCACCCGTTCGTCAGTGCCAACCACCGTACCCCCTGGCTGGATGACGTCACCGAAAAACACCGGCGCAAGCTGTGTGCCGACCTGGAGGAGGCCATCCGCAAGAGCGGGCTGCAGGACGGGATGACGATTTCGTTCCACCACGCGTTCCGTGAAGGGGACAAGGTGATCAACCACGTGGTGGACACGCTGGCCCGGCTGGGCTTTAAGGACCTGACGCTGGCGTCGAGCTCGCTGATGACCTGCAACGCGCCGCTGATCGAGCACATCCGCAACGGGGTGATTAGCCGTATCTACACCTCCGGCATGCGCGGCAAGCTGGCGGACGCGATTTCGCACGGGCTGATGGCCGAGCCGGTGCACATCCACTCGCACGGCGGGCGGGTGCACCTGCTGCAGAGCGGGGAGCTGACGATAGACGTGGCGTTCCTCGGGGTGCCGAGCAGCGACGAATTCGGCAACGCCAACGGCACGTCGGGGAAATCGCGCTGCGGGTCGCTGGGTTACGCGATGGTGGACGCGCACTACGCGAAGACGGTGGTGCTGCTGACGGAAAGCCTGGTGCCGTTCCCGAACATGCCGGCCAGCATCGTGCAGGACCAGGTGGACTTCGTGGTGCCGGTGGAGGAAGTGGGCGACCCGGCGAAAATCAGCGTGGGGGCGGCGCGCGTGACCAGCAACCCGCGCGAGCTGCTGATAGCCCGCCGGGCGGCGGACGTGATAGCCCATTCCGGCTACTTCAAACCGGGCTTTTCCATCCAGACCGGCTCCGGCGCGGCCTCGACCGCCTGTACCCGTTTTCTGGAAGACCGGATGCACAAGCAGGGGGTGACGGCGCGCTTTGCGCTTGGCGGCATTACCGGCAGCATCGTCGACCTGCACGAGAAGGGGCTGATAGAGACGCTGCTGGACACCCAGTGCTTTGACGCCAACGCGGCAGCCTCGCTGGCGAAAAACCCGAAACACGTGGAAATCTCGACCAACGTGTACGCCAACCCGAGCGCCAAGGCGGCGTGCTGCGACCAGCTGGACGTGGTGATTTTGAGTGCGCTGGAAATCGACACCCGGTTCAACGTGAACGTGATAACCGGCTCCGACGGGGTGATGCGCGGGGCGTCGGGCGGGCACTGCGACGTGGCGACGGCGGCGAACCTGACCATCGTGGTGGCGCCGCTGATCCGCAGCCGTATCCCGACGGTGGTGCGTCAGGTGACCACCTGCGTGACGCCGGGCAGCGCGATAGACGTGCTGGTGACGGACCACGGTATCGCGGTGAACCCGGCGCGCCCGGAAGTAGCCGCGCGGCTGACCGAGGCCGGGCTGAGCGTGATGCCTATCGAGGAGCTGTACCAGCGGGCGATAGCGCTGGTGGGCGAGCCGAAGGCGATTGAATTCCACGACCGTATCGTGGGGGTGATCCGCTACCGTGACGGCAGCGTGATCGACGTGGTGCGTCAGGTGAAAGAGGACAACGCGTGAGCGAGGCAGCGACAGGCTCTGCGGTCGGCGTCTCGCTGGACAGTCTGCTGGCGGCGAAGGAGCGCCGCCATGCACGCCAGCAGCAGCTGCTGGCGTTGCACCACGCGACGGTGGTGTCGCTGACGCTGGTGACGCCGGGTGCGGTGAAGGACTCGGCGCTGTACCGGCGGGCGATGGGGGCCGCGGTGGCGGCGTTCAACGACCTGTGTCTGGCCCGGGGATGGGGGGTGCCGGCGCAGCAGCTGCACTGGCTGGAGACGGGGGCGGAGGCGTTCTGGGTGATAACCAAGGATGCGCTGAGTGTGAAGGCGGCGGCGATTGCGCTGGAAGAGCAGCATCCGCTGGGACGGCTGTGGGATTTTGACGTGTTCTGTCCGAAGGCCGGGTCGGTCAGCCGAACATTGCTGGCGCACGAACCTCGTCGGTGTATACTCTGTGAGGAATCGGCTCATGCCTGCGCGCGTTCGCGCCGCCATGCATTACCGGATGTGATTGAAAAAATCGAGAGTATCCTCCATGCCTGGTTTAACGCCCACTGAATCAGTTGTTGCTTCTCCATTACTGACTACGCTATTTCCCGATGCCACCGGTGCGCTGGTGGCCTTTCCTGATATTCACCAACGTGTGGTCGCTGCATTGACGGTTGAAGTGATGTTGACGCCAAAACCCGGTCTGGTGGATAGGGATAATAATGGCGCGCATCGCGATATGGATGTGCGGTTATTTCAGGCCAGTATCGCTGCCCTTAGTCCGTGGTTTGCCCGTTTTACCGAAGCCGGAATGGCTCATAGTATGTTGCCGATAACCCAGCTCTTATCCCAGGTGCGGCCGATTGGTATTGCTGCGGAACAGGCAATGCTGGCGGCGACAGGCGGCGTAAATACCCACAAGGGCGGTATCTTTGCCTTTGGGCTGCTGTGCAGTGCAGCGGGCTGGTTGGCTGGGCGCCGACGACCGTTGACGCAGGACACCCTATGTCAGGGCGTGGCGCAGATGAGTGCCGATTTGGTTCGCAATGAGCTCGAGAACAGTCAGCATACGGCGACAGCGGGTGAGTTTTTGTTTCGGCGCCACGGTTTGACCGGCGCACGGGGCGAGGCTGCCAGCGGGTTTGCTACTGCACGTCAGCATGCGCTACCTGCTTACCTCCGTGCTCGTGCACAGGGTAAAGACGATGAATCCGCTTTATTGCAGGCACTGGTGGTGTTAATGGCCAACAACCCGGATACCAATGTCGTTTCCCGTGGTGGAATGGACGGATTGGCATTCGTACAGGCATATGCACGCACGTTACTGTCTGACGGTGTAACGCATCAGGGCTTACAGGAAATGAACCGTGCGTTGGTTGAGCGTAATATCAGCCCTGGCGGTAGCGCTGACCTACTCGCGCTGACCTGGTTACTTTCACACTATCCTGCCGCCTAAACCTCGTCTATTATTGACTAACAGTCCCTCCTGTTTTTCATGAATGTGTGCCTCTCATGAAATGTGCCTCGCGCTGGCGGGGCATTGTGCGTGCCGGAGATTCCGTGTCCGCCATATATATTTCACTATTTGTGTTTCAGGACATTGGCGGTTTTTGCAGTTATTGAATAACTGATAGGTGAATAACAGGTGTTGAATAACGGCTTACTGAATAGCTGATTATTGAATGACTGTGTGCGTTGACCCCTGAGCAGGTTTATGGAAAGACGTAAGAAACCGGACTGACGTATTGGCAACGCGATAGAGGGTGGGTATATAAGCTAATGAATTGATAAAACACTAAAGTTGACGAGAACCATGTCGATACTAGTGCCATGTCGTATCCAGGGGGTCTGGGACACTGAATAACGGATTAACCATTCAATTGACGGTGGGGATGGATGTAGTGGATGACAATATGAAAGAACAGTACGCCAGGCGCGGCAAAATGGCTATTTGCGCCACATTGCGCGGACTGCAAAAGCAGGACGCCACTGTAATGGTGTATCACACACATGGCCAATTCATCAGTAAGATCCTTGAGGTCGATTCGGACGAGGAAGAGTTCCTGTTTGACCTTGGCGCGCTGGAGCGTGAAAACAGCCGGGCGTTGTTTGCTGGCGAACTTGGCTTTGTGGCGGAAACGGCGGGTGCCAAAGTTGAATTTCGTACTGCGATTACCCGCACGGTTGAACATGACGACTTGCCTGCTTTCTGCGCGGCGATACCTGACGTGCTGTACTATATCCAGCGCCGTAATTTTTTCCGCATTAATTCACCAGCCTGGCCACCGATGGTTTGTCGCGGGGAATTACCTGACAGCACCTATTTTGAATTTAACCTGAAGGATCTGTCATTGGGTGGTCTGTGCATGTACACCGATGAACAAAGCCTGGTAAGGCTGTTTGAGCCGGGGATGATATTGAAGAACGTCGATGTCGATCTCGCCAGTTACGGACAGTTTTGTCTGGATATGGAATTTGTTAATCATGCCACCACGAAAGTGGTCGACAGTAAAGGCGAGGTCAAACAAATAGAGCGCCTGAGCTTCAAATTCCCGACGTTAAGTGCGGTGCAGGAGCGTGGATTACAGCAGGTTATTACTGAGCTGGAGTTGGATCAGAACGAAAAACGCAAACGCCTGCGTTGATTAACGAACATCAGGCCTGATGAGTGTGCACAAGTCGCACGCGATTGACATAACAGGTCTTGTCTCAAATTGCTAGCTGGGGCAAAATACGCGCCCTGAAAAACCGACGCACCGTTATCGCGTCGGTTATTTTTTTGTATTTCATCAAGAGGCCGGCGCTGTTGATGGTTCCGGATAGATATCAGTAACACGCATGCCATACAGGCTGCGCAGAGTGAATAGAGAGAGACAATGGGGCAATCAGTTGTTTTTGAGCCGGTGCCCGCCGGCTGGTGCTGTAAACGCAGCGGCAAAGATGCTATCTGGGCAGACTTTGTAACGGGCGGCGTGTCTGCTGCTCATGCTCACCTCGGTTACAGCGACCTCGTTCGTGCGACCACGTCCAGTTACCTGAAACATCATTGTGCTACGTTGCCATTGGCGATGAATTCATGGGTGATGGCGGCTATCGGTAAAGGAGGTTTGCGTCATGACAACTGATTCCACGGTTTCCACATCGCGTGTACAACTGCGTAAGACCCTGACGCTGGTGCCAGTGGTAATGATGGGACTGGCTTACATGCAACCGATGACGCTGTTTGATACTTTCGGCATCGTTTCTGGGTTGACAGATGGCCATGTCGCGACGGCCTATGCCTTTGCATTGATAGCTATCCTGTTTACCGCCCTCAGCTATGGCAAACTGGTGCGTCGTTTCCCGTCGGCCGGTTCGGCCTATACCTATGCCCAGAAAGCCATTAGCCCAACAGTAGGCTTCATGGTGGGCTGGTCATCGTTGCTGGACTATTTGTTCATGCCGATGATCAATATCCTGCTGGCAAAAATCTATTTTGAAACGTTGATCCCCAGTATCCCATCGTGGATTTTTGTCGTGTTGCTGGTAGGGTTCATGACGTTATCCAACCTGCGTGGCATCAAAACCGTCGCCAACTTCAACAGCCTGATAGTGGTACTGCAGGTTGCTGTGATGGTGGTCATCACTGGGATGGTGATTTACGGTGTGTCTCAGGGGGAAGGGGCTGGTACACTGGCTAGCAGTCGTCCGTTCTGGTCAGATAACGCTCACGTAGTCCCAATGATTACGGGGGCGACGATTCTGTGTTTTTCATTCCTCGGCTTCGATGGGATCAGCTCGTTGTCTGAAGAAACCAAAGATGCCGGTCGCGTGATTCCGAAGGCGATTTTCCTGACAGCCCTGTTGGGTGGGGTGATCTTCGTTGTGGTGTCTTACTTCCTGCAACTCTACTTTCCGGATATCTCGCGTTTTCAGCACCCGGATGCGTCACAGCCTGAAATCATGCTGTATGTGGCAGGCAAAGCCTTCCAGTTCGGTATTCTGATTTTCTCCTGCGTGACGGTGCTGGCGTCTGGCATGGCAGCGCATGCTGGTGTTTCACGCCTGATGTACGTGATGGGCCGCGATGGCGTGTTCCCTGAGCGTTTCTTCGGTTATGTGCATCCCCGGTGGCGTACACCGTCATTGAATGTACTGCTGGTTGGCGTGATTGCACTGTCGGCGATTTCGTTTGATCTGGTTACCGCGACGGCGTTGATCAACTTCGGCGCGCTGGTAGCGTTTACCTTTGTGAACCTGTCGGTGATTTCCCAATTCTACATCCGTGAGCGCCGTAATAAGACGCTGAAGGATACGGTGAACTATCTGGTTCTACCGGTCATGGGCGCGCTGACGGTAGGTGCGTTGTGGTTGAATCTGGAGCGTACATCCATGACGTTGGGACTGGTGTGGGCAGCGATTGGCCTGCTTTATCTGGCATTCGTAACACGCCGTTTCAGCCAGCCGGTACCTCAGTACAACGAAGACCTGGCGTAATTCCTGGTGATGAAAACAGGCTCCTGCGGGAGCCTGTTTTTTTGTCTATAGAAAATCCCCCAGCCAGGCTAGGGGTTCCGTTTACATACTCGATAACGGGTTTTGTGTTGCTGATTTATACCGACATCAAGCCAGCAGTTGTTGTGCGTAGGTAAACAGTGCTTTTAGCTGTGTCGTTTTCTTTTCGTCTCCATCGTGCTGTTGGTAGAGCTGATCCAGCGTATCGAAATAGTTTTGTAACCGCTCTGCGGTAAATACCTCTCGGCGATGTGCCAGCCAGCGTTGTTGCTCCTGTTCGTCCAGCGTACCGGGGAAGTTGCGTGCACGATAGCGAAACAGTAACTCCTCCACCCGACGATCGGCGAATTGAAGATTCAGTGCAGGGAGATGCTGAGCGTCAGTTTTACGGATAATTGCCATTGCGGCGCGATCGGCATCACTGAAAAACCCATCGTAAAGTTGCAGGTCGACATCCTTGGCGGCCTCAAACGGCGGCGCGTCGGCAAATAACGCCACAACCTTTTCTCTCACACTACTATTCTGACGCAACAATTGTAAATTATTCAGACAATGCTGGCGGTCGATACCCAGCCGTTCCGCGTCTTCGGGTCGCAGTGTACTGGCTGGTGCCAGTACTGGGCATTTGTTGATATGCACCAGTTTGATAGGGACGGGCGATTCATCTTCCGCCAGTAAGTCTCGGCGGGTATAAAGCCGGGTACGCAATTCATCCGCATCCAGCGCCAGTAGTGGCTGAATGTCTCCCGCCAGATCGCAAACAATGACCGCGTTACGATTATCCGGGTGCCAGGCCAGCGGTACGATCCAACTGGTATTACCCCGTGCGGCACCAAACATACCAGAAACATGTACCAGTGGTTTCATTTGCGGGATATCGATTAACGCGCTGACTTTATTCTTGTTCCGTAACGCATAGAGATAGTCAAACAGTTTGGGTTGTGCCTGTTTAAGCAGCTGCGCCATCGCAATGGTGGCATAGACATCGGACATCGCATCATGTGCCTGCGTGTGCTCAACGCCATTGGCACGAGTCAGATGCTCCAGCCTGAAACTGGGAAAACCGTCGTCGTTTTCCGGCCAGACAATGCCATCAGGGCGCAAGGCATAGCATGCCCGCAACATGTCCAGCAAATCCCAGCGAGAATTGCCCTGTTGCCAACTGTAGGCATAAGGATCGAAGAAGTTGCGGTAGAACAGGTTACGGCTGACTTCGTCATCAAAGCGGATATTGTTGTATCCCATGATGCAGGTGCCTGGCACGCTGAACGCCTCGTGGATGTGGCTGGCAAACTCGGCTTCGCGTACTCCCCGTTTTTGTGCTATTTGCGGCGTGATGCCGGTAATCATTACCGCTTCCGGGTCGGGCAGGTAGTCATCGGCTGGCTGGCAGTAGATCACGACGGGTTCGCCAATCACGTTAAAATTCAAATCAGTACGGACACCAGCGAACTGCGCCGGGCGATCTTTGGCTGGGTGTTTGCCAAAAGTCTCATAATCGTGGATGAAAAAAGTGGGTTCGATGTGTTGGTTTTGCACGGTTTCTCTCTGTTCAGCCTGACGTCGGCGTGCGTTATAAAATACTCATACCGCCGCGAAGCGTGTTTGTCATCGCCGGTTTTAGCTAGCCTTAGAACCATGCGCAATGGTTCGCCAGCGCAACGGCAACGTATTACTCTTTCAGTAAAAAGGGTGACGGACAACACAAAGTCGCCATGGTAAACCATCCTGTCGTCTGACTAAAGTCGACCGCAGCGATGTTATGCTGTGTTGAATCGAGTCAGGTGCAATCCGCTCGCGGGAGTGATAGGGTGCACAGAAAGGCAACGATTGCATCAGCGATGTGGGTAAACCACCTTGTCGACGATAGCGGCTAACCTGTATGGTTAACGCAGAGCGGTTTCCGCGTGACGAATCTTAATCGTTAAGTAAGGGTAGAGAAATGGATAAGGGTAACACTAAGCCATGTTTCCAGGATGTGCTGGAATTCGTGCGTATGTTCCGTCGTAAAAACAAGCTGCAGCGTGAAATTGCAGATAACGAAAAGAAAATCCGCGATAACCAGAAGCGTGTACTGCTGCTGGATAACCTGAGTGAGTACATCAAGCCGGGTATGTCGATTGAAGACATCCAGAACATTATTGCTAACATGCGTAGCGACTATGAAGACCGTGTTGATGAATACATCATCAAGAATGCGGAACTGTCGAAAGAGCGTCGTGAGCTGTCCCGCAAAATTAAAGAAATGGGTGAAATCAAACCGCCGGTAGAGGCGAAGTAATTTCACTGATTCAGGGCCGGTTTCCGGCCCTGATGCGTTTGGGCGGGGCACTGCATCTGATACAAGCCGTTTGCCTGGCTTACGACTGACTCATCACGATTTCCGGTGCCAGAGCGTTTTTCCCCTTCATGCAATCACGCCAGGCGCTGCCGGGATTGCCGTTATCTAAGGATGTGGCATTGATAGCAGGAAGCTCTCGTACCTGTGTATCGACAACTCTGCCGCCGTTCATCTCAATCGTCTGATTCTTAATGTAATACCGGGTTATTATCTGGTATTTCCCACCGAGCTGCTTCACCTGTGCCAGTATACCGGTAGTACATTCGTTGGCGGCGTTTGCCACCTTTTGAATCGGATTGTCACCAGGCGAGCTCTGGGGAGCAACCGTACAGGCTGATAGCGCCAATGAACCGAGTAGCAAAGCCCCTACTGACAAAATGCCGTGTCTATCAGCCATACGTGAGGTCTCCCTTTTCAATAGTCATCCCTGAATTTCTACACCTGCATACCTAAGTGGTGATGTGATCGTGATAGACGATTGACCGGGACAGGGTTGATTGTCAACAGCGGTGTCTGGGGCGTGTTGATACGTTCATAGCGCCTCGCAGTCTCAATGTAATGGTGTGCAACTATTGCGGTTGTTTGCGTAACGCATTCCTGATGTGCCATTTCGGTCTACTACCGGGGATGGTGCGGTGGCAGACTGCAGCCGGAAAGGAGGATTGCCGGAACATCGGCGACAACGGGTAAGGGAATCGCCATCAGAATCTCATTGAACCAACTGGCAACAGCATTGAGTGTGGGGCCACTGCTGTTGCTGATCATGCCAGAGATGCCGGATACCCGAGTGCTGTGGTGGGGGCTTCCCGCATTGTGGTTATTGCGATCACGTTTTTGTCTCCTCGGATTGGTGGTGATTGGTGTGCTCTGGAGCTTCTACAGTGGACGTTTGGTGCTGGATCAGGTGGAACGGTATACCAGACAGCCGCTGACAGCGAAGGTCAGCGTGAGCAGTGTCCGATTTGCACAAGCGGATGCCGATCAGGTCGTGGTGCGCTTGCTACAGATTAACGGGCGTTGGGTATTTCCGCCGCTCTATGCAAGGCTGGATGCACAACCGCAGATGAGTAACTGGTGCGGTGGGCAGCAGTGGAACCTTCGATTACGGCTGCGTCCTGTACATAGCCGGTTAAATGAAGGGGGATTTGATCGCCAGCGCTGGGCGCTGGCGAAAGCCCAACCATTTACCGGGCGGATCATGGTTGCGGAGGTTGAGACATCATCATGCGGGTTGCGCCAGCGACTGGTTGATGTCCTGGAACAGCAAACCCTGTCGTTACTGTGGCGCTCAATCATATTGGCGCTGGCGGTTGGGGAAATGGCCACGGTGGACGACGCGGTGCTCGACGTACTTCGACAGACAGGGATTATGCACCTGATGGCGATATCGGGGTTGCATATTGCACTGGCAGCGCTGCTTGGCTGGAGTCTGGTTCGTGCGGTGCAATATCTGCTGCCAGCCCATCGGGTTGGGCATCGCATCCCGATGTGGTGTGGTTTGTGTTTTGCCTGGGTGTATGTCTGGCTGGCCGGAGGAAACCCGCCTGCAGTAAGAGCGGCGCTGGCTTTGTCGTGCTGGACACTGATCAGATTGCGAGGTCTGTCAGTGTCATCATGGCAGGTGTGGTTGTGGTGTGTGGCCGTAATTCTGGTCAGTGATCCACTGAGCGTTCTCTCAGACAGTTTCTGGCTCTCGGCACTGGCGGTTGCAGCCTTGATTTTTTGGTATCAATGGGCACCTTTGCCGCCGCACATACAACACGCATGGCGATGGGTATGGCTGCGCGGATTACATATGCAGGCTGGTGTCACACTGCTGCTGATGCCACTGCAGGTGTTGATCTTTCATGGTGTTAGCCTAAGTTCGCTACCTGCCAACTTGTGGGCGGTACCGCTGGTTTCATTTGTGACGACGCCGTTGATTCTGCTGGCGTTACCGCTAATGGGGATTCCGGTGATGGCACAAGGTCTCTGGTGGCTGGCCGATCGATCGCTGGCACTGGTTTTCCTGCCGTTGCAGGCTATGCCGCCGGGCTGGTTACCACTTGGAGAACATCTTGTGCCGTACAGCGTAGCAGGATGGCTGGCGGTTATTGTCTGGCGCTTTGGCTGGTGGAGAACATACCCGTTCAGTCTGCTGGCGTTGGTTCTTTTTATGGTGCTGCGTCCTAAACCACCGGCACCGTTGTGGCGTATCGATATGCTGGATGTCGGGCATGGGCTAGCGGTAGTGATTGAACAGCAAGGCAAAGCCTGGCTGTACGATACAGGGCCCGGCTGGGAAGGTGGTAATAGTGCCGAGCGTGAAATCCTGCCTTATCTTAAATGGCGAGGGCTACAGTTGGAAGGCATTATCCTGAGTCACAGCCATTTGGATCACCGCGGTGGGCTGAAGACATTACAGAGCGCTTTTCCATCGGTGCCGATATACAGTTCGTTGCTTGCGCCGAGCCACCATCCTTGTGTTCAGGGGGAACAATGGCGTTGGCAGGGGCTGACATTTAGCGTTATCTGGCCGCCGCTACGGGTTCGTGAAGCTGGCAATCACGATTCCTGTGTGGTTCGGGTCGATGATGGGCATTATCGGGTATTGCTGACTGGCGATGTAGAGCGCGAAGATGAGGCCGTATTATTGCGCACACAACCGGGCGAATTAGCGGCGGATATTCTGCAAGTACCGCATCATGGCAGCACCACATCGTCATCACCACCGTTTTTACGGGCTGTGGGGGCGAAAGCCGTATTGTCGTCTAATTCCCGATACAATCCGTGGCGCTTGCCAGCGGTCAGCGTGGTAAGGCGTTACCTTCAAATGGGGTATCGCTGGCGTGATACAGCCAGCAGCGGGCAATTGAGTGTGCATTTTTTCGACGAAAGCATCGAAATGTTGCGCTACCGGGGTGAAATATCACCTCGCTGGTATCATCAGTGGTTTGGCGCTGGCCGGGATAATGAGTAATAATAGACGGCTATTTATCAAAGGCTCAGGTTTATTGCATGATTAATGATAAAGATCTCTCCACATGGCAGACGTTTCGTCGCCTATGGCCGATGATCTCCCCCTATAAAGCCGGGCTGGCCGTTGCGGCTGTGGCGCTGGTGGTCAACGCCGCAGGCGATACGCTGATGCTGTCCCTGCTCAAGCCGTTGCTGGATGACGGATTCGGCAAGGCTGATCGCAGTGTGCTGGTGTGGATGCCGTTGGCTATCATCGGGTTGATGATTATGCGCGGCATTTCCAGTTATGTGTCCAGTTATTGTGTGGCCTGGGTATCGGGCAAAGTGGTGATGAACATGCGTCGTCGACTGTTCAGTCACATCATGGGGATGCCAGTGTCCTTCTTTGATCAGCAATCTACCGGCACATTGCTATCGCGTATCACCTATGATTCCGAGCAGGTGGCCTCCTCATCGTCAAACGCGCTGGTAACCGTGGTGCGTGAAGGGGCGTCTATCATCGGCCTGTTTGTGCTGATGTTCTGGTACAGCTGGCAGTTATCGCTGATTTTGGTGCTGATTGCACCGTTCGTTTCCTACAGCATGCGGGTGGTGTCAAAGCGTTTTCGCAGTATCAGCAAAAATATGCAAAACACCATGGGGCAGGTTACGACCAGCGCTGAGCAGATGCTGAAAGGGCACAAAGAAGTGCTGATTTTTGGCGGGCAGTCCGTCGAAGCGGAGCGTTTCGATGCCGTCAGCAATCGCATGCGTCAGCAGGGTATGAAAATGGTATCCGCGTCTTCCATTTCTGACCCGGTGGTGCAGTTGATTGCTTCTCTGGCGCTGGCATTCGTGTTATATGCCGCCAGTTTCCCGTCTGTGATGGAAACGTTAACGGCCGGTACCATCACGGTAGTGTTCTCCTCCATGTTTACGCTGATGCGGCCATTGAAGTCGCTCACTAACGTCAATGCGCAGTTTCAGCGTGGTATGGCCGCCTGCCAGACCCTGTTTACCATTCTGGATATGGAGCAGGAGAAAGACACCGGTACTCGTGTACTGGAGCACGCTAAAGGCAATATCGAATTCCGTGATGTCAACTTCGCGTATCCTGGTAAAGAAACGCTGGCGTTAAAAAATATTAGCCTGCATATCCCGCCCGGAAAAACCGTGGCGCTGGTAGGGCGCTCAGGTTCTGGCAAGTCGACCATCGCCAATCTCATTACCCGTTTTTACGATATCCAGTCTGGCAAAATTCTGTTGGATGGATGCGACTTACGCGATTATACGCTGCCATCATTACGCAGCCAGGTGGCGTTGGTATCGCAGAATGTTCACCTGTTTAACGATACCATTGCCAACAATATTGCCTATGCCTGCGGTGATCGCTACAGCCGTGAGGATATCGAGCGGGCGGCCAAAATGGCCCACGCGATGGATTTCATCGGCAAGCTGGATCAGGGGTTGGATACCGTCATCGGTGAGAACGGGGTGTTACTGTCTGGCGGTCAACGTCAGCGTATCGCTATTGCCCGTGCGCTGTTGCGGGATTGCCCGATTCTGGTTCTGGATGAGGCGACATCAGCGCTGGATACCGAATCAGAACGCGCTATTCAGGCGGCATTGGACGAATTGCAAAAGAACCGTACTGCGCTGGTTATTGCCCACCGTTTGTCCACGATTGAAAATGCGGATGAAATCCTGGTGGTAGAGGACGGGCAGATCATCGAGCGTGGTCAGCATGCTGAGTTGCTGGCGCGAAACGGGGCCTATGCCCAGCTCCACAAATTGCAGTTTGGCGCATGATTGAACGCATCTGGTCGGGGCGCTCTGCGCTGTATATGGTGTTGCTGCCGCTGTCGTTGCTCTATGGGCTGGTGAGCCATCTTATACGTCTGAGTTATCAGTATGGCTGGCGTAAGGTGTGGCGTGCGCCAGTGCCAGTGGTAGTCGTTGGAAATCTGACGGCGGGCGGCAATGGTAAAACACCGGTTGTTATCTGGCTGGTGGAGCAATTGCAGCAACAGGGTTATCGCGTTGGTGTGGTATCGCGTGGCTATGGCGGCAAAGCGGAACACTATCCGCTACGGGTTACTGATGAGGTGACTACTGCACAGGCTGGTGATGAACCGCTACTGATTTACCAGCGTACCGGTGCACCCGTTGCTGTGGCCCCTAAACGCTGTGAGGCAGTGAAGGCATTGCTGGCTCAGCACCCACTGGATGTGATTGTAACGGATGACGGTTTGCAACATTACGCACTGGCTCGGGATATGGAGCTGGTGGTGGTAGACGGCATTCGTCGTTTTGGGAATGGCTGGTGGTTGCCTGCCGGACCGATGCGGGAGCGTGCCTCGCGTTTGCGGACTGTTGACGCAGTCATTGTTAATGGCGGTGACGCTCGATCGGGCGAAATTGCTATGCAACTGACGGCGGGCGATGCCGTGAATTTGCTGACCGGAGAACGCCGGGCGGTAGCGATGTTGCCGCCATTGGTCGCAATGGCGGGAATCGGCCATCCACCGCGCTTTTTTGCTACGCTGAAAGCGCTGGGAAGCACGCTGGTGCGTGAAGTGGCGTTCGCCGACCATCAACACTGGCAAGCTGAAGAGTTACAGCGGCTGACTGCCTCTGACCAGCAACCCCTGATGATGACGGAGAAAGATGCGGTGAAATGCCGCGCTTTTGCGCGAGCCAACTGGTGGTATCTGCCGGTTGATGCCGTATTGTCGGCGCCGGAGTCGACGTTACTATTACAGCGTCTGACGCAACTGATTGATACGCACAGTATGTCGCGCCAGACGAAAACCGGGTGACCGGCTATTTTTGATAATCGCTTCTTGATGGGAGGAAGCATGGATCATCGTTTGCTTGAAATCGTGGCTTGCCCGGTGTGTAACGGGCGGTTGGTTTTTGACAAAGAGAAACAGGAACTGATTTGCAAAGTCGACGGGCTGGCTTACCCGGTACGGGATGGCATTCCCGTACTGCTGGAAAACGAAGCCCGATCACTGGCGCCGGATGAGATTGCACAATGACGTTTACCGCAATTATTCCCGCTCGCTATGCATCCACCCGGTTGCCAGGTAAACCGCTGGCGGATATTCATGGCAAACCTATGGTGGTACACGTCATGGAGCGCGCCCGCGAGTCGGGCGCCAGCCGTGTTGTGGTGGCGACCGATCATGCCGATGTGGCTCGTGCCATTGAACTGGCGGGTGGCGAAGTCTGTTTGACCAGCCCAGACCACAACTCCGGTACGGAGCGGCTGGCTGAAGTGATCGATCGTTATGGGTTTGCCGATGATGAAATCATCGTCAACGTACAGGGTGATGAACCGTTGATTCCGCCGGTGATCATTCGTCAGGTGGCAGATAATCTGGCGGGGAGCCGTGCTGGTATGGCAACGCTGGCTGTGCCGATCACGACCTGTGAGGAAGCGTTTAATCCGAACGCGGTGAAAGTGGTCACCGATGCGGAAGGGTATGCGCTTTACTTCTCGCGCGCCACAATCCCGTGGGAACGCGACCGCTTTGCCGAATCCCAGGAGACTATCGGTGATCATTTCCTGAGACATATCGGAATTTATGCGTATCGCGCCGGATTTATTCGTCGCTATGTTGGCTGGGCACCCAGCCAACTGGAAAAAATCGAAATGCTGGAGCAACTGCGTGTGCTCTGGTACGGCGAGAAGATCCATGTTGCGGTAGCAAAAGAAGTGCCGAGCGTCGGTGTCGATACGCCTGAAGATCTGGCTCGGGTCAGAGCGGTCATGATGGCTAACTGACGTCGGTTTCGGTATACCGTCTCGCAAGCGCATGTGCTAACAACACATGCGCTTTTTTTATCCCACATATTGTTGCTGTCAGTATCAATCGTTCAGCATAACGCCTGTCGCCAGCCTCGTTTGTCAGCTTCGCCTGAAAAGAGGGTAATCCTGTAATGAGTAAACCCAGCGGCTGAAATGACCAGTCTTTGTTATTGGCAGGAGTAATGAAACAGAGGAATGAAAAAAGGAATGAAAAAGCGATCGGAATAATAAAAACCGATGACATGGATGCACAATGATTAACCATGGCCTATTATTGGATGGCATTCATCCCATTATGATGAATGTATTGATTTTTTTACTTAAGGATGGAGTAACAATGAACATGAATAAAAAACTTTTACCCATAATCATGGGATGCGTACTGACTGGGACTGCCGCACAAGCTCTGGCGGCGGAATACTATCTGGCGCCGAACGGCAGTGATTCAGGCAATGGCAGTAAAAGCGCCCCCTGGAAATCGTTCGCTCGTGCACAGCAAACCCTCTCCCCTGGCGATCGCCTGTGGGTTCGCGGTGGTACCTATACTTTTACCGCCGGTCTTAACAGCTGCGCCAGCCAGACGGATATCGTGAATGCGATTACTCTCAACAAGAGTGGCACCTCCGGCAAACGCATTGAATATGTCGCCTATACCGGTGAAACCCCGGTGTTTGATTTCAGCCAGATGAAAGATGATTGCCGCGTTAAAGGGTTTAACGTCGTCGCAGACTGGATAACCCTGAAAGGGCTTGAAATAAAAGGCGTGCCGCAAAACAATAATAAAAACCATGAATCATGGGGTGTATGGATAAAAGGCAGCAACAATCGGTTTGAGCAGCTCGATATCCATCACATCATGGGGACGGGGTTATTCTTGCAAAATGGCGCGAATAACACCGTACTTAATTCTGACTCGCACCATAACTATGATCCGTTGACGTCTAATGGTGCCGGACAGAGTGGTGATGGTTTCGGTGCGCATATCGCCGCTAACATGCCGGGCAATATTTTCAGCGGCTGCCGTGCCTGGTCTAATTCGGATGATGGTTTTGATCTTATCAATGCGTATTCATCGGTCACTATCGAGAACTCCTGGGCCTGGTCTCACGGCTATCTGCCCGGTACCACGACATCGCTGGCGGCCGGTAACGGCAACGGCTTCAAGGCGGGTGGCTATGGCGCCAAATATATTAGCAATGCGCCGAAACACATTGTGCGAAATTCAGTGGCGTTTCTGAATAAAGCTGCCGGTTTCTATGCTAACCACCATCCGGTTGCGAACGATTTCTTCAACAATACGTCGTACAGAAATGCGGTTAACTTCAGCATGCGGGGCATTGATGAAAACGGTAACGCGATAGCATTGGGTACCCTGCGCAACAATATTTCTTATGCGGCGAAGTCGCAGTCACTGGCCTATACCGATGGCGCGAATATGCGCTACAACTCTTGGAATTACAGCAACGTGATTTCTGATGCGGAATTCCAGAGTGTATCGACCACCGGTTGGGACGCGCCGCGTCAGGCCGATGGCAGTTTGCCGGTGCTTAAACACCTGCGTCTGGCAACAGATAGCTGGATGATCGATAAGGGCGGTGACGTGAAGATTGCGTATCAAGGTGCCGCGCCGGATCTGGGGGCGTTTGAGCTGAAATAAGGTGAGTTGAAAATACGTAGAGGTGTGGCCGCTATCCGGAAGAATAGATGATGATACCACCGGATAGTCTCACTGATGCCCGCTTCGGCGGGCCTTTTTTTGCCGGTAAACCAGCGACAGTGGCGGATGTCCGTTCTGCGGGGGACTGAATACTGTCTATCGTCAATCAGTTGCACCGTTGTATATCCCGCTTTCTTTGATCTGCATTGGGGAAATTGTGATGTGCTACTAGCATGATAAAAGCATGTGACAATGACACCAGTCTGCAACCGCGAGATAGGTCGCTTATGGAACTCTTGAAAGCTGAATTGAGTACGGTGCTGGGGGAATCACTCAGTCGCCTTGAACGCATCAGTGAACAACCTTACGCGCACTTGTATGCTCTGTACGATCACGCGGGCAATGCGATGCCACTGCTGGCAAAAAGTTATATTTGCCAGGGCGTTGCCGGACAGGAAGCCTATAAGCTGACCATGCTGTCCCGCGAAGGTGAAGTCAGGCTACCTACCGTGTACGGGATGGTGATGACACATCAGGCACCTTATAAGGAGTTGCTGCTCATCGAACGCTTGCGTGGTGTATCGGTAGAAGCACCGTCCCGCTCGCCCCAGCGCTGGACGTTACTGATGGATCAGATTGTCGAGAACATGCTGGCGTGGCACCGCATCGACAGTCATGGTTGCGTCGGCACGGTCGACAGCACGCAGGATAATAGCTGGCCAAACTGGTATCGCCAGCGACTGGAGGTACTGTGGGCTACGTTGATGAATGTCAATGCCACGCAACTGACCCAGCAGGATCGCACCGTGCTGTACCGTTCACGACAAAGTCTGCCCAGATTGTTTGAGGACTTTGATGACAATTGCGTACTGGTGCATGGCAATCTGACCTTGCGCAGCATGCTCAAAGACCCCCGTAGTGATCAATTGCTGGCGATGATCAACCCTGGCATGATGCTGTGGGCCCCGCGAGAGTATGACCTGTTCCGCCTGTGTGAAGAGCCGGGTATGCCGGAGCAGTTGTTTTATCACTATCTGAAACAGGCACCGTTGGCAGAATCCTTTGTTTGCCGCCGCTGGCTGTACATCCTGTGGGCGGCGGTTTCCCGTTATATCCACACCGGCCAGTTGGATCGCCCCTTATTTGATACCGCAACTCGGGAATTACTGCCCTGGCTTGAATAATCAGCGACGCGGGTGATGTCTGAATCACCCGCGTTACTGTTGTCAGTCTATCCGCTCTCAGTCGGTCGACGATCAGGATTCCGGCTGGGGGGTGACCCCTTTCATTTGTTGCCAGATAAGCCCCAGTCCCTCATACCAGGCGCGTTCACTGTGAGACAGATAGAGCGCGGAGGGGAATACCCGCTCCCAGGGGTTCAATGGCGAGGTGATAGCCAATTGATTGGCGGGTGCAGGAATGGGATGTAGCCCGCGAGCCTGAAAGAAACGAATCGCGCGCGGCAGGTGGTTGGCGGAGGTGACCAGCAAGAATGGTTGCTTGCCGATCAAGGCCTCGGTTCCCGCCGCCTCTTCTTCCGTATCGTGCGCTTTATCCACCAGCAGGATATCTTGTGCGGGCACACCCAAGCTTTCTGCAACCCGCGCCGCAGTGCTGGCGCTGGTTACGGGGTTACCCTGTGCTGCAGCGCCGGTAAAAATGAGTTTGGCACCAGGGTTAGCACGCCAGAGCCGAATACCTTCGGTGACCCGGGCAAGGCTGTTGTTGATAAGGTTCGCGCTGGGCGGCCAGTCTGGATTAAAGGTATACCCGCCACCCAACACCACGATGTAATTCACTTTAGGAAAATCCGGCGTCCAGGTCGGGTAACGGGATTCCAATGGCAACAGCAGCCTGTCAGCCACGGGTTGCAGGCTCAGCAATAACAGTACCAGCCAGCCGCCGGTCAGCATGATTCGGGCGGTTTTTTGCCAGCGCGAAAACCACAACAGGGCGAGCGCGATACCCAGCACCAGCATTAACAACGGCAGTGGCAGTAACAGACTACCGATGTATTTTTTGACGGCAAACAGCATAAAATAGCGTCCCTTTTGAATGAAAAAACATCATACGGGCGAAATTAGCGTGTTCAAACCATTTATTCCAGGCCAGCCTGTGACAGAATGTCAGGTTCAGAGAAAAACCAGTTGTTTAGGTAGTACAGTCACCCATCATGCAGAACCATGGAATGCAGGATCGTAATTTTAACGATATCGCTGACAAATTTGCCCGCAACATTTATGGCACCACCAAAGGGCGGTTACGTCAGGCGGTATTGTGGCAGGATCTGGAAACCCTGCTGACACGCCTGCCGTCACAACCGCTGCGTATTCTGGATGCGGGCGGTGGCGAAGGGCCAATGTCCCGCCGTTTGGCAGCGTTGGGCCATCAGGTGTTGTTGTGCGATCTCTCCGATGAGATGATTACGCGCGCCCATGAAGCGGCGTGTGAACAGGGCGTGGCGGATAACATGCGTTTCGTGCGCTGCGCTGCGCAGGATATCGGTGCGCATTTATCGCAACCGGTCGACCTGGTGTTGTTTCACGCCGTGTTGGAGTGGGTTGCAGAGCCGCAACACGCGTTGCGTGCGTTGACCGATTGTCTGGCACCGGGCGGTGCGCTATCGCTGATGTTTTACAATCATCAGGCGTTGGTGATGCGCAATATGGTGCTGGGTAATTTCGGTTATGTCGAAGCCGGTATGCCCAAGCGCAAACGGCGTTCGCTGTCACCGGATCACCCGTTGGACCCGCCGCAGGTCTATCAGTGGCTTGCTGACCTGGGGCTGCAACTGAGCGGTAAGACCGGCATCCGGGTGTTTCATGACTACCTGCAGAATAAGCAACAACAGATTGACGATTTTGACCTGCTGCTGGCGCTGGAGCAGCGCTATTGTCGGCAGGAGCCCTTTGTTAGCCTGGGGCGCTACATTCATGTTATGGCGCATAAGCCCCCTATGAAGGATGCATTATGAGTGATTTTTCCCAGACCGTACCCGAACTGGTTGCCTGGGCGAGAAAAAATGACTTCGCCATTACGCTGCCCACCGAGCGTCTGGCGTTTTTGCTGGCTATCGCCACCCTAAACGGTGAGCGTATGGACGGCGAAATGAGCGAAGGGGAACTGGTGGACGCATTTCGTCACGTCAGTAAAGGCTTTGAACAAACCCATGAAACCATTCCGGTGCGCGCCAACAATGCCATCAACGACCTGGTGCGTCAGCGTTTGATCAACCGATTCACCAGTGAACTGGCGGATGGCAACGCGATTTACCGGCTGACGCCGTTGGGTATCGGTATCACTGACTATTACATTCGTCAGCGTGAGTTCTCCGCATTGCGTTTGTCGATGCAGTTGTCGATCGTGGCGCAGGAACTGGGGCGTGCGGCCGAGGCCGCAGAAGAGGGTGGCGACGAGTTTCACTGGCACCGTAATGTGTTCGCGCCGCTCAAGTATTCGGTGGCGGAAATCTTCGATAGTATCGACCTGTCACAGCGCGTGATGGATGAGCAGCAGCAGGGGGTGAAAGAGAATATCGCCGGGCTGCTCAATCAGGACTGGCGTGCGGCGATTTCCAGTTGTGAAAAACTGTTGACCGAAACCTCCGATACCTTGCGTGAATTACAGGACACGCTGGAAGCGGCGGGTGACAAGTTACAAACCAGCCTGCTGCGTATTCAGGACGCGACGCTCGGCCATGCTGAGCTGGCGTTTGTCGACAATTTGGTTTTTGACCTGCAAGGTAAGCTCGACCGCATTATTAGCTGGGGCCAGCAAAGCATTGACCTGTGGATCGGTTACGACCGCCATGTTCACAAATTTATCCGTACCGCTATCGATATGGATAAGAATCGCGTCTTTGCCCAGCGGTTGCGTCAGTCGGTACAAAGTTATTTCGAAGCGCCGTGGGCGCTGACCTACGCCAACGCGGATCGCCTGCTGGACATGCGCGATGAAGAGCTGGCGTTGCGTTCCGAAGAGGTCACCGGTGAGTTGCCGCCGGATCTGGAGTATGAAGCCTTCAGTGAAATTCGTGAGCAGATCGCCGCTATGATCGAGCAGGCGCTGCAGAAATACAAACAGCAACAAATACCGCTTAATCTGGGTGACGTTGTGCGGGAATATCTGACGCAGTACCCGCGCTCGCAGCATTTTGATGTTGCCCGAATCGTGGTCGACCAGGCAGTTCGCCTGGGCGTGGCCGAAGCTGATTTCACCGGATTGCCTGCGCTGTGGCAGGCAATCAATGATTACGGAGCCAAGGTACAGGCCCATGTCATCGACAAATATTGATCAACACGTTTCCGCCCGGCTGATGACCGCGCTCTCTAACACTTTATTTCCGGCGCTGGACAGCCAACTGCGCGCCGGTCGCCACATTGGTGTGGAAGAGCTGGAAAATCACGTTTTCCTGATGGATTTTCAGGATGAGTTGGAGCAGTTCTACGGCCGTTATAACGTGGAGCTGATTCGCGCTCCCGAGGGCTTTTTCTACCTGCGACCGCGCTCCACCACGCTTATCTCGCGTTCGGTGTTGTCCGAGCTGGATATGATGGTGGGCAAAATTCTCTGTTATCTCTACCTCAGCCCCGAGCGGCTGGCGCATGAGGGCATTTTCAGCCAACAGGAACTGTATGAAGAATTGCTGAGCCTGGCGGATGAGAACAAATTGTTGAAGCTGGTAAACCAGCGTTCCACCGGCTCGGACCTTGACCGGCAGAAATTGCAGGAGAAGGTGCGCACCTCGCTTAACCGGTTACGTCGTCTTGGCATGATCTATTTTATGGGTGTCGACAGCAGCAAATTCCGTATCACCGAAGCGGTGTTCCGTTTTGGTGCCGATGTGCGTAGTGGCGATGACCCACGTGAAGCGCAGTTGCGGATGATCCGTGATGGCGAAGCCATGCCGATAGACGGCAGCCTGTCGCTGGACGATAGCGATGAGGGGACTGGCGATAACGCCTCCGGTGATGATCAACGTGCTGAGGATGAACAGGAATGATTGAACGCGGTAAATTTCGCTCACTGACGCTGGTTAACTGGAACGGCTTCTTTGCCCGCACGTTTGATTTGGACGAACTGGTGACCACCTTGTCCGGAGGCAACGGCGCCGGGAAATCCACCACCATGGCGGCGTTTATCACTGCGCTGATCCCCGATCTGACGCTGTTGCACTTCCGTAACACCACAGAAGCGGGTGCCACCAGCGGTTCCCGTGATAAAGGGCTGCACGGTAAGCTACGTGCCGGGGTGTGTTACTCGGTACTTGATGTCGTCAACTCCCGCCATCAGCGTGTGTTGGTCGGGGTGCGCTTGCAGCAGGTTGCCGGGCGCGATCGCAAGGTGGATATTAAACCGTTCACGATTCAAGGCCTGCCGACTGCCGTTTCCCCGACGCAGATCCTCACCCAGACGGTGGGCGAGCGGCAGGCACGCGTGCTGTCGTTGCAGGATGTCAAAGACCGGCTTGACGAGTACGAAGGCGTTCAGTTCAAGCAGTTCAATTCCATCACCGATTACCATTCGTTGATGTTTGATCTGGGCGTAGTGCCCAGACGCCTGCGTTCGGCATCGGACCGTAGTAAGTTTTATCGCCTGATCGAAGCCTCGCTGTACGGCGGGATTTCCAGTGCCATTACCCGTTCGCTGCGCGATTATTTGCTGCCGGAAAACAGCGGCGTGCGTAAAGCCTTCCAGGATATGGAAGCCGCGTTGCGCGAAAACCGCATGACGCTGGAAGCCATCCGCGTTACCCAGTCGGACCGTGATCTGTTTAAGCACCTGATCTCTGAAGCGACCTCGTACGTGGCGGCGGACTACATGCGCCATGCCAATGAGCGACGCGTGCATCTGGATGGCGCGCTGGCGCTGCGTCGCGAGTTGTTCGCCAGCCGTAAACAGTTGATCACCGAGCAAACCCGCCATGTGGAAATGGCGCGTGAGCTGCAAGAACAGAGCGGCGCTGAAAGCGATCTCGAAACCGATTATCAGGCCGCCAGCGATCACCTCAATCTGGTGCAGACCGCGATGCGCCAACAGGAGAAAATCGAGCGTTACAACGCCGACCTGGAAGAGCTGAGTTACCGGCTGGAAGAACAAAACGAGGTGGTGGAAGAAGCGCGTGATCAACTCGAAGAGAATGAAGCCCGCGCTGACGCCGCCGAGCAGGAAGTAGACGAGCTGAAGAGCCAACTGGCCGATTACCAGCAGGCGCTGGATGTGCAGCAAACGCGTGCGATTCAGTACCAGCAGGCACAACAAGCGCTGGAGCGCGCTCGTAGCTTGTGTCAGATACCTGAACTGACGGCAGATAACGCCGATGAGTGGCTCGACAGCTTCCAGGCCAAAGAGCAGGAAGCGACAGAATTGCTGCTGATGCTGGAGCAAAAGCTGAGTGTGGCAGATGCCGCCAACAGCCAGTTCGAGCAGGCTTATCAGTTGGTGTGCCGCATTGCCGGTGCTGTCAGTCGCAGCGAAGCCTGGGACGTTGCCCGTGACCTGTTGCGCGACAGCTCTTCCCAGCGCTATCTGGCTGAACAGGTGCAACCGCTGCGCATGCGGGTGTCGGAACTGGAACAGCGCCAGCGCGAACAACAAGACGCCGAGCGTTTGTTGCAGGAATTCATCAAGCGTAGCGGTCAGGATTATCAGCCGGAAGACCTCGACGACCTGCAACAGGAACTGGAAGCGCGTATCGAAGATTTGTCCGTCCGAGTGTCGGAGGCCGGCGAGCATCGTCTGGCGCTGCGTCAGGAACTGGAACAGATCCAGCAGCGGATCGCGCAACTGACCACGCGCGCACCGGTATGGCTGGCGGCGCAGGAAGCGCTGACCCAGTTAGGTGAGCAGAGCGGCGAACATTTTGCCGATAGCCAGCAAGTCACCGAATTCATGCAGCAATTGCTGGAGCGCGAACGTGAAACCACGGTGGAGCGCGACAGTGTAGCGGCTCGTAAGCAGCACATTGATGCGCAGATTGAACGCCTGAGTCAGCCGGGCGGCTCTGAAGACCCGCGGCTTAACGCACTGGCGGAGCGGTTTGGCGGTGTGCTGCTGTCCGAAATCTATGACGACGTGACGCTGGATGACGCGCCGTACTTCTCCGCGTTATATGGCCCGTCGCGTCACGCCATCGTGGTGACGGATCTGTCGCTGGTGCGCGAGCAACTGGCCGGTCTGGACGATTGCCCGGAAGATCTCTATCTGATCGAAGGGGATCCACAGTCGTTTGACGATAGCGTGTTTGAAGTCGAAGAGCTGGAAAAAGCGGTGGTGGTGAAAATCGCCGATCGTCAGTGGCGTTATTCTCGCTTCCCCGAGGTGCCACTGTTTGGTCGTGCGGCCCGTGAACAGCGCCTGGAGAGTCTGCGTGAAGAGCGCGAGCAACTGGCGGAACAGTACGCCACGCTGTCGTTTGACGTCCAGAAAATCCAGCGTTTGCATCAGGCGTTCAGTCGCTTTATCGGCAGCCACTTAGCGGTGGTGTTTGACGCGGACCCGGAAGCTGAAATCCGCCAGATTAGTAGCCGCCGTAGCGAGCTGGATCGCGCTATCAGCAATTTCGATAACGAAAATCAGCAGCAGCGTCAGCAGTACGAGCAAGCGAAAGAGCAGGTCGGTATGCTAAACCGCCTGATCCCGCGTATCAGCCTGCTGTGTGATGATGCGTTGGCCGATCGGGTGGAGGAACTGCGCGAAGAACTGGATGAAGCCGAAGACGCCGCGCGTTTTATGCAGCAGCATGGTGCTTCACTGGTGAAACTGGAGCCGCTGGCGGCGGTGTTGCAAAACGACCCGCAGCAACATGAGCAAATGCGTGAAGATTATGCGCAGGCGCAGGCGGCGCAACGTACTGCCAAACAGCAGGCATTCGCCCTGACCGAAGTGGTGCAGCGCCGTGCACACTTCAGCTATACCGACTCGGCGGGCATGCTCAATGCCAACGCCGACCTCAACGACAAACTGCGTCAGCGGCTGGAACAGGCGGAGCAGGAGCGTACCCGCGCCCGCGAGCAACTGCGCCAGCATCAGGCGCAACTGACCCAATACAGCCAGTTGCAGGCGTCGCTGAAGAGTTCTTATGACGCTAAACGCGACATGCTCAAGGAGTTGACGCAAGAGCTGTCGGATATCGGTGTTCGTGCTGACGCCGATGCAGAAGCACGTGCCCGGACACGTCGTGATGAACTGCATGCGGCGCTGAGCGCCAACCGTTCTCGCCGTAACCAGTTGGAAAAACAGATAACCTTCTGTGAAGCGGAAATGGATAGCTTGCAGAAGAAACTGCGTAAGCTGGAGCGGGATTACCACGTCATGCGCGAGCAGGTGGTGACGGCTAAAGCAGGCTGGTGCGCAGTGATGCGGCTGGTGAAAGACAATGGTGTAGAGCGCCGTTTGCACCGCCGTGAACTGGCATATATGAGCGGCGACGAACTGCGCTCGATGTCGGATAAGGCGCTGGGGGCACTGCGTCAGGCGGTGGCGGATAACGAACACCTGCGTGACGTGCTGCGCATGTCGGAAGATCCGAAACGGCCAGAGCGCAAAGTCCAGTTCTACATTGCGGTATATCAGCATCTGCGCGAGCGTATTCGTCAGGATATCATCCGTACCGATGACCCGGTGGAAGCCATCGAACAGATGGAGATAGAACTGAACCGGCTGACGGAAGAACTCACTGCCCGTGAGAAAACGCTGGCGATCAGTTCACGCAGTGTGGCGAACATCATCCGCAAAACCATCCAGCGTGAGCAAAACCGTATCCGCATGCTCAACCAGGGATTACAGGCGGTGGCGTTCGGTCAGGTTAAAAGCGTGCGTCTGAATGTTAACGTGCGCGAGACTCACACTACGCTGCTTAATGTGTTGTCTGAGCAGCAGGAACTGCATCAGGACCTGTTCAACAGCACCCGCCTGACCTTCTCTGAAGCATTGGCGAAGCTGTACCAGCGCCTGAACCCAGAAATCGACATGGGCCAGCGCACACCACAGACTATCGGCGAAGAACTGCTGGATTACCGCAACTATCTGGAGATGGAAGTGGAGGTCAACCGTGGTGCTGATGGCTGGTTGCGTGCCGAGAGTGGAGCTTTGTCTACGGGGGAGGCGATCGGTACCGGGATGTCGATTCTGGTGATGGTGGTGCAGAGCTGGGAAGAAGAGTCTCGCCGTTTACGCGGCAAAGACATTTCGCCGTGCCGTCTACTGTTCCTCGACGAAGCGGCGCGTCTGGATGCGAAATCCATCGCTACCTTGTTCGAACTGTGCGAGCGGTTGGAAATGCAGCTGATTATCGCCGCGCCGGAAAACATCAGCCCGGAAAAAGGCACCACCTACAAACTGGTGCGAAAAGTATTCCAGAACCACGAACATGTTCATGTGGTGGGACTACGCGGGTTTGGTGCCGAAACAGCGGAAACGACGCAACAGGCATCATAACGCTTTGTTACTCTGTGAAAAATGCCCGCGCCTGCGGGCATTTTTTTACCTTGATTCCGTTGATGGATGAGTCTGTGTCTGGCGTTGTGCTGTCTATAGTCAGCTAAATGAAAGGCTGTTTTATATTTCAATTGATTATTAATTTTTATATGTGTAAATTGCTTAACCGGTGAATCAAAAATAATACTACACACGTCATTTCCTATAATAATATTCTGGGTTAGTTGATTTATGATAAGTTTAACTGATTCTGGACGAGTCCGTTCTAATTATGAAAAAGCAGTATCGAATGTAAAAAAAGATATTGAAAATTTATCATCTGGTTTACGTGTTAATAGTGCACAGGATGATGCAGCAGGGATAGCAATCACTAATCGGGTAACCTCGAATATCAATTCGGCTAATATGATTATGAAAGGAATCAATGACGCAATCAGTCTGGTTCAAACAGCTGAAAGCGGCGTTGATAGCATCATGAAAAAATTGCAGCGTGCTCGTGAACTGGCGTTGCAGGCCGCCAATGATACGCTCAATGATAATGACCGGCAGGCCATACAAATCGAATATACTGCACTTATGGAGGATATCGATCATACGGCAATGTCGACAACAATTTTTGATAAATACCCACTAGCCCCGACCACACAAAAACAATTACCACAGCAGTTAGGTTCAACATTACCATTATCTTCACGTTTCCCTGTCAGTGGTAATAGCTATTCATTTAATTCCGGAATCATCTCGGTTGCTTATATCCCCACAGGGGCAAAGAACCTGACAATCTTTATTGATTCACTGGGGGCTGACGATGATATAGAGATATTCAGCCGCGATGGGAAACACCTTGTCGGTACACCACTCGAAGGCAGCGACCCGGATATTGTATGGAAGAATAATGGCGTGACTGATCAGGCATCCGCCAATGCGAAAGTTCTGACTACAGCCAATGGGTTTCTTGCTGGAGCCAGCTATGATGCCAGTTCGTTGCTTGAAGGCGGCGCGACTTACAATATCAATGGTAGTGCAGTTGGAACCTATAATGGTATGACCCTGACATACAGTGGTGATGGTGACCGTTATGAAGACGCCAGCAGCGGTGGTTTCAACGACGGAAGCAACGGTGCCAACCGCTTTGAGCAGGTAAATATCGATAACGTTACAGAAGATCTTATTCTGATGGTGATTGGAAGTGGTGCGTTCACCGGTCAGGTGAAATGGGATGCACTCCCCACACCGTCTGTCTCGCCATTACCACCCTTGCCACCGATAAGTGAGCCAGTTTCGGTGTTGTTACAGGCCTCTGCTGGCATGGCAAGCGATAGTCTGGTTATTGAACCTACGCCCTCGGATACGGATTCACTCGGATTAACGGGAACGGTTGTCACCACTCGCGCTAATGCATTAAACGCTATTGGCTTGCTTGATAAAGCAATGCAGACACTGAATGGTTATCTTGGTCAGTATGGTAGTCTGGAAAATCGATTTGAATCGTTAGTCGATTTAAATAACAGTATGGTTTCGACAGGGAAAATAACCTGGTCACGTTATCGTGATCTTGATATGTCGTCTGGGTTGTCTGAATTTACAAAAAATAACCTGATCCAGCAGCAGGCAGTAAATATGATGACAATCAGTGCCCAGGACAGGGAGACAATTTTGAAGCTATTATTATCAATATCCAAATAAATATAAAAATTGCAACATGAATCCTGACGCACATACCTATATTTATGTGCGATGTTGATAGGTGATAGTGTTATTCCATGCATAACGCTTTACTGAATAAGTTATTTGTCAATATGCATCGGTGACCGGTAACATGGAGGATTGTCGCCTATATACAGGAGAGAACGTGAACATCAACGCATTACCGCTGGATGCCAATACCAATGGCTGGTCGGCGATGTTACCGCCACGAGGAGCAAAACCGGTACTGCGCCAGTCTATCCACGCTGATTGGTTGGTGATTGGGGCTGGATATGCCGGGCTGGCGTTTGCCCGCCGGATAGCGGAAAACCGCCCACATGAGCAGGTAGTGGTGCTGGATGCGCTTGATATTGATGGCAGCGCCTCCGCGCGCAATTCCGGGTTTGCCATTGACCTGCCGCACAACATCGGCAGTTCCACCGCAGAGCTGGAAAAAGCCGCCAGTTATCGGCGTCTGTTGCAGGCAGGGCTGGCGCAACTGGAGGCGCAAATCAGCCGCTATGGTATTGCATGTGACTGGAACCGCAGCGGTAAGTATCACTGTATTGTCCGCCCTGAGTTAGGGACGTTACTGGACCAGTATGCTCACGAATTACAGTCTCTATCAGAGCCCTATCAGTTATTACAAGGCGAGAATCTGGCCCGCCAATTAGGCACGCCTTATTACCACGCGGCTATCTATACGCCGAATTGTGTCTTGCTCAACCCGGCGGCGCTGGTACGGGGCTTGGCGGATAACCTGCCTGATAATGTCACGCTGTATGAGCGCTCGCCGGTACTGGAGATCCAACCTGGCACGACGGTGCGGGTGCGAACACCTTACGGTGAGGTGCAGGCCCGGCAGGTGATGGTGGCGACGAACGGTTGCGCCCGGCAATTGCCGATGTTTTCCCACCAGGTGGCAGGATTATCGACATTCGCTACCTTAACCGAGCCGCTGACGACGGAGCAGCGACAGCGCATCGGGAATATTGGTGAATGGGGGATGACGCCAGCAAATGCCATCGCCGGGGCAACGTTGCGTTACACCCGTGACCACCGTTTTTTGATTCGCCAGCATGTCACCTATGTGCCAGGTTACACTGTCACGGCAAGGTACACGGCAGATATCGCGCGGCGGCATCAGGCGATCTTTTTATCCCGTTTCCCGCAACTGGCGGATGTGGCTATCGCGCATACCTGGTCTGGGATGATCGGTGTGACCCGCAACGGTGCGCCGACCTGGGGGCGATATGGCGATAATCTGTATGCTGCCTTGGGGTGCAATGGTGCCGGTATCTCGAAGCAAACCATTGCTGGCAGCACGCTGGCGGATCTGGCAAGCGGTGTCGATAATCCGTTGATTACCGAGATGCAGTCGCTGGGTAAACCGAATTGGATTCCATCGCGTCCACTGCTGGATATTGGCATCCGTGGCAGCATCCTGAAAGAGCGCTGGCTGGGACGAAAGGAATATTAAAGCGCGTCAGGTCGGTTTGATATGGTTTCCTCCTGATTGCGCTATGGATAGTGCCATTGCTATGAGATAAAAAGCTTGACCTTCCTGTTACTGGAAGGTGCAGTCTGCCAGTTATTGTCATCACTTTTTTGAATGATAACTGACTGGAGGAGAGCGGTATGCGTCGCCGTGAGTTTATCAAATTGAGCGCTATGCTGGGGGCATCCAGCCTGTTGCCCTGGTGGAGCCGTTCTGTCTGGGCTGATGAGCGCCCAAGCCTGCCAGTGCCACCTCTGCTGGCACCGGATGCGGCAGGCAACATTGCACTGACACTGCAAACGGGCAGTATGCGTTGGCTGGCGGGGAGGGAAACCGCTACTTGGGGCATCAATGGCGGATTTTTAGGGCCAGCACTGCAACTGGAGCAAGGCAAGACGGTGACGATGAATGTCACCAATACCTTGCCTGAAACCACTACTCTGCACTGGCATGGCATGGAAATTCCTGGGGATGCCGATGGGGGCCCACAGGCAGAGATCGCACCGGGTGGAACATGGACGGCGACATTCCGGGTTGAACAGCCGGCTGCGACAGCGTGGTTTCATCCACACACCCATGGCGTGACTGGGCGACAAGTGGCGATGGGGCTGGGCGGGCTTATCCTGATTCAGGATGCCGCCAGCCGTGCATTGCCGTTACCTGCGCAATGGGGTGTGGATGATATTCCATTGATTCTGCAAGATAAGCGGTTGGACGCCAAAGGGCAGATTGACTATCAACTGGATGTGATGTCGGCAGCGGTTGGCTGGTTCGGCGACCTGATGCTGACTAATGGCGCGCGCTATCCGCAGCACACTGCGCCACGCGGCTGGTTACGCTTGCGTATTCTTAACGGATGTAACGCACGTTCGCTAACACTGGCGAGCAGTGATGGCCGTCCGTTGTATGTGATTGCCAGTGATGGTGGGTTGTTGGCCGAGCCAGTGCAGGTGAGTAACCTGACGGTGTTGATGGGCGAGCGGTTTGAAGTCCTGGTCGACGCGCGTGACGGCAAAGCGTTCGATATGGTGGCGTTGCCAGTGACACAAATGGGGATGCGTCTGCCGCCGTTTGACCAACCCTTACCGGTGCTGCGTATCCAGCCTTCCGCTCAACCGGGGACAGGCAAGTTGCCAGAAACGCTGGTGCCATTACCGGCACTGCCGTCAACGGCGGGCCTGAAAACGCGCCAGTTACAGCTGTCGATGGACCCGCGGCTTGACATGCTGGGCATGCAGGCACTCATGGTGCGTTATGGTATGCAGGCGATGTCAGGGATGGACATGAACGCGCACGGCTCAATGCCGGGGATGTCGCATGATGCTGGCATGTCTATGCCATCGGGCATGGGGCAACAAGGCATGAGTATGAATCACGGCAGTATGAATCATGGCGCGATGAGTAACGGCAGCATGGATCATGGCAACATGAAGCATAACGGTATGAACTCCGGCGATATGAATCACGGGGCAATGGACCCACAAGCCGGGCTCGCACCGCTGGATCTGTTGTCGGCTAATCGTATCAATGGTGTCGCGTTTCAGATGGGGCAGCCGATGTTTGATGTGAAACGCGGCGAGCATGAAATCTGGAGTATTTCCGGGCAGGGCGACATGATGCTGCATCCTTTCCATATTCACGGCACCCGTTTTCGCATTCTGTCCGAAAATGGCAAACCGCCTGCTGCGCACCGGCGTGGCTGGAAGGACATTGTGCATGTGGAAGGCGCACGCAGCGAGGTGCTGGTGCAGTTTAATCACCCGGCGGCGAAAGAGCGGGCGTTCATGGCGCACTGCCATCTGCTGGAGCATGAGGACACCGGTATGATGATGTCGTTTACGGTGTCCTGATACTGAGGAAAAGCGAGGTTCGCTGCACAACCGCCTCAGGCCTGCGCGTCGGACATCGCTTTTTCCTGCTCACTGAGCCGCTGATCAAATCGCTCGCGCGCCTGCGCTACCTGCGGCAGATACTCGACCGTCCAGCGATACAGCGCCTGAAACGGTTCTTTCAACGTGTGGCCCAGGGGCGTGATATGGTATTCCACCGCAATCGGCGAAAACGCCAGCACCCGTCGTTCCACAATACCGTTGCGTTCCAGTTTGCGCAGACACTGTGTCAGGGCTTTTTGCGTAATCCCTTCCAGACTGCGTTTGAGATCGTTAAAGCGCAGTGGCTTCTCACATAATGCACCTAACACCAGTACCGACCATTTGTCGGCGATTTGTTCCAGCAAAAAGCGGCTAGGGCAGTTAGCGTGGGAGTAAGGGGTGGCGCAAGATTTCAGCATGGTGGTTTCCTTAAGGCTACCTGGTAGCATGAACGTGCCTGATTGACACCAAGTTTACATTGTATACCATCACAGGTTCATGCCCAAGGAGATGATTACATGGCCAATATTGATGTGCTGTTCCGTCCTTTTACGTTGAAAACACTGAAATTAAAAAATCGTATCGTGATGGCGCCGATGACTCGGAGCTTTGCACCTGAAGGTATTCCGGGTGATGATATTGCCGCTTATTACCGTCGTCGGGCAGAAGGTGAGGTCGGCCTGATTCTGTCGGAAGGTACGGTAGTGGATCGGCCCGGTTCACGTAATCATCCTGGTATTCCATTTTTCCACGGCGAACGTGCGCTGAATGGATGGCAGAAGGTGATTAACGAGGTTCATGCCGCAGGCGGTAAAATGGGGCCGCAAATATGGCACGTCGGTTCAGCACCGTATCCCGGTATGGACTGGGAGTCGGATGATATCGAAAGTCCGTCGGGCTTGTTCTCGCCAGAGGTCGAGCGTGGGCACGCCATGACGGAAGAAGACATTGCCGATACCATTTCCGCCTTCGCCCGCGCGGCTGCTGACGCGAAGCGCCTCGGGTTTGATACGCTGGAATTGCATGGTGCGCACGGATACCTGATCGATCAGTTCTTTTGGGGGGAAACCAACCTGCGTACTGATGCGTTTGGTGGCGCAACGGTTAAACAGCGTGCGCATTTTGCCGCCGAAGTGGTGAAAAGCGTCCGTGAAGCGGTAGGGCCGGATTTCCCGCTGATCTTGCGTGTTAGCCAATGGAAGCAGCAGGACTACAGTGCGCGTTTGGCTCCGACGCCGCTGGCACTGGAGGATTGGCTGGCTCCGCTGGTGTCTGCTGGCGTGGATATTCTGCATTGTTCACAGCGCCGTTTCTGGGAACCGGAATTCCCGGATGTCGACGGTGAAAACGGCCTGAACTTTGCTGGCTGGGCGAAGAAAGTCACGGGAGCGGCAACCATTAGCGTGGGGTCTGTCGGGCTGTCTGATGATTTCTTCGGTGCGTTTGCCGGGCAAGGGTCTGGTCCGGCGGGTCTGGATACGTTGCTGGAACGTATGGAACGCGATGAGTTTGATTTGATCGCGGTAGGCCGTGCACTGCTGACCGACTCTCATTGGGCGGCGAAAGTGCATCGTCATGAGTTGGATAGCCTTAAAGGGTTCGAACCGGCCTCGCTTGGCCAGTTGGCCTAAATGCCCTCAGACCCCGATCTGTCGGGGTCTGACAGTTGAGTTTACGGGCATAGCCTCATCGTTATCACCGTGCCGTCATAACATGCGGATGGCGGCATTCACCACAAAACGACTCTCTTCACTGATGGGACAATCCTCCGGGATATCGGACGGCTGACGCACGATTTGCCAGGCATCGTGTTCCGTTTCGTTCAGGCAAACCTCTTCTTGCATCACGTCAACCAGAAAGTTCCACTGACGAACTTTTTCGTTACTCGGCACCATATAATCGAAAAAACCCAGATAATGACGGATATAACGCAAACGCAGGCCGGTTTCTTCCTGCAATTCTCTCATCAGCGTGGCGAGCAGGTTGTGATCGCCAGGTTCGCGGCCACCGCCGGGAATCTCCCAGTATCCGGGTAACATGGGGTCATTAGCACTGCGACGCACCAGGAGTATACCGCCCCGGAATACCACCGCGGCTGCCATGGTTTGACGGGTAATCCCTTCTTGCTGTGCCTGAAATTCGAACTGGCACAACATCCTGGTGTAGGTGCTGTCCTGCGGGGAAAACAAAAACATGCTCTCATACCTGCACTGGGGTGAATGAATATGTCCGACCGGACATGCTAGAGATCTAGCGTGACAGTGATATTTCACAAACAGAATAAATACAATGGAAATCTTTACAAAAGTAATTATTGTTATTCATTATTTCTACATTACTTGACATAGCCCGCACATACGGCGGGCTAAAGATGTCATGAAACTGGCGCACATCAGCGCCAGCGTGGGGATTAGCGCACGTTAGGCACGCGGATGTTGCCATCACGACACTGGGTTTTTACCGATTTACCACAGGACTGGAAATTCAGATTCTTGTCCATGCACACCCGAATTTCAGACAATTCCGGGCCACTGCAAACAGCGGCGATCCCATCTTGTGGGATTGACGGGTTGCTCTGGCGGAATGCAGCCAGAATCTGCTCAGCGGTCATTTGCAGCGGCTTGGTCGGTGCATTGAAGCTGGCCGGGATCTTCACACTGGTTACGGCTTTATCCGCCGCCTGCAAATAGCCATTAGCACCCAATCCGCTACAGGTACCGTGTTTTTCCCACTCATGCGTCAGCAGCGCATCGGTTGGGAACAGGGTATTACCGTATTTACGCTCCTGCGCGGTAAGCGCTTTAATCGGTGGGCAGTCTTGCGGCCAGCCACCGTTGGCATATTGCGGCCACAGGCCGTGCAGTACAAAACCATACCCCTTGGTACATTGCTCATTACTGGCGTGTGTCAGACAAAACGTGGGGGACCAGGATAACGTCAACAGATAGAAATCAAACACACCGGCCTGGCCTTTTGCAGGCACAGCAGGGCTCACCGTCAGGCCGACGGCGAATACCAGACCGGCCAGCAACGAATATATTTTCTTCATAACCTTCTCCTGTCTAATTTCTTAGTTTTTCACGGATACGTGTTTGCCCTATCCCATAGGGTGGGCAAAAATAACAAGTAAAAACTTTGCGATGGATCTTATTTTTTAGATCACAAATGCTGGGTAGAAAATAACCACAACCTGTGCGTGATGCCAGTATAGCAGCTGTATTTGGTATGCGTAAAAAATCGCGAAATGTCAAATTATGGTGTAATAAATATTAATTTTGTTTAAATATCAGCTAGTTAAATTATTTTGAGAAAGGAGAAAAATAGGCCGTTATTTTATGGGAAATAATAGTGATCATGAATTACTCGTCTGGTTATTTTGTAAAAAAATCGAATGGAAAATAACCGGTGCATACCCTAAATAATTATTAGGTGAGAAAGGTGTCTCTTTTGACGATGATGTTTACCCCCGTTATCATGCGGCGAGCCTTTGCACCCGCCGAAAACCGGGTTAGTGATTAATCAGGCAGCCCCTCAAACGGTAGCGCACGATGCAACACGACATGCTGTACCAGCATGATGGTTTTGGCATCCATAATGGTACCCTCGGCAATCGCGGCCAATGCCTGCGGTAGCGTCATCTCCAGGGTTTCCACATCTTCACCTTCATCTTCAATGCCACCTCCCGTGCCGATACGCGAACTATCATCATATTCCCCCAGAAAGAAATAGAGTTTCTCCGTTACCGAACCGGGGCTCATGTAGGCTTCCATCACCTTACGAACATTGAATACCCGATAACCGGTTTCTTCTTCCGCTTCGGCACGGATCCGCACTTCGGGGTCGGCGTGGTCAAGCAAACCTGCCGCGGCTTCAATCAGCATCCCGTCGTGCCCGTTCACGAAGACCGGAAAGCGGAACTGACGCGTCAGTAACAATGTTTGCTTGTGGCGATGATACAGCAGGATAACCGCGCCATTGCCGCGATCATAGGTTTCACGGCTTTGCCGCTGCCAGGTGCCGTCCCGACGTAAAAAATCAAAGGTGTTTTTCTTCAGCACATACCAATCGTCGGACAGTACTACGCTGTCGACAATACGAACGCGATCGCGTGTGGTGAGCATAATCACTCTCCTGAACAAGGAATGAGCATTCATCCTAGCGTGAGATTTCGTGCATACTCAAGTCATTTCGTGTGAATTCGTGCATTACTGGTTGCCTGAAATACTGATAAAAAGAATAAACGTGCAAATTCAGGCATAATCAAGTAATAAAGGTAGGCACAACATACTGGGGGAACATCATGCTGACGACACAACGCAAACAGCGAATTCTGGAACAACTGGCGGCTGAAGGGCAGGTGCTGGCAAAGCAATTGAGCGATGCCTTTGGTGTGTCGGAAGATACCATTCGGCGTGACTTACGTGAGCTGGCCAGTGAAGGGCGATTACAGCGAGTACATGGCGGAGCCTTGCCTGCGTCAGAAACGGTAGTCAGTTTTGATGCCCGCAGCCGGATAGCGATAGGTGCTAAACATCAACTGGCGCAGGCCGCTGCATCGCTGATTCTGCCGGGGCAGGTCGTCATGATTGATGGCGGCACGACCAGTGGCGAACTGGTGACGTGTCTGCCACTTTCGCTGACGGCGACCGTGGTAACGCATAGCCCGAGTGTGGCGGTGGCGTTGGTAAACCACCCCGGTATTGATGTGGTGCTGATTGGTGGTCGCCTTTACAAGCATTCACTGGTCGCGGTAGGTGCGGCGGCGGTGGAAGCACTGGCGACGATCCACGCCGATATCTTTTTTATGGGCGTCACCGGGGTGCATCCGCAAGCGGGTTTCAGCACCGGCGATCTGGAAGAGGCATATATCAAACGGGCGCTGGCAGCACGTGCGGCGGAAACCGTCGTCATGGCGACACAGGATAAACTGAATGTCGCCTCCCGCTATGCAATCGGCGAGCTCACCATGGCCAGCACGCTGATTGTGGAATCTGCAGTGCCTGATGAGGTAGCTACGCCTTTTACTCGGGGGGGGTTAAGCCTTATTCGCGCATAAATGCGCTAACAACGCTGATGGACGACAGCGTTATCGACGTGGGCACTCGTGCATAAACGTGCATCTGAGGGTGTACCGTCTCCGTTATTACCGTTATTACCGTCATTACTCAGAACTCAGATAAGGTGCCGACAGGCGCGAACCAGTGAAACTCGCTCGCCAATTGACTGAGCGTTTCACGTACCAGACGGACCGCACCGTCGCGGATGATTGTCGGCCGGAATCCGAGTTCGATGGCGTAATCCGGCATAGACAACGGGCACTGCAGACAACGCAGATGCGGCGTACGGGCAGCAATGGCCTGAGCGGCGTGGGCGGGCAGCGTCGCCAGCAGAGTATCATCCTGCAGTAGCCAAGGGATCGCGGCAAAATGGGTGGTGGAGGCAGCAATGCGTCGGCTGAATCCCAGCTCTGCTAGTTGTTCGTCTACCAGCCCGATATGTCCGCCGTGCGAGATCAACAGGTGTGGTGTGTGAATAAATCGCTCCAGCGACAGCGTCGTCACGTCCCGGCTTACCAGGCAGGCATAACCGCCGCTGGCGACCTGCATTTTCGACAGTGAACGGTAGCTGAAACCGCCCGCCGTCAGCGCCAGATCCAGTTCATGGCGCAGCAGCAGGTCGGCCGCGATCTGGCTGTGGGCTTGCCGAAACACCAGCCGCAAGCCAGGTGCCCGCTGGTGCAGTCGGGCAATCAGCATCTGCCCCAACGCCAGTTCAAAATCATCCGACAATCCCAACGTGACGGTGCGGCCGACATACGCCTGTGGGTTCGGTTGGAGCAACATCAATGTTTCACGGCATTTGTTGAGCGCATCGCTGACCAATGGCTGCAGTTCGTGTGCACGCGGCGTCGGCATCAAGCCCCGGCCGGTACGTACGAATAGCGGATCGCCGTACCACTGCCGGAGCCGTTTTAACGTCGCACTGACGGCGGATTGGGTAATGCCGAGGCGTAAACCGGCGCGGCTGGCGCTACCTTCCTCATACAACGCCTCAAACGTCTTGAGCAGATTCAAATCCAGACTGCTGATATTTATTTCATTCATATCAATCAACAACGAAATGGGCTTCATTCAACTCAGCGGGACTGGCAGCATACCACCATCCTGTGGCTCTCGGGCCCGATTAACTCACCGGAGAAAAGACGATGGCGGCATCCGTAGTGGCTGCATTACAGATAGGGAGTTCACCCGCCGGCAAAGCGGCGACGCTGGAGGCGATTCTGGCATGGGAAACGGAAATTGTTCGTAGCGGCGCGGTGTTGGTGGTCATGCCGGAAGCGTTGCTGGGTGGCTATCCCAAAGGGGAGATGTTCGGCACTTATCTGGGTTATCGCCTGCCGCAAGGACGTGAGACGTTCGCACAGTATTATCACCATGCTGTTGATCTGGATGGCGAAGAGTGTACCGCGCTGGCGGCGTTGTCAGCCCGTACCGGTGCCACGCTGGTAGTGGGCGCGATAGAGCGCGACGATAATACCTTATACTGCACCGCGCTATTTTTCACGCCGGAAGCCGGGCTGGCGGGCAAGCATCGTAAGCTGATGCCTACCGGCACCGAGCGGCTGATCTGGGGGCAGGGCGACGGCTCCACGCTGACGGTCATCGAGTCACCGGCAGGTAAAGTCGGCGCGGCGATCTGCTGGGAAAACCATATGCCGTTGCTGCGTATGGCGATGTACGGCAAAGGGGTACAGATTTGGTGCGCACCAACGGTGGACGAACGCGATATCTGGCAAGCCTCAATGCGGCATATCGCTCATGAAGGGCGCTGTTTTGTGATTACCGCCTGTCAGGTGCAGCCTTCGCCTGCTGTGCTGGGCATCGACATTCCCGGCTGGGACCCGCAACGACCACTGATCAACGGCGGTAGCTTGATAGTCGATCCGCTGGGCAACGTACTGGCCGGGCCGCTGACTGGTGAGACGGGGTTACTGACGGCGGAAATAGACACCGACTTGCTGGCTGGCGCCCGTTACGATCTGGATGTGGTCGGTCACTACGCCCGACCGGACGTATTTTCGCTGACGGTGGATGAAAGGAAGCGGAAAACGGTGCGGTATTGGGGGGATTAGGCTGCAAATGGTGTTATTGAGTCTGGCGGTGGAAATGATGTACACCATTATGCAGAGCGGCGGGTCATTCCGCTCACCGGGATATGACCGGAACATTAATCCGGCATACCGGCAAACGGCAATACGCGATGTAACGCGACGCACTGCACCAGCATAATAGCGCGCTTAAGCCGGGAGGTGCGTATCAGGATTTGCTGCGGCCCCACCACGCTTTGAGCCGAGTGCGCCAGGTTCTTTGGTAAAAAGGTGTGGTTTGACTGATGAAGTATTGGCTGAGCCCGTCGTCACGCTTATTCACTCGGTATACGTCAACGGGTTCACCGTCGGGTGCGGTATCGCCGGCCACATTTCCCGCCTCTTTCATGACTTTTTCCCCATCACCGTCGGCGTCAATGCCGATGATTAAGTGCGGTTTTTCATCCAACGATGGATTGTGCATCAGCGCCAGATAGGCTTTGTTGACGTTACCGTGCTTAGCCAGCAGTAGGGTCAAGGACGCCACCATGTTATCTGGATAATGGGCGGGCTGGCCGAGCAATACGCGGGTATCTTTTTCTACAACTCGTTGTTCAGGCTCCCGACTTAATCCGCCGGCAAGCAACTGCTCCACTTCGTGAGGCAGAAACTCTTTGCCGTAATCCGATTTGGGGTTGAGAAATAATGTTGCCCCCCGCGTGATTTCAAACAGGGTGCGTGCAGGCAAAGCCAGATAGGATTCCTCGCTCTGAATCGAACGCTGTAAGGCGTCTAGCGATGAGAAAAAAGGAACAACGGGAGCGCCGCCCGGCTTTTCCCAATGCTGTATCTGAATTTTGTCGCCGGCCTTCAGGTTCACTTCGCCGTTCTGTGCGGCCTCGTCGGTGGAACCTAGCAGAAAAACCTGGGATTCCATCAGTTCTTGGTAAAATTCGGGGCGGTGCGCTGGCTCGTCCGCCGCCCGCCGTAATATTTTTTCTAAATTATTTTCTTCTGAAAGCACCGCGATGGTTCCTTTTCCCTGATAAACAAGACTGGCTGTTCACATCCTTCGGGCTACGAAGCCGCATGTCTAGGTTACCTTTAGTTTAAGTATGAGAAACACTAATCAATAATCGCTGTAATGAATATGTATAAAGTAGCCTCTCATACTTCAACCCCGTTTATACCGTCTATCCACCACCATTATGATTTTATCATCGGTATATGGCCGTACCGATACAAGGCGACAACCGTTGGGGTCAGATTTATCAAAACGGCGGGAGAGATTGCTTGATGGTGGTGACGTCATGGGGTATCCGGGTCGGTGAAGTAGCGGCGCGTTTTGGCGCTCAGCAACGCCCATAGATTGATGGCGATTTCAAGAGCACTGCGCACGGCCGCAGCCGTTAGCTTCTCGGCCGGCAGCAAACCGCCATCAGCTTGATTCAGCAGGTAGGCGTTTTGAAGCAGAACGCTGCCATAAAACAGGATTGCGGCGAATAGCATCAACCAGCGACCACGTGGTTTCCCTCGCAGCACCAGCACAGAAGCCAGGATCAAAAATACAGCGCTGGAGACGGCGAAAACGGCCGTACTCGGGGCGAGTTTGATGGCACCCGCAGTTTGTACGGAGACGGTCAGGAAAACCAGCGCGAACAGGCTGATAAGACCGACTGCGATGTTCATGATCGCAGCGGCCCAGAGGCGTTTGGGGCGTTTATGCTGTGGGGGAGTCACTGTCGTTCCTTGGATGATCGAGTGGAGTAAACTGACGTGTAATCGCCCGGCCTGGGCGCACGGTAGGCGGCGTCTACGACGGCGGATTGTTCCTTCTGCCGGTGACCACGCTATCGTGTCGATACTGTATATGCCGTTTTAGCGGAAAGACAATAACTATACCCGTCATACTTCAAGTTGCAGGTGCGTTGGCTGCGTTCGTTCACCCGAATCACTTACTTGAGTAAGCTCATCGGGATTCACTCTCTTGCCGCCTTCCTGCAACTCGAATTATTTGGGGTATATATGGGATTTCGTATTTGACACGTTTTTATGATGATCGTAATATGATGATCATCATGTTAAATAAATTCACACGCAAACAAATCACCCACGAGCGCATCGTCGACGTCGCATCGCGCGCGATACGGCGCGCCGGCACTAACGGCGTCGGCGTTGCCGATATGATGAAGGAAGCCGGCCTCACGCATGGCGGTTTCTATGCGCATTTCGAGTCACGGGATGCGCTTGTGGTTGAGGCTATACAGCGCGCCTGGATCGACAGTTCAACCGCAATCAAGGCGGCGACTGCACGTCGCATGGCATGTGGGGAAGGCCATTTTGCGGCGCTGGTGCATTCCTACTTGCACGAAAGTCATCTGGAGCAAATCGAGTGTGGTTGCGTCGTCGCCGCGTTGGCGTCTGAAATGCCCCGTATGAGCGATGCCGTGCTCAACGAAGCGCGCCGTAATGTAAATGCGTTGGTAGAGCTGGTGCGCTCAACACTGCCACAGAGTGCCGATCCGGCCCGAGCAGAAGACGCTGCAGCCATGATGGTCGGTGCATTACAACTGGCGCGAGTATTCGGCGGCCAGCGTGGTCGTGATCTGCTAGCGCGAACCAGCGAGCAGCTTATTACGCAGTTTGAACCTTTTTACCCTAATTGAGCCTGCCAGGATATCAGCGGCGGTCTCTTTTCACCTAAAAATATGATGACCATCATACTGGAGGTATTGTATGAAAATTGCTGACGCTACTGTTCTCGTCACGGGCGCCAACCGAGGCATCGGGCTTGCCTTCACAAAGGCTTTCCTGGCTCGCGGCGCTCGTAAGGTTTATGCGGGCGCGCGCGATCCCTCGAGCATCACCTTACCGGGTGTTGAACCACTGAAACTCGACGTGACCTCGGTCAGCGATGTTGAGTCTGCCGCGCGTTTGGCCGACGACGTGAATATCGTCGTCAATAACGCGGGCATTGCGGCCATCGGCGGTTTTCTTGCCGATGATGCCGAAGCCCTCCTTCGGCGCCACTTCGAAACAAATGTTTTCGGGGTGTTGCGCGTAAGCCGCGCGTTTGCGCCGACGCTGGCACGCAATGGTGGCGGCGCACTGCTCAATGTGGCATCTATCGGTAGTTGGCTGAGCTTTCCCATGTTAGCGACCTATGCGACGTCCAAAGCCGCCGTCTGGAGCCTGAGCAACGGCTTGCGTAACGAATTGCGGGAGCAAGGAACGCAGGTGATGTCTTTGCACATGGGGTTCGTCGATACCGATCTCACGAAGGGTCTTGATGCCCAGAAATCGACGCCCGAGGCGATCGTGGAATACGCGCTCAATGCACTGGAAGCGGGTGCCGAAGAAGCGCTCGCTGACGAGCTCACCCAGCAGGTGCATAGCGGCTTGTCGGCCGAGTTGCCGATCTATCTGATGCCGCGCTAAGCGCTCTTCAAAAGAACCGGAAACACGGCTTATGGCGACGAGGAGCGAGCTTGAACTTACGCGTCAGGTCAGTACGCCAGCATCCCCTCCGGCACGCTTTCTCCGTGGTCGGCATTGTCGTGTTTCTGGTCTCCATGAATGGAGCCGTCTTGTTTGCGGCCTCCGAAACGGATTTCCCGGCAGTACCGCAACGGGCTTCTCGTGAGTATGCCGTAGCAGAATGGCGCGCAAGTGCGTTTGACTGGCTCGCTGCTAAAAAACCAGGAGCGCCAGCAGAATGACCGAGAGTGGTGACATACCGGCAATGGGGCAGCCACATGAACGGCGGACGTAAGATGTCCTTGTCGGCGAAATAAAGAAGGTGCAATAAAGAAATAGGGGATGCCCTCTCAACAAGTATTGTAATGATTTCAATTGAGTGAAGGCTGGATGGTGGTCTCAGATGCGCAGGAAGCCAAGGTCACTTTCAGTGCAGATACCGCAAAATCAATAGCCAACAGCCCGACCCGCTAAGGCGGTCGGGCACTAAAAAAAGGGATCGCAGGTAGTGGGATGTGGGCCGACTGAGTGCCCTTTTCATCAACGAATCATCAAGCGGTAGGCGGTGTTGTCCCAACGACTGGGAACCACCCCTTCGCCACCTGGATGGCGCCCCACAATTTGTCGGGGATCGCCAGTAACGGCACGCGCTCGGCATCAAGGGCAGTGGCAATTTCTGCTTCCCGGCCTTCACCCGCGAGTTCGACCCATGTTGGATTCATCACCAGACCTTGTCCAACCGCGACCAGTGACAGTCCTGTGTTCAACGCTTTCTCGGCGTCGCTGGGCGTTCGGATAAGGCCGGCCGCCATTAATGGAATGCGGTCAGCTACGTGTTCAACGAGCAGCTCAGCGGTCGTACGCTCACCGCTATAGTCAGCAGGTCTGGCATTCGGAATGTCAAAGAGTGACGCATGGAGATAATCGATGCCAGCTTCAATCAGCCGGTCAATAAGCACGTAACTATCATTAATACGCAGGGCACCCTCATCAGCCTCTTCTGGTGATATGCGGTAGCCAAGCAAGAACGGTCGCTTGGCGTGTTCGGCGATGACCCGTTGTGCTTCACGCACCACGGCTAAGGGGAAACGTATACGGTTTTCGAGTGAGCCACCCCATTCATCATTACGCTGGTTAAACATGGGCGAGAAGAAATTCTGGATGAGAAAGCCATGAGCACCATGCAGTTCGATACCATCAAAGCCTGCTTCAATGGCGCGGCGAGTCGCTTCGCCGAATGCCATGATGATTTCTTCAATTTCTTTTTCACTCAGTGCATGACTGGTTACTTCGGCGTTATTGAACGGGCTGGGCGGCACCTGTAATGCACTGGCACTGACAACGCGGCCATTCGGCACAAGGTGTGGCAAGGCTTTGTTGCCAGCGTGGAAAATCTGCAAGATGGCGGGCGCGCCCCCGCTTTTAGCCGCTTGCGCGAGGCGACGGAGGCTGGGAATGAAACGATCATCATAACTGGCGAACTCGTCAGTGAAGCCTATGCCGTCAGGTGTCACGTGCGTACAGCCCGTCACTACCATGCCAACGCCGTTGACGCGAGCACGATAGTAGGCCACCTCTTGGTCAGATATGGTGCCATCAGGGTTTGCCGACCATGTTGTCATCGGCGCCATCACGACGTGGTTGCGCAGGGTCAGGCCGTTCTTGAAAGCGAAAGGCTGAAGCAGCCTCGATTGGGTTGAGGTCATAGCACTGAATCTCCATGAATAAAAAAGTAAGTCAGGGTCGGTTGTGAACCGGTGTGAGGCAGTATGGGCCCGATGGCTCTGAGAATGTTTGCCAGAAACGTTGCATTTATTGCCTGATTTGATGATTTGATATCAATAACCAAGTCGGTCGGCGACCAACAATGCTAAGCTTCAACAATACAATTGAAATATAACCATCAGATTTTATGGAGATGTGGAATGGGTTCTCAATCAGAACTGGACATTGGTGAGCTTGTCAGTCTGGTTGGTGAAATTGCACAAATCGACGGAGATTATGATACCCCGATTCCAGCTTTGAAGCTTCGTCGTTGCAGTTTCACCACCGATCCGAAGCCTTGCATCTATGGCTTGGGCCTGGTCTTGATCGTGCAAGGTGGTAAGCGGATCTCTCAGGGTGACGAGATCTTAGACTATGGGGCCGGGCAATCCCTTATAACAACCGTGGATATGCCTGTCGTTGCGTATGTCACTCGTGCCAGCGCCGCAGAGCCTTTCCTCGGGATGTGGCTGGAACTTGATGCTCGCCTCATCGGCCAGTTGGCGGCGGAAATGGAGTTTTCGACGCCGCTGCAGGCTTCGACGACACGGGGAATATCCCTTGAAGTACTGGATCCAGGCTTGCAGGATGCACTGACCCGGCTGCTCCGATTGCTGGCCGAACCGTCGTTGATTCCTCTCCTCGCTCCCCTGATCCAGCAGGAGATCGTCGTGCGCCTGCTTAATGGGAGACATGGCGCCAGTTTGCGCCGCCTTGTGGCGGTCGGCTCTCCGAGCCAGCAAATTGCCAAGGTGATTACATGGCTTAAACAGCATTACACGGAAAATATATTGATGGATGATCTTGCAGCAAAGGCCCATATGAGCGCGTCAACTTTTCGGCAGCATTTTCGCGCCGTCGTCGGCGTGAGCCCCTTGCAATACCTGAAGAACCTGCGCCTACTCGATGCCCGTCAACTGATGCTCAATGAAAATCTGGATGCGGGCAGCGCAGCGACGCGAGTCGGATACGAGAGCGCATCCCAGTTCAGCCGGGAATACAGCCGATTATTCGGAGATCCGCCGAATCGAGATATCAAACGGATGCGAGAATCCACTCGGACAAGAAACCAATATGACCACTAAAGAGTGGCCAGCCGCCCCGTCACTGGTAAAAACAAAAACCCCAGACTTTCGTCTGGAGAAAGGCGGGTGAGGTGAACCGGCCCGGTCGGGATTGACTCGCGCGAAGCGCTCGCCCTGCGGGCCGCCTGCGGCGGTCCAAAACGGCAAGCCGTTTGTCGAACCCTGTCGAGGCTTCTCATCCATCCCCTCACCGCCAGATTAAAAACAAAAA
>NZ_CM001977.1:2260014-2336395 GCF_000406165.1 Dickeya zeae NCPPB 2538 | reverse complement strand
GTGTGTGTTTGTTTTTAATCTGGCGGTGAGGGAGGGATTCGAACCCTCGATACGTTTTCACGTATACACACTTTCCAGGCGTGCTCCTTCAGCCACTCGGACACCTCACCGGATCATCGCCAGCAGCGGCAACGGGGCGCTACTCTAGGGAAAATCCGCAGCAGCGTCAACACACTTCTTTCATAAAAGCGTGCGTTTAGCCAAACTTAGCGCAATTTGCTGCTTTAGTCGCCATTTCTGTCTGTCAGCTCTCCGCCACGATGGGGGAAAATCGTGCATGTTTCATTTCTGTTAATTTGTCGTTATCCCATCATTGCCTCGGCTGTGCCAGTGCGGGATAAATGGTATGCTTGCTTATCAATGCCGAGTCAGGAGAAACCATGTACCCCGTCGATTTACACATGCACACCGTCGCCAGCACCCACGCTTACAGCACCCTGCATGACTACGTGGCAGAAGCCAAAACCAAACAGATCCGCCTGTTCGCCATTACCGATCACGGCCCGGATATGGCGGATGCACCGCATCACTGGCATTTCATCAATATGCGTGTATGGCCGCGAATGGTGGAGGGGGTCGGTATCCTGCGTGGTATTGAGGCGAATATTAAGAATCTGGCAGGCGACATCGACTGCACCGGGCCGATGCTGGAGTGTATGGACGTGATTATCGCTGGTTTTCATGAGCCGGTGTTTCCCCCCTCAAACCGTGATATCCACACCGAAGCGATGATTGCCGCGATGGCTCAAGGATCAGTCCATATCATTAGTCATCCCGGCAACCCAAAATTCCCGATTGATATTCAGGCGGTTGCTCAGGCGGCCGCGAAATATAATGTGGCGCTGGAATTGAATAATTCCTCGTTTACCCATTCCCGCAAAGGCAGTGAGGCGAATTGCCGGGCAGTAGCCGAAGCGGTGCGCGACGCGGGTGGTTATCTGGCGTTGGGATCCGATTCTCATATCGCCTGGTCGCTGGGTGAGTTTCCACACTGTGAGCGTATTATGCGAGACGTTGATTTTCCACAGGATCGCGTGTTGAATGTCAGCCCGCGCCGGGTGCTGGATTTTCTGGAGCTGCGCGGGAGACCGGCCATTCCGGAGTTTGCCGATCTGTGACGTTGTCACTGAATCGCGCAGTCATATCTTTTTACAGGTTGATGAGATGAATGAATTTTCCGTGGTGTGCCGTATTCTCGGCACGCTGTTTAAACGCTCGCCACAGGATCCGCTGCTGGCACCGTTGTTTACCCTGATTGAGCAGGGCAAGCTGGCACAACAATGGCCGCTAGAGCAGGATGCGTTGATGGCGCGCTGGCAGCGCAGTATCGATTTATCGGCGATGAGTGCGGATTACGAGGCCTTGTTCGGCGCAGAACCCTCGGTGTCGCCATGGCGTTCCAGTTGGGAGCCGGACGCACCGCAAGCTGAAGTTCGGGCGTTTTTACAACAGCGCGGTATGCCATTAGGCGAAGGGCCGATCGATCACTTTGGCGCATTGCTGCTGGCCGCCTCCTGGCTGGAAGATCAGGCGCAGGAAGATGAAACGGCCGCGCAGTCAGCGTTTTTCGATAACTATCTGTTGCCGTGGAGCGATCGCTTTCTGGGCAAGGTGGAAAGCCATGCCACGACGGCGTTTTATCGTACGCTGGCGATTATTTGCCGTGAAGCGCTGGACGTGATGCGTGACGAGCTGGCGGAAGCAGAAGGCGACGAAACGGATGATGAGTCGTCTGAAGAATGAAAAACGGGTGGCACATGCCACCCGCTTTCTTGCTTGTAGAAAACCCCAGCCAGGCTGGGTGTTCCCCATTTAATCGGTCAACATGATAACCAGTTGACCGGGTTTTACCTCGATACCTTTAGCTAATTTTTTCGCCAGTGCCTCTTTGTTACTGTGCTCTGGATTCAGCACATAGGCGGGCTTCTGGTCAAAATAGCTCTTCAACGATTGGTTCAGGTAGGGTGTCAGCGTTTGCATCACCGTTTGTAATTTCTCTGGCTGAACGCTGTAATCCACCAGCTCCATATCTTTCAGGTAGATGGCACCTTCATCCTTGTTGAATACTGGCTGAGCTTTGAGCGTCAGCTTCATATCTGCCTGCTGTTTTCCCAGCAGGGAACTGATATCCACTTTCGCGTTGCCGCTCAGCGTGACTTTGCCGGGTTCCGTGCGACCAATCTGGCTGGCCAGGTCAGTCAGCGTAATGTGTGCGTCCACCACACCGGGAACACCCAGCTGCTTCTGGTAGTCATTATGCTGTTGCAAATACTGATTGATTTCCTGCTCGCTCAGGCTGTATTGCGCCAACTGGTTGCAACCGCTGATGAGTAACGTCCCCAACAGCGCCAGAGCGGCCAGTCCCGATTTTCTCATTGTTATAACCTCTTGTTTTTCGTAATGGACCCCGCCGTGCGAGGCCTGTCGGCAGGGTGCGTTATTCCGCTGATATCGCCAATCGGAATATACCTAAACGCCGCCGTCGGGCGGCGGCGACAGGGGTTATTGTGCCTGTTCGATCAGCAGATCGATGTTGGCAAGCTGAGACATCGTATCGCAGTAGGTGGCGACAGCCGCCGGGACATTGACGTCAGCAACGATAGTCAGCGAACGCAGCAAGGGGAACAGGTTGATATCATCCAGTGACAGTGTGCCATTGCAAGCCTGTGATGAGACAATTAACGGGGCCAGGGCCTGCAGATCACTTTCCAGCTGTTTTGTCAGGATATCAGTCTGGCTAAAGTGGGTCGCGAAGCTGCCGATTTGTCCCTCTTTTTTGTTGATGAAGTAATGACGACCGGCTTCTGTCGCGAATTCCTCAAAATCAGCCTGGGAGAAACGGGGAATCAGCAGACGCGGTGCGTAGTCGTACACGCCACGAATCCAGGCATCAATCGCCGGATTAGTAGTACCGGTCAATACCGGTTTACCGTCCAGCTCATCAACGTATTTCACGATGTCCAGACTTTCCGGCATATAGCTGCCGTCCTCTTTTTGCAGAATCGGCACCATTTTCTGACCGACCATCGAAATCGGCGTGGTTTCGTCATCGTTAGATAACACGCACAGTTCCACCGGTAACTGCTTCAGACCGAAAATCATGCGTGCCTTCACGCAGAAAGGACAATGTTCATAAATAAACAGTTTCATACCGGAACTCCTTGGGTTGAGCAGCATCGCATTGGACGCAACTGTGATGATGGTGTCGAAGGGGATTATCTATTGTCAGCGTCGGCTCGTCCATGCGCAATGTGTGCGGCAACAGCTGGAAATTGAAGACAAAAAACGGGGCGATGTGACGCCCCGTTTGGGATGTTAAACCAACCTGCGATCAATGCTCGCTCAGCATAGCCGGTTCGATACGTCTTAAGTGGAACTGCCAGTAGAGGGCCGCCAGAGTCAGCATGCCGATGATACCCAGCATGCACCAGGGTAAGGCTGGCTGGCCGAGCGCTTTTCCGGTATCAAACAACCAGCCGCCGCCGCTGTAACCCAGCGCGCCGCCCAGTGCCAGCCCCATACGGCTAAACCCCATATAGCTGCCGCGGGCACGGGCATCAGCCAATGATGCCCCCAGCGTTTCCCGCGCCGGTTCCGCGATGATAGAGCCAATGTAAAACAGGGCGATTAAGCCCAGCAGCCATTGCAGGCTGGTGACCATCCCCATCGGGATCAGGCTCAGGGTCATGATGAACAGCCCGAACATCAGCCGTTGTTCCAGTCGAAAGCGTTTTTCGCTCCAGCGGGCGACGGGGTAAAGCAGCGTCAGCGACAGCGCGGCTTCGATTGCGTACATCCATTTTACCGCAGACGGCGAACCGGCCAGTTCGTTGACCATGATCGGCATCATCAACAGTACCTGCACGCCTAACATGAAATAGCCGGTCAGCGTCAGTACATAGACCACAAAACGCCGGTCGCGCATGACCCGCATCATGCCTTCGCGGATTGGGGTGCGGGTGGTTGAAATACGATAGGCGGGTAATAGCAACGCGTTCAGCAAAGCTACCAATACAAATACGCTTGCGCCGACCCAGCACACCACGGAAAAGTTGTATTGCATCAGCCAACTGCCGATCAGCGCGCCAATCACCGCACCAGCGTTATCCTGCATCATTAACAAGGAGAAGAAGCGACTGCGTTCATGGGGGCGCGTCAGCTTAATCACCATGGCGTTACGGGGTGGTTCGAACAGCGTCCCGCCCAGTGCGGAGAGCACACAGGAGAGCATCAACATCAACGGAGTCGTCGCCAGCGCCATGAACGCAAAGCCAGAGGCACGCAACAGCATGCCGGTGACGATCATCGGTTTGGCACCGAAACGATCGGCGATCGCGCCGCCGAAAATACCGAGTCCCTGTTGGGTGAACTGACGCAGGCCGAGCGCAATCCCGACGGTGAGCGCAGCCCAGCCAAGTTGATCGACAAAACGGATGGAAATGAGCGGGAACACTACGAAGAAACCTAGTATCACCAGCATGTTATCCAGCAACAGAAAATATTTACCCAGGCTGCGAGCCTGTGCCATCAACGACATGTTTCACCACGAGGCAGAAAGAGAGGAAGGTAAAAGATAACCATTCCATTCTCTCGCCGATTGCGTGATGGCGATAGGGGATCCTGCTAATAAATTTTTTTATCGTTCAACTGTTATCTGACGAACAATTTAAGAAAAAAAGTCATGACGGCGTATCGATTGTGCAATAACTCAGCGGTCATGATTTTACGCTATGGAATTTATGTGGTTATAGTAAGCGCTATTAGTTGTTTATCCTGTGACGACGTTCATTGGCGTTGATCACATTAATAAAAGTTATTCATCGATAATCCGTCACCTGAGGGGGAAGGCATGTTTGGCTATCGCTCAACGACACCCAGAGTCCGTCTGACTACGGATCGGCTGGTGGTCCGTCTGGCGCACGAACGCGATGCCTGGCGTCTGGCTGAGTATTACGCGGAAAACCGTGATTTTTTGAAACCCTGGGAGCCGGTGCGCGATGCCAGCCATTGTTATCCTTCCGGTTGGCAGGCGCGGCTAAGCGTGATTTGCGATATGCACAAACAGGGTAGCGCCTACTACTTTCTGCTGCTGGACCCGGATGAAAACGAGGTGCGTGGTGTTGCGAACTTCAGCAATGTGCTGCGCGGCTCTTTTCACGCCTGCTACCTCGGCTATTCGCTGGGCCAAAAGTGGCAGGGACAAGGCATGATGTATGAGGCGCTGCAATCTGCGCTGCGCTACATGCAACGCCAGCAACATATGCACCGTATTATGGCTAACTACATGCCGCACAATCAGCGTAGCGGTAACCTGTTGGCGCGTCTGGGGTTCGAAAAGGAAGGTTACGCCAAGAACTACCTGTTGATTGATGGTAAATGGCAGGATCACGTGCTGACTGCCCTGACTAATAATGAATGGACGCCGATGCGTTAAGCGCGCGGAGCTACGGATATTAATGAGGATGAACCCATGAAATACCAACTGACGCCCCGCGAAGCGCGGATTATTGGCTGCCTGCTGGAAAAACAGGTGACCACCCCGGAACAGTATCCGATGTCCCTCAATGGACTGACCGCCGCCTGTAATCAGAAAACCAACCGGGAACCGGTCATGGATCTGAGCGAAAGCGAGGTCCAACAAACGCTGGATTTGCTGGTTAAACGGCATTTTCTTCGTACCGTCAGCGGTTTTGGCAACCGGGTGATGAAATATGAACACCGTTTCTGTAACTCCGAATTTGGTGATCTGAAGTTTTCAAGTGCTGAAGTGGCATTGGTCACGACCTTGTTGTTACGGGGCGCTCAGACGCCGGGTGAGCTGCGTACCCGTGCGGCTCGTCTGCACGAGTTTGCCGATATGGACGAGGTGGAGAACGTATTACATCATCTGCAACAGCGGGAAGACGGGCCGTTTGTCGTGCGGCTGGCGCGGGAGCCAGGTAAACGTGAAAGCCGGTTTATGCATCTGTTTAGCGGCGAGGTTGATGACGCGGTGTCGTCTTCTGAGTCGGACGACGTGTCGGCATCGTCCGCATCGGTAGATGGCACATTGGCCACACGGGTGTGCGCGCTGGAAAATGAGGTGGCTGAACTGCGTGCGCAACTGGCTGCGTTACAGGCACGCCTTGCCTGATACCACTCAATAAGCGGGAAGGCGGGAGAACAGCATGACACTTTTGCGTATTGGTGTGGTGGGGTTAGGGGATATCGCCCGTAAAGCCTATTTACCGATTTTGTCTCAGGCTACCGATTGGCAACTGACAGGGGCCTGGTCGCCGGGTCAGGCGCGCGCCCGACAGGTATGCCAACAGTACCGCATAACCTGCTTTTCCTCTCTGGCTGAGTTGGGCCGCCAGTGTGACGCGGTATTTGTGCATAGCAGTACCGCCAGCCACTACGAGGTGGTTAAAACCCTACTGCTAGCAGGTAAACACGTTTATGTGGATAAACCGCTGGCAGAAACGCTGGCGCAGGCGGAAGAGTTGGTCGCGTTGGCTGCCAGCCGTCATCTGCTGCTGATGGTAGGCTTCAATCGTCGCTTTGCGCCGCTCTACCAACGGCTGAGACAGGTGCAGGCGTTGCCGGATAGCCTGCGCATGGAAAAACATCGTGTTGATAATGTCGGTCCGCAGCCGCTGGCATTTACCTTGCTGGATGACTATTTGCATGTGGTGGATACCGCACTGTGGCTGGCACACACATCGGATACGGCCGCCACGCTGTGCGCTGGCCGGATACGGTGTAACCCGCAAGGGCAGATGGTGTACGCCGAACATCAGTTCCAGACCGCGCATACCCTGATCACCACCAGCATGCATCGCCAGGCGGGTAGCCAGCGGGAAAGCGTTCAGTTGATCAATGACGGCGGCTGGTATCAGGTGGATAACCTGCGGGGATGGCGTGAAGAGCGTGAGGGGGTTGTGGTACTTCGTCCCGCGCCTTCCTGGCAGAGCACGCTGGAGCAACGTGGCTTTACCGGCGCTGTCCGACATTTTATTGAAGCGGTGGTTTCACAGACGCCGCCGTTGACCTCAGGCGATCAGGCGTTGTATGCACAGCGGTTGATCGACTCGCTGCTGAGAGAATGCTGAAAAAAGCAGCGACCATAGGGTGTCCATGTGGCTATTGGCGGTACAATCGACTAGGCTGTGTGCCGCGATAGCCGCACCTGACCGTCAGCATTGTGGCTGTCGGCATGACGTATCGCGGGCGGTTTGACCGTCGTGGACATGGCGGCTGAGCCGGTTTTGCCCTGCCATCTCTCTCTTTCCCATAGTCAGAACAACTGAATGAATCTATTGAAATCATTGGCTGCGGTCAGTTCCATGACCATGCTTTCCCGTGTGTTGGGCTTTGTGCGTGATGCCATTGTCGCCCGCGTGTTTGGTGCCGGTATGGCGACCGACGCCTTTTTTGTGGCGTTCAAACTGCCTAATCTGTTGCGACGTATTTTTGCCGAAGGCGCGTTTTCTCAGGCGTTTGTGCCGATTCTGGCGGAGTACAAGAGCCAGCAAGGCGAAGAGGCAACCCGTACCTTTCTGGCGTATGTTGCCGGTATGCTGACGCTGATCCTGGCGCTGGTCACGGTCGCTGGGATGATTGCCGCGCCCTGGGTCATCATGGTGACGGCACCGGGGTTTGCCTCCACGCCGGAGCGTTTCGAGCTGACATCGGCACTGTTGCGGGTGACCTTTCCTTATATTCTGCTGATTTCACTAACGTCGATGGTCGGGTCGGTTCTCAATACCTGGAACCGTTTTTCCGTGCCAGCGTTTGCACCGACCTTATTGAACGTCAGCATGATCGGTTTTGCATTGCTGGGTGTGCGTTGGTTTGATCCACCGGTAATGGCATTAGGCTGGGCGGTGGTGGTCGGCGGGGTACTGCAACTGGGCTATCAACTGCCGCACCTGAAAAAAATCGGCATGCTGGTATTGCCGCGTATCAAGTTTCGCGATCCTAGTGTCAGCCGGGTAATGAAGCTGATGGCACCCGCTATTCTTGGCGTCTCAGTCAGCCAGATCTCCCTGATCATCAATACTATTTTTGCCTCATTCCTGAGTCAGGGCGCGGTTTCCTGGATGTATTACGCCGACCGGTTGATGGAGTTCCCATCCGGTGTACTGGGTGTGGCCCTGGGGACGATTTTGCTGCCCTCGCTGTCGAAAAGTGTCGCCAGTGGCGATCACCAGGAGTATTCCCGGTTGCTGGATTGGGGGCTGCGGCTTTGCTTTCTGCTGGCGTTGCCCGCCACCGTCGCGCTGGGGTTGCTGGCTAAGCCTCTGACCGTTGCGTTATTTCAGTACGGTAAATTCAGCGCCTTTGACGCCATGATGACCCAGCGGGCGCTGGTGGCTTACTCCATCGGGCTGATGGGCTTGATCCTGGTGAAAGTGCTGGTGCCCGGATTTTACGCACGGCAGGACATTAAAACGCCGGTAAAAATAGGTATCGCGACACTGGTGATGACCCAACTGATGAACCTGATGTTTATCGGCCCGCTGCAACACGCCGGGTTGTCGCTGTCGATTGGTCTGGCATCCTGCATCAATGCCGGGTTGCTATTCTGGCAATTGCGCCGTCAGCGTCTGTTTGCACCTCAGCCGGGTTGGACAATGTTTCTGGTTAAAATGGTCACGGCGGTTGTTGTGATGTCGCTGGTGCTGCTGGCGCTGAACCTGTGGATGCCTCCCTGGGCGCAAGGCAACATGACGGAGCGCCTGTTACGCCTGCTGCTGGTTGTGGTGGTGGGTGCTGGCAGCTACTTTGCTTCGCTGGCTGTATTGGGGTTCCGCCCGAAAGATTTTTCCCGCCGTAGTCTCTGATTTTTCTCTTTTTCTTGTCCGCTCTTGCGTTCTGCAGGTGGTCTGACCCGCCGCCTGCAGAGAATTCCTGCCTTTTAGGGTTCCATTTTTATTCTGGCGTTTCCTAAAAAAATAGCACATCAACTGACCTTTACTATTTTGTTTAGATTTTCTGATCAGTTAAGCCGAGAGCTTCACAAATAACCTATTCAGTAAAGATCAGGTTTTAAGCTATTTTTGTTGGGTGAATGTCTTTTATATTACTGTTTAATAAGTGAATTTGCTTTTTGTTGTAACGCTTTTCACTGATAATGAGTTGCCAGTGTATATATGGCTAATTCTTTAAATAAAAACACGATAACCTTTAGTAAACAAAGGAAGAAAAGATGACTATTTTTCAAAAGCTAGCGATAGCTATCATGATTTTCGTACTGGCGCTCATTGGGGTGGGTGGGTACGGCATTAAGGCACTCGGGGATTCGAAAGATCGGGTTGAGTTTGTGACGGGGAATGTCTTACCCAGCCTAACGTTATTGTCGACCTCAAACATCAATATACGGGAGGTGAGGGCAGCACTCGTTGCTCTGCCGCTAATTGAAGATCAGGCCCAACGCTCCGCTCAACTGAAATCGGCTATGGATAAGCTGGCGAGCGTGGATAAGTTCATGGCGGACTATAAGCAGAACTATATTGCTGATGATCGTGACGCGCAGATGACCAACAACATTATCCAACTGTTGGCATCCTATCGTCAGTCCATTGATACGCTTTATAAAGATGGCTCTATTCAGAAAATAGACACCGCAGCGGAAGGTGCTAAAAAGCAGACTGAGCAGGCACTGGTCAAATCTTTGCAGGAGCAGCGTGAATACAATCTGACACTGGCCAGCAATCAGGAGAAAGCGAATAAAGACAGCTATAACACGGCGCTGTATACCTTTATCGGGTTGATCATTGTTTCGGTCGCGGTAGCGGGCACGCTAGCGTTGATGATTCTGTTTTATGTCCGTCGTAGCCTCAACCACTTGCAGCATACTTTGCTGACGATTAGCGACAGTCTCGACCTGACATTGCAAGCAGATGATAGTCGTCACGATGAAATCGGTAAAACGGCACAGGCGCTTAATAGCCTGACCGAGCGTTTTGCGACTGTGCTGGCAGATGTGCGTACGGCCAGCGAGAGCGTGGCGACCGCATCTAACGAAATCGCCGCAGCGAATATCGATCTTTCTGCACGTACTGAAGAGCAGGCGGCATCACTGGCGCAAACCGCTGCCAGCATGCACGAAATTTCTTCTACTGTAGAAAGTAACGTCGAAAATGCCCGTCAGGCCAATAGTCTTGGTCAGCAAGCCGCAGATGCCGTTGCTCATGGTGACGACTCGGTGGAACGTATGATGCAGGCGATGAAGGCGATTGCTTCCGGTTCTGAAAAAGTCGCTGAGATTACCACGTTAATCGAAGGTATCGCCTTTCAGACGAACATTCTGGCGCTTAATGCCGCGGTGGAAGCGGCACGTGCCGGTGAGCATGGCCGGGGTTTCGCTGTGGTAGCCGGTGAGGTGCGCACATTGTCGCAGCGCTCTTCTTCAGCAGCCAGAGAAATCAAGACGCTCATCGATAATGCTATTGGGGCGGTGAAAAACGGGTCGCAGCAGGCTGATGATGTGCGCGATGCCATCAGCAATGTCAAAACCTTGATCACCAATGCATCATCGCTGGTAGGGGAGATGTCGCTAGCATCGGAAGAGCAAAGCCGTGGCATCAGCCAGATCAACGTGGCGATTAACCAGATGGAAGCCGTCACGCAGCAAAACGCCGCTATGGTGGAACAGGCATCATCAGCGGCAGAGTCACTCAACGATCAGGCGGCACGGTTGCGTCAATTGGTAGAGATCTTTCGGTTGAATGCAGGCGGGGAGCGTCAACAGTTTGGCGAGGTATCCGCACCCCGTCTGTCTGTTGGGATGAGGTAACGGTTAACGATAATCGAATCATTTACTGAGACTGGCCGACATCACGTAGTGGATGTCGGCCAGGGTTCGGATAATTACATCTTCTCAACGGTCTGGATGCCGAGCGTATCCAGGCCGGTTTTCAGCGTTTTCGCGGTCAGCTGTGCCAGTTTGAGACGGCTTTGGCGCGTGCTGTCGTTGTCAGCATTGAGAATCGGGCAGTTCTCGTAAAAACCGGAGAACAACCCAGCCAGATCGTAGAGATAAGCACACATCACATGCGGTGTACCGTCGCGGGCTACGGTCGTTACAGTCTCTTCGAATTGCAGCAAGCGGGTAGCCAGCGCCTGCTCATGTTCAGCCGTCAGGACGATAGGCTGCGTCAGACTGTTTTCTTCCACGCCAGCACGTTTGAAAATAGACGACACGCGGGTGTAGGCGTACTGCATATACGGCGCGGTGTTCCCTTCGAACGCCAGCATGTTATCCCAGTCGAAGATGTAATCAGTGGTGCGGTTTTTCGACAAATCAGCGTATTTGACCGCGCCGATGGAGACCACTTGCGCCAGCTGTTCCAGCTCGGTACGTTCCATTTCCGGATTTTTACCGGCAATCAGCGTCAGTGCTCGCTCGTAGGCTTCATCCAGCAGTTCGGATAATTTGATGGTACCGCCCGCACGGGTTTTAAACGGTTTACCGTCTTTACCCAACATCATGCCGAACATGTGGTGTTCCAGGCTGACGGATTCCGGCACGTAACCGGCTTTGCGTACGATGCTCCAGGCCTGCATCAGGTGCTGATGCTGGCGAGAATCGATGTAATACAGCACACGATTGGCACCCAGTTTTTCGTAGCGGTACTTCGCGCAGGCAATATCGGTGGTGGTGTAGAGGTAGCCGCCATCCTTTTTCTGGATGATGACGCCCATCGGTTCGCCTTCCTTGTTTTTGTATTCATCCAGATAGACGACGATGGCACCTTCACTTTCTTCTGCCAGCCCTTTGGCTTTCAGGTCCGCGACGATGTCAGGCAGCATGGCGTTATAGAGGCTTTCACCCATGACATTCTCTGGCGTCAATGACACATTCAGGCGGTCATAACTGCGCTGGTTCTGCACCATGGTGATGTCGACCAGTTTGCGCCACATTGAACGGCAGTACTCGTCGCCGCCTTGCAGTTTCACCACATAACCACGCGCCCGCTCAGCGAAGACTTCATCGTCGTCGTACTGCTTTTTCGCTTCGCGGTAGAAGGCTTCCAGGTCAGCCAGCTCCAGGTCTTGGGTACTGTCATTTTGGACATCTTCCAGATGCGCGATCAGCATGCCAAATTGTGTACCCCAGTCGCCGACATGGTTGGCACGGATAACATGATGGCCGAGAAACTCCAGTGTACGCACGGCTGCATCACCGATGATGGTGGAACGCAGGTTGCCGACGTGCATCTCTTTCGCCACGTTGGGAGCAGAATAGTCAACGACGATAGTTTGCGGCTCAACCGGTGAAACACCGAGTTTCGGTGCCGCTAGCGCGTGCTCCAGTTGGGCAGACAACCACTGGGAATCGAGGAAGATATTGATGAAACCGGGACCGGCAATTTCTGTCTTGGCTGCAATGCCATCCAATTGCAGCGTGTTAACGACTTTTTCGGCTAACTGGCGCGGTGGCATGCCTAATTTTTTGGCGGCAGCCATGATACCGTTTGCCTGATAATCACCAAATTGCGCTTTTGCTGACTGGCGAACCATTGCTTCGCTGTCAGCGGGCGCGCCCGCCGCAATCATTGCCTGATGGACTTTTTCTGAAAGAAGAGCCTGAATATTCACCGGTTTACCCTAAATGACGAATCAAGCCTTTCTTTATACCATATTTGGGGGGTGTAGTCAGCAGAGCTGCATAACAAGCGCCCCGGGCGGGGCGGCAATAAAAAATAAATACAGTGCCTGATAATGCGGCAAGATACTTGCTGTCATTATCGATAGTCAGAATTAAGGTAAAACACACGGCTTACCGACAAGCCGGAATAATGAAGGGAGGGAATTATAAAAAAAACTTAGCGCCGTCTGTGTCGACGATCCGTACTCAGGCGTGTGCTCTGTATCGTTTTGAAATGACGGAACAGAGAATAGCCAGCAATGACAACCAGCATAGAGAACGTTATTAGTAACATGATGAATGCCCTTCAGTCATTTAGTGGAGAGTGGGGAGTTTCGAAGTTATCTGCTTTTTGTTTATTTCTCAATGTTACAGAGAATATTTAAGAATACTCTCATCTGGTTTTTAAAATCATTTAAAATCAATGAATTGTAATTTATATTATATTTCTTTCATTTTGTTAATAGTGCCTGTTGGTATTATTGTTTGATTGAAATGAAGTTTGTCCAACATTGTCAATGATGACATGAAAAGACAAGAATAGGGGGCTAATGTCAGCATTGTTTGATACAAAAAGCATAAAAAAGATGGCGGTTATTCTGCCTATGTTAAATTATACTGAATAAACATTTTATTCAGGTTAATGAGGAAATAATGACCGCTCTGTTACCGTCGACGCTTCCCCCCTCCTTAATGAATGATCTTTCCCGCTTTACGACAGAACTCCAGCAACTCGCGCAACAGCTTGAGCTTGATCTGGCTGCGTTTGAAGCCGACCACATATCCCTGCGTTGTCATCAAAACAGTACCGCTGAGCACTGGCGTACCGCATTACTGGCTTGTGGTACCTTGTTATCGGAAAACGTGATTAATGGCCGAACAATTTGTCTGTTCACGCTGCACCAGCCATTAACCGTTGGGCCGTGGCAGATTGATTGCGTGGAGTTACCCTGGCCAGGCAATCGGCATTACCCGCATGAAGGGTGGGAGCATGTGGAATTGGTATTGCCCGGCGACCCGGCGACATTTCATCCCCGCGCACTGTCCTGTTTGTCGGATGCAGCCCTGACGGCACCCGGTATTAAATTGAAATTCAGTCACCCTCAAGGCGAGCATGAACGACTGCCCAACCCAACGCTGGCGGTAACCAATGGCCGCGTCACGTTAAAATTCCATCCCTATCGCATTCAGGACATCGTGGCCAGCGAACAGTCCACCAGCCAGTAGGTTAAGTCCCGTTAAGCGCCATACAACTCACCACGCCACATATAACAAATGGTCTGCCATCAATGACATGCTATTGGTTGCCGGTAAATGGTTAGTAAACTGTGTGGCGCGTCATATTCCACGTGTAAATGCTGTCACCAGTGTGACATGCCTCTCTTCGCCACCTGCGAGGGGATGCCAGTATTAGGCCGTGTTCCATACGGCCAACTCATGATGAGCGGGCAATTGTTTCGGAAAGTCTGGCGTTTTTCCGGTTTGGTTATTTTTTCGAAGGAGGGGGTATGCCGATGTTGGAGGTCTGCTGTTACAGCCTGGACTGCGCACTGACGGCACAGCAGGCAGGTGCGGATCGAATAGAGCTCTGTGCTGCACAGCGTGAGGGAGGCTTAACGCCAGGGTACGGTGTGCTGCGCTGTGCACGGGAAATGTTATCTATTCCGGTACATCCGATGGTTCGACCGCGTGGAGGGGATTTTTGCTACAGCCAGCAGGAATTCAACGCCATGCTGTATGACATTGATCAGATTAAGGCGATGGGTTTTCCTGGGTTGGTTGTAGGCGTTTTGGATGAAGAAGGGCACATTGATATCGCGCGGATGCGGCAGGTGATGGCCCGGTGTGACGGGGTAGCGGTCACGTTTCATCGTGCATTTGATATGTGTCTGAATCCGCGTCTGGCGCTGAATCAACTGACGGATTTAGGGATTGCCCGGGTGCTGACATCTGGACAACAGCAAAGTGCCGAAAATGGTTTAACGCTATTACGGGAACTTAATGAGGCCAGTTGTGGTCCAATCATTATGGCTGGAGCTGGGGTGCGTCTGACTAATTTGCACAAGTTTCGCGCCTGCGGCATTCAGGAGTTACATACATCCGCAGGCCAGTGGCTACCTTCGCCGATGCGTTATCGCAAATTAGGCGTCACGCTCTGCTCTGAAACCGACATGGATGAGTTCCAGCATTACTGTGTTGATGGCGATGTCGTCGCGGCCATGAAAAACGCGTTGAGCCCGCAAACGGCTCCCTCTGCGACATCCGCTTCCTAGATGGTAGATACCCCGTGGGGGGCTCCATCAGGTATTCTTCCGATGCCCTTTGCCGCGCAGCATTCCCTTTATCGGTCTGCTTGCGAGTACCAGGCCCCGGCGCTTTGTCGGGGCTTTTTTTCTGCTATAACGGGGCTTTTTTCTGCTATAAGTTGTGATGCAGCCACTCGCGTAATGCAGAGTTGGTGCAGCGATTATTACGCCATCGAACGTGATCCATACCCAAAAATGCACTGAATTGTTATGCGCTTATCTTTTATCATTCTAAGCCGGTGATATGCTGCTTACTATCTCAACAGTCAAAAGGAATCCTGTTATGCGTGGAGTCGTTGTGCATCATGAGCATCGCATTGGTCTCATCGTTATCCGCGATCCTGAAGAGCGGTTTATCGTTGCCAAATTGCTGGATATTTATGAGGTGGAAAGGGGAGACACGGTAACTGGTGATTTTCATACCGTTGGTAATACGACGCTTTTTAATGAAACCAGCAATCAGGACATTCAGGTCGAGATCCAAAGTACCGATATGACCGAAGAAGCGGCCATTAATATGATCGTCAAGCATCGCAACTGAACATTCTGTGCAGTGGGGCGGCGAGATTATGCCAGTCATTATCTATCGGCTGGCATGTCGCGCCGCTCTGTTTTTACCTGTCGGGTTGCCCGGTCAGGGTTTGCGTGCAACCAGTACCGCACGTAACGGCGCAGGATAGCCTTCGACCGTCTTGCTGCGGTCATGTGGATCAAGAAAGTCCGCCAGTGACCCGGTTGTCATCCAGCCGGTGCGGCGTTGCTCTTCCAGCGTTGTCACGCATTGATCCACGATACGGATGTCGACAAAACCGCATTTTTCCAGCCAGCGAGCGAGTGCGGCAGCCGAAGGCAGGAAATAGACATTGCGCATTTGAGCGTAACGTTCGCCCGGCAGCAACACCGTATTCTCATCACCTTCCACTACCAGCGTTTCAAGCACCAGTTCTCCGTCGGTAACCAACTGATTTTTTAACTGCCAGAGATGGTCGAGCGGTGAGCGCCGGTGGTACAACACGCCCATCGAGAAGACAGTATCAAACGCCGCCAGCGCCGGGAGTTGTTCAATGCCCAATGGCAGCAGGTGCGCACGTTGATCGTCACCCAGCAACTTGCGTACCGCTTCAAACTGACACAGAAACAGTTGCATCGGGTCGATGCCGACGGCCAGTTTGGCACCGGCACCGACCATGCGCCACAAGTGATAACCGCTGCCGCAGCCCACATCCAGAATCAGCCGATCCTGTAGCGAACTGATATGCGGCAGAACGCGATCCCACTTCCAGTCAGAACGCCACTCGGTGTCGATAGTCACGCCATAGAGCGAGAACGGACCTTTGCGCCAGGGCATCAGATTGCGTAGCAGGCGTTCAATACCTGCTTGGTGACGCACCGACAACGGTGTGTCCAGACTGGCGGTCACGCCGTGGGTGAGGTCGAGCTGGTCGGGCGTTAGCACAGGCAAATGTGCAACGCTATTGAACCAGTGCTTGAATTCGCCGTGCAACGACTCCTGCTGCCATTGACTGATCTGGGGTGGCAGCGTGTTGAGCCAGTGGCTAAGCGGCCCTTTGGCGATCAGTTGATAGAAATTACCGAAATCGATCATGGTTGTGGCTCCGCTTTTAGCGCCAGCAAAGAGCCGAAGTTGAAGCACTGAAACCATACGTCGCTGTGTGCAAAGCCTGCCTCACGCAGCCGGGCTTTGTGGGTATCAACCGAATCGGTGAGCATCACGTTTTCCAGCATGCTGCGCTTTTGGCTGATTTCCAGCTCGCTGTAGCCGTTGGCACGTTTGAAATCCAAATGCATATTGAAGAGCAATTCGCCGATAGAAGCATCGTCAAAACTGAATTTCTCCGATAGGACCAACGCGCCACCGGGACGTAACCCTTGCCAGATGCGTTTTAGCAGCAGCAGGCGCTGTTCAGGCGGGATAAATTGCAACGTAAAATTGAGCACAACCAGTGACGCATTTTCGATGTCGATATCCAGAATATCCGCTTCGCGAACGTCTACGGGGGTCTCGGCACGGAATGCTTCAATATGGCGGCGGCAGCGTGCCACCATCGCCGACGAATTATCCACAGCGATGATACGGCAACCGGGGACATGAATGTTGCGACGCATCGACAAGGTGGCCGCCCCCAGAGAACAGCCAAGATCATAGACCTGGGTGTCCGCCTGGACAAAGCGCTCCGCCAGCATGCCGATCATGGAAATAATATTCGAATAGCCAGGAACAGAGCGCTGAATCATGTCTGGAAACACTTCAGCGACGCGTTCATCAAACGTCCAGTCACCCAGATTGGCGATGGGCGCGGAAAAAAGCATATCGCGGTTTGACATAGCAGGAAACATACATACAGGGAAGAACAGGCGCGCATTCTAGCAGAAAGATGGCACAAAGATGTATGAGAGAAAAGCGGTAAGACATCACTATAAGCGGGCGGGGATGCCTTACCGTGAATAATGAATGGGGTTAACGCAGGGTCAGTATCAACTCCCAGGGCAGATAATAGAGATTGAACAGGATCATCAGCAGCAACGACACATACGTGGCCATCATGCCGGAACGTCGCCAGTTCAACTCGCGGTGGCGCAGGCCATAATAGTGGCACAGCCGACCGAGCAACAGCATGATACCGCACAGATGAATCATCGCATTCATGGCTCCGTTCATCTCCATCAGTACCAACAGTAACCCACCGATGGGGATGTACTCGACCGCGTTACCGTGAACGCGAATGGCAGTCTGCAACTCGTAAAACCCGCCGTCGCCGTAAGCCACCCGGTATTGCATCCGCAGTTTTACGACATCAACCGATAATTTCACTAACAACAATGCGCTGAGCACCACATAAAGCGCGCTTACCATTTTTTACTCCATTGCCTGACCATAAACGGCGGCTGTTATCATAGCTTGTCTGTTGACCGCATAACACGAAGATATTGTAGGTAAAATTGTCGGATATCCAATTCTGTTGATAAGAAATTGTGATAGAAGCCAATGACAGTAAACACGCGCCCGCGTGGCGAAATAATGCGCTAAAACAGTCTCTTCAATGCATCATCTTCAAAAAACATTTTCAATACACGCTTTTTAAACCGATATGTGTTAAGCGACAGCTATTTAAAATAGCGAGGTCTGCTGCGGCCAGTCGGGACAGGGCGGCATGCTCGGAATGACAGCGCTCAGAAGCGGCCACAGCCGTTGTGCCAGCTCAGGGGCGCTGGCGGTGCCTGCCGTGTGGATGAACAGATAAGGCGAGTGTGATTGCCACTGCGCCAGTTTGTCTATCCACGGCGTAAACCAGCGGAGATTGTCGTCGGCGTCTTCATTGCCAATAAATCGAATTAAGGGGGCATCGGCGGTGCGCACGACGTGCAGTGGTACCTTGGGTTTTTTGCGTTGAGCATCGCGTATCACGTCGCTGGTCGGTGCGGCATGGTGCACGGGCCGACTGTCCATAATGACCCGGTTCATGCAACGCTGGTGCAACCCTTGGTTGATGCGGCGTTCATCATCACCCTTAGCGAAAAACAGCGGGTGACGCACCTCGACCCCGTAGCAAAACCCTGTTGGTAGTCCGTCCAGGAACTGCCACAACGTTTCTTCCTGGTCGGGTCCAAACGCGGACGGCAACTGTAACCACAGTTGCCCCAGGCGAGGGTGCAGAGGTTCAAGGCAGTGGAAAAACTCTGTCACTTGCTGCTGGCAATGGCGTAAACCGGCCTGATGGCTAATGGCAGAGGGAAATTTGAAACAGAAGCGAAAATCGTCGTGGGTCATGTCGCGCCAGCGCAACACCGATTCGGCCGACGGCAACGCATAAAAGGTGGTGTTTCCTTCCACGCAGTTGAAATAGCGGGCGTAATCCGCCAGATCGCGCAGGCCCAGCCGGGTCCAACCCGGATGTTGCCACTGCGGTAAACCAATATACATAAGCCCTTGTCCTGATAGGTTTCTCTGCGATCCAATACCCTGAGGCTATCCGTCTTTATGACAGCGGATGTAACAGGGTTTTAGCATAATACCCCGCAATTGTGTAACCAGCAGGCAAATGCACGGTAAAAAACAAAAAAGAGTATGCGGGGCGGCCCGCAGACCGCTACCATCATACTTATCGTTGTGGGGAAATTCCTTTATAATGCCCCCCTTTTTTCATTGGACTGTAATCCAGAAAAACCATGCCGACCGGTTCACCGATTCTTATCGTTGCCATCTGGCAAGCGAAACAGAGCACCGGCGGCGGTGTAAAAGGACATCGTAATGCGTACTGAATATTGCGGGCTGTTGAATTCGTCCCATGTGGGCCAGGAAGTGACGTTGTGCGGTTGGGTCAATCGCCGCCGCGATCTGGGTGGGTTGATTTTTATTGATATGCGCGACCGCGAAGGTCTGGTGCAGGTGTTCTTCGACCCGGACCGTCAGGAGGCATTTAATCTGGCTTCCGAGCTGCGCAACGAATTCTGCATCCAACTGACTGGTGTAGTGCGTGCCCGTCCGGACACTCAAATCAACAAAGACATGGCGACCGGCGAAGTAGAAGTACTGGCGACAGCACTGACCATCATCAACCGTGCTGAACCGCTGCCACTGGACTCTAACCAGAACAATACCGAAGAAGCGCGCCTGAAATACCGTTACCTTGACCTGCGCCGCCCTGAGATGGCTCAGCGTCTGAAAACCCGCGCCCGCATTACCAGCTTTGTACGCCGCTTCATGGACAGCCACGGATTCCTCGATATCGAAACGCCGATGCTGACCAAAGCTACACCGGAAGGTGCTCGCGACTATCTGGTGCCAAGCCGTGTGCACAAGGGAAAATTTTACGCGTTGCCACAGTCGCCGCAGCTGTTTAAACAGCTGCTGATGATGTCTGGTTTTGACCGTTATTATCAGATAGTCAAATGCTTCCGTGACGAAGACCTGCGTGCCGACCGTCAGCCAGAATTCACCCAGATCGATGTGGAAACCTCGTTCATGACCGCGCCACAAGTGCGCGAAGTGATGGAAAAACTGGTGCGTGAGCTGTGGCTGGAAGTGAAAGGGGTGGATCTGGGCGATTTCCCAATCATGACTTTCGCAGAAGCCATGCGTCGTTTTGGTTCCGACAAACCTGACCTGCGTAACCCGCTGGAACTGGTGGATGTGGCTGACCTGCTGAAAGATATCGATTTCAAAGTCTTTTCTGGCCCAGCTAACGACCCCAAAGGCCGTGTAGCCGCGATTCGTGTGCCGGGTGGCGCACAGTTGAGCCGTAAGCAGATAGATGAATACGCCAAATTTATCGAAATCTACGGCGCTAAAGGGCTGGCTTACATCAAGGTTAACGAGAAGGCTAACGGGCTTGAGGGTATCCAGAGCCCGGTAGCCAAGTTCCTGAACGACGGCATTCTGTCCGCCTTGCTGGAACGTACCGCTGCCGATGACGGCGATATTCTGTTCTTTGGTGCTGATAGCGCGAAAGTGGTCACGGACGCACTGGGCGCGCTGCGCCTGAAGCTGGGCCGTGATCTGAAGATCACCAATGAAAACAGCTGGCAGCCGCTGTGGGTCATCGATTTCCCGATGTTTGAAGATGACGGCGAAGGCGGTCTGGCCGCAATGCATCACCCGTTTACGGCACCGCGTGATATGTCTCCGTCGGAGCTGAAAGACAACCCGACAGCCGCTATCGCTAACGCTTACGACATGGTGCTGAACGGTTATGAAGTCGGTGGTGGTTCCGTGCGTATCCACAACGGTGAGATGCAGCAGACGGTGTTCCGTATTCTCGGTATCGACGAACAGCAACAGCGCGAAAAATTTGGCTTCCTGCTGGATGCCCTGAAATTTGGTACGCCGCCGCACGCCGGTCTGGCGTTTGGGCTTGATCGTCTGGTGATGCTGCTGACCGGTACCGACAATATCCGTGACGTGATTGCCTTCCCGAAAACCACAGCAGCAGCCTGCCTGATGACCGAAGCACCGAGCTTCGCGAACCCGTCTGCGCTGGAGGAGTTATCCATTGCAGTGGTGGGTAAGGGCAAAGCCGCGCAGGATGCAGAGAATCAGTAAGATGAACTATAAGCGACCTGTCTCGGTGTTGGTGGTGATTTATGCCCAGAACACGGGGCGGGTGCTCATGCTTCAGCGGCGTGATGATCCGGATTTCTGGCAGTCGGTTACCGGCAGCCTGGAAGAGGATGAAGGCGCGCGATGTGCCGCACAGCGTGAAGTGAAAGAAGAAGTTAACATCGACATCGCCGCTGAGGCGTTGTCGTTGCTTGACTGTCAACGCCGTGTGGAATTCGAGCTTTTTGCTCATTTGAGACGTCGCTATGCCCCAGGCGTGACGCATAACCTGGAACACTGGTTCTGTCTGGCGTTGCCCGATGAACGTCAGGTAGAAATCAGTGAGCATCTGGCTTACCAATGGCTGGATGCACCCGATGCGGCGCGGTTGACCAAATCCTGGAGCAACCGGCAGGCGATTGAAGAATTTGTTATTTGCCCAGCCCGGCCTTAACCGCTTTTGGGGTGCTGCAACGCGGCAACCCGATAACGTTAGGGAATAACAGGCTTTTTTCGGAGATTTTTATGGCAGGTCATAGTAAGTGGGCCAACACTAAACATCGCAAAGCGGCACAGGACGCTAAACGCGGTAAAATTTTCACCAAAATTATCCGCGAGCTGGTTACCGCAGCCCGTTTAGGCGGCGGCGATCCCGGTTCTAACCCGCGCCTGCGTGCTGCTGTCGATAAAGCGCTATCCAATAACATGACGCGCGACACCCTGAACCGTGCGATCGCGCGCGGTGTGGGTGGCGATGAAGACGCCAACATGGAAACCATCATTTATGAAGGTTACGGCCCTGGCGGCACAGCGGTGATGGTGGAATGCCTGAGTGACAACCGTAATCGTACCGTGTCTGAAGTGCGTCATGCCTTTACCAAATGCGGTGGCAACCTGGGAACCGACGGCTCGGTGTCCTATCTGTTCTCCAAGAAAGGCGTAATTTCTTATGCTCCGGGTCTGGATGAAGATACGGTGATGGATGCGGCGCTGGAAGCCGGTGCAGATGATGTGGTGTCCTATGATGATGGTGCCATCGACGTGTTTACGCCGTGGGAAATCTTCGGTCAGGTAAAAGATGCGTTGGACGCCGCTGGTCTGGTGTCTGAGGCTGCTGAAGTATCGATGATTCCGTCTACCAAAGCCGATATGGATGCAGAGACCGCACCAAAACTGATGCGTTTGATCGACATGCTGGAAGATTGCGATGACGTTCAGGAGGTTTATCACAACGGTGAGATCTCCGACGAGGTAGCGGCACTGCTGTAATGGCAGTCCCTTCCTTTCAACGGGTGACTGGGGAAGAACGATGAGTATTATTCTCGGTATCGACCCCGGTTCCCGTGTGACCGGCTACGGTATTGTCCGCCAGCAGGGACGGCAGATAACCTATTTAGGCAGTGGATGTATTCGTACTGGGGTAGATGATCTGCCTACACGCCTTAAGCTGATTTATGCTGGTGTCAGCGAAATCATCACCCAATTTCAACCCGACTATTTCGCTATCGAGCAGGTGTTTATGGCTCGCAATGCGGATTCGGCGCTAAAACTGGGTCAGGCGCGCGGTGCGGCCATTGTTGCAGCGGTAAATCAGTCACTGCCGGTATTTGAATATGCGGCCCGGCAGGTAAAGCAAACGGTGGTCGGCACGGGGGCGGCGGAAAAAAGCCAGGTACAACACATGGTGAAAACGCTGCTTAAATTGTCGGCTAACCCGCAGGCAGATGCTGCCGATGCACTGGCGATTGCCATTACGCACTGTCATATCAGTCAGAATGCCCTGCAGGTGAGTAGCACGAGGCTCAACCTCGCGCGCGGTCGGTTACGCTAAAATGCGCCGGGAAACCGGCGTTTTTTTTACAGCAGCGATCGGATCTTCTGCGCGTCTTCTTCATGCGATGGCAACCCACACGACGAGGGGAGGCTGGCTGAGCAGAGTAATGCAGCGTATTACGCCCATTCCTGAAGTGCGCACGCGTTTTTCGTATATTCGGCTGGATATCTATCCAGCCTTTTTTTATGATACAGAATTACACCTTAGCCCATACCGCAGGAGCATCACGTGATAGGTAGACTCAGAGGCATTATTGTAGAAAAACAACCCCCGCAGGTACTGCTGGAAGTTGGGGGGGTGGGTTATGAAGTGCATATGCCGATGACCTGCTTTTACGAGTTGCCGGATCTCGGTCAGGAATCGGTGATTTTTACCCATTTTGTGGTGCGTGAAGACGCGCAACTGTTGTTTGGGTTTAACAATAAACAAGAGCGCTCTTTGTTTCGTGAACTGATCAAAGTCAATGGCGTGGGGCCGAAGCTGGCACTGGCGATTCTATCAGGCATGTCGGCTCAGCAGTTTGTCAGCGCGGTGGAACGCCAGGAAATTAACGCGCTGGTGAAATTGCCGGGAGTCGGCAAGAAAACCGCCGAGCGGCTGGTTGTGGAAATGAAAGATCGCTTTAAAGGCCTGAATGGCGATTTGTTTAATGCCGCCAGTGATATCGCCTTGCCAACGGCAACCGGGAATGCAACACCGGAAACGGACCCGCTGGCTGAGGCTGAAGCTGCGCTGGTCGCACTCGGTTATAAACCACAGGAAGCGGGCAGGATGGTGAGTAAAGTCTCTCGACCGGGCGCTGACTGCGAAACCCTGATCAGGGACGCGCTGCGCGCTGCGTTGTGAGGTATATATGATTGAAGCCGATCGTCTGATTTCACCTGCGGCAGCCTCTGATGAAGAGATACTGGATCGCGCCATTCGTCCTAAGCTGCTGTCAGAGTATGTCGGACAGCCGGTGGTGCGGGAACAGATGGAGATTTTTATCGAGGCGGCCCGCAAACGAGGTGATGCGCTTGACCATCTGTTGATTTTCGGCCCGCCGGGGTTGGGGAAAACCACACTGGCGAATATTGTCGCTAACGAGATGGGCGTCAATCTGCGTACGACCTCCGGACCTGTGCTGGAAAAAGCAGGCGATCTAGCGGCGCTGCTCACTAACCTTGAACCACATGATGTGCTGTTTATCGACGAAATTCATCGTCTGTCACCGGTGGTGGAGGAGGTGCTCTATCCTGCGATGGAAGATTATCAGTTGGACATCATGATAGGTGAGGGGCCAGCGGCACGTTCCATCAAGCTGGATTTGCCGCCTTTTACGTTGGTCGGTGCGACAACCCGCGCGGGTTCGCTGACATCACCGCTACGAGATCGTTTTGGTATTGTGCAGCGCCTCGAGTTCTATCAGGTGGCTGATTTACAGCATATCGTGCAACGCAGTGCGCAATGTCTGGGGTTGGATATGACGGGTGACGGTGCGCTGGAGATAGCCCGCCGGTCACGCGGTACGCCGCGTATCGCTAATCGACTGCTGCGCCGGGTGCGAGATTTCTCCGAAGTGAAATCAGACGGTGCAATTTCAGCAGACGTCGCTGTGCAGGCGTTGGATATGCTGGCGGTTGACTCCGAAGGTTTTGATTATATGGACCGCAAACTGCTGCTGGCGGTTATCGATAAATTTATGGGTGGTCCGGTGGGGTTGGACAATCTGGCGGCGGCTATCGGCGAAGAACGCGAAACCATTGAGGATGTGCTGGAGCCTTACCTGATTCAGCAGGGTTTTCTGCAACGTACGCCACGGGGGCGCATTGCGACACAGCATGCCTATCGCCATTTCGGGCTAACTCGTGAACATGGTGAGTAAATAGGACAAGACGATAGAGTCAACCACATCTATCCGTTATTGCCGCCAGTTTATAAGCTGGCGGCAACTCTGGTTCTTGCAACAGGTGGGGATTGTTTTACCGTAGCGCGATACGCCAGATCAAGCAGCCTGCTTTTTTAGCAGACTGAGAATGAACAGCAGTGATGCGCATAGCACAACGGAAGGGCCCGCTGGTGTATTCGCTTCTGCTGAGAAGGCAAGCCCACCGGTGACAGCCAGAATACCTGCGCCCATCGCGCAAAGAGCCATCTGTTCCGGTGTGCGGGAAAATCGGCGTGCGGTAGCGGCAGGGATAATCAACAGTGAAGTGATGATCAGTGCACCGACAAATTTCATCGCCAGCCCGATGGTTAATGCGGTGACCAGCATCAGAATCAGTTTGGTGCGAGCGATAGCTACACCGTCAACGTGCGCCAGTTCAGGGCTGACTGTCATGGAGAGTAGCGCCTGCCACTGCCACCCCAACACAGCGAGTACCAGCAGTACACCCGGCCCTATCAGCCACAAATCTTCACTGGTGACGGCCAGCAGGTCGCCAAACAAATACGCCATCAGGTCGACGCGGACATTATTCATCAGACTGACTACTACCAGACCCAATGACAGTGCACTGTGCGCCATAATGCCGAGCAGGGTATCGATCGCTAGTCCTGGGCGTCTCTCCAACCAGACCAGACCCACCGCCAGCAACAGGGTAATGGCGATCACCGCATAGAACAGGTTAACGCCTAACAATAACCCTATCGCGACGCCGAGTAATGAAGCATGGGCGAGAGTATCACCAAAATAGGACATACGGCGCCACACGACAAAAGAACCAAGCGGACCTGCCGCCACAGCCAGACATACCCCTGCCAGCCAGCCGGGCAACAACAACTCAATCATGCGTTATTACCATCCTGTCGTTTTAAGATAATTTTTCCGTTCAGATCGTGACGGTGATTGTGATGATGGCGGTAAATAGCCAGCTGTCCGGCACCACGGTGGCCGAACATGGCTAAAAATTCCGGGTGCAGCGACACGACTTCCGGCGTGCCCGAACAACAAATATGTTGATTAAGACACAGAACCTCATCGGTTTTCGCCATCACCAGATGCAGATCGTGGGAAACCATTAACACACCGCATTGGTACTCTTGCCGCAATTGATTAATCAGCTCGTACAACGCCAACTGTCCATTGACGTCGACCCCCTGCGTGGGTTCGTCCAACACCAACAGTTGTGGACGGGCGAGGATCGCGCGCGCTAACAAAACGCGTTGGGTTTCGCCACCCGAGAGCTTTTGCATCGGCTGTTCAAGCAGATGGCCTGCCTGCACACGTTTTAATGCCGGCATAATGTCTTGCGTCTTCACCCCTGGGCGTAATTGCATAAAGCGTTTTACCGTTAAGGGCAAGGTAGGGTCCAGATGCAGTTTTTGCGGTACATACCCAATGCCAAGACCCGCAGACCGCGTCAGTGTACCGCGGGTGGGAGGTTGCAAACCCAGCACCACCCTTACCAGCGTGGATTTCCCCGCGCCATTTGGCCCAAGCAACGTCAAAATACGACCAGCCTGCAATGTAAAAGAAATATCATTGAGTACAGATTTGTTGCCAAACTGCACGCCAATATTTTCCAGTGAAACCAGCGTTGACATAGAATTCTGTTTGCAGAGGATGTGTGACGTTATAATATAACGCGTTTTTGTTAATAAATCGACGGATGATTAGGTATGTTGCGAATAACTCATTATAAATGGCTAAACACCGTGCTCGCCACGGGTGCATTATTGGCTGCTTTGGCTAGTGCGTCGACGGCCTGTGCTGCCGTGGTCACCTCTATCCGCCCGCTGGCATTTATTGCCGCCGCTATCGCCGACGGTGTGACACCCACGGAAGTGCTACTCCCGGACGGCGCATCGCCGCATGATTATGCACTACGTCCGTCTGATGTACAGCGCCTTAAATCGGCGCAACTGGTTATCTGGGTCGGTCCAGAAATGGAAGCCTTTCTATCTAAAGCGTTACAGCCATTACCTGCAGAGCGGCAAATCGCCTTAAGCCAGCAACCGGCAATCCGCACGCTATTGTTACAAGAATCACATCCTGAACAGGCGGCAGCAGAAAATGATACGCATCATGACGCTGATCATGACAATCACGCCAGCCTCGAGCATGATCACAGCAATGAGCCTGAAAATCATCAGGATAGCGATGATGATGGGCATCATCACGGTGAGTTTAATATGCATATCTGGCTGTCGCCGGAAATGGCGCAGGCGTCGGCCATTGCGATTCATGCAAAATTAGTGGAACTCATGCCGCAGAATAAAGACAAACTGGATGCAAATCTGCGTAAATTCACTGAGAAACTTGCACAGGCAGATAAAAATATTGTTAATATGCTGACGCCTGTGCGTGGCAAGGGGTATTTCGTGTTCCACGATGCCTATGGCTACTTCGAACAGCATTACGGGTTGACCCCGCTGGGGCATTTTACTATCAACCCGGCTATTGCACCCGGCGCACAGCGTTTAAACCAAATACGAACACAGTTGGTTGAGCATAAAGCGGTTTGCGTTTTTGCTGAACCACAATTCAGGCCAGCGGTCATCAATGCTGTCGCCAAGGGAACTGACGTGCGCATCGGCGTGCTGGACCCATTGGGAAGTGACATTGCACTGGATCAAGACAGCTATGTGCGTTTTCTGTCGCAACTGTCTGAACAGTATTTGAGCTGCCTGAAGGAAAAATCATGAGGATAGGAATAAGTGCAGCAGATAGTCCGAACTATCGCTCTGGCGTATAACAGCCTGCCCCGACCTCACCGTGTGATGTTGGGGTCACTGACTGTTGTTACACTGGCCGCCGCTGTCTGGCGGCCAATGACATATCCACCAGTCAATGACGCACCTGTTATCGTAAGAGACGCGGAAAGCGAAAAAACGCAAACACAGACCCAGAGCCAGGCTCTGAACCCTCCTGCCAGTGAACCTCTGGACAGTAATCCGTTGCCGCCTGTCGCTGCCCAGCAAACGGCTGCCTCTGCACCAACGACGGATGTTTCCGAAGTTAACAGTGAACCGCTGGACCAACCCTCAACGACTAATGGTATTGCCAGCGACGAGCTGGATGACAAAGACTCTGATAATACGCATGAGTACGTTGTTTCTACCGGTGACACACTAAGCAGTATTCTGACCCAGTATGGCATTGATATGTCCGATATTGCCGCACTGGCGGACAAGAATGCGGCGCTGCGGAATTTAAAAATTGGCCAGCAATTGAGCTGGACGTTGGATGTAGATGGTGCGTTGCAAACCCTGACCTGGCAAGTTTCTCGACGTGAAAGCCGCACGTATACTCGCAGCGGCGACGCCTTCCGTGAGGAAATCGAAAACGTTGAGGGCGACTGGCAAAACAAGGTGCTGACCGGACGGCTCGACGGCAGTTTTGCCAGCAGTGCTCAGGCTGCTGGGTTGACCAGTAGCGAAGTGCGCGAAGTGATTCGTGCATTGCAATGGCAACTGGATTTCCGCAAGTTGCGTAAAGACGATAGCTTTGCTGTGTTGATTTCCCGCGAGATCCTGGATGGTCACAGCGAGCAGAGTGAGTTGCAGGGCGTTCGCTTGCGTACAGGCGGGAAAAATTACTATGCGTTCCGCGCTGAAGACGGCAAATTCTACGACCGGGAAGGTTCAGGCCTGACGCGTGGATTCCTGCGCTTTCCCACCATGAAGCAGTTCAAGGTGTCTTCTAATTTCAATCCACGTCGTCTCAATCCGGTCACCGGCCGCATTGCGCCGCACCGTGGCGTCGACTTTTCTATGCCGGTAGGCACCCCGGTGCTGGCGGTGGGTGATGGTGAAGTGGTTGTTGCAGAGCGTGATAGCGAGGCCGGTAATTTCGTCGCCTTGCGTCACGGGCGTCAGTATACCACCCGCTATATGCATATGACCCGCTTGCTGGTGAAGCCAGGGCAGAAGGTGAAACGCGGCGACCGAATTGGGTTATCCGGCAATACCGGACGCTCAACTGGCCCACATCTGCATTATGAACTGTGGATTAACCAGCAGGCGGTTAACCCGCTCACAGCGAAATTGCCACGCTCTGAGGGCTTGATGGGTAAAGAACGTCGTGATTATCTGGCGCATGTGCGCGAAGTTCTACCTCAACTGCAACTGGACTGAGTGTCGTTGTGGATGATTGACAGCCGGCAGTCAACGCTGCCGGCTGTTTTTTTATCACGTACGGGCAAATGTCTGGCCAGTGCGTGTTCAATTGCAAAACATCGGGTAGCGATTATCATTAACCCGATTTTGTGATGAAGAGTGGTTGCATGGAACAAGAGAAGAAAGAAAGAAAAACCAACGCTGAATTCATCCCACAGTTTACGTCGGCTTTTTTGCATCCGCGTTACTGGGGAATTTGGTTGGTGGTCGGGGTAATGGCACTGCTGGCATGTATTCCCGCCCGTCTGCGCGATCCTATCCTGGGGACGCTAGGTCGGTGGGTAGGGCGATTTTCTAAAGGTGCCAGGCGGCGCGCACGCATCAATTTGTTGTTATGCATGCCGCAACTGACGGAAAACGAACGCGAGCATATTATTGATGAAATGTTTGCGACCGCGCCGCAGGCGATGTTGATGATGGTGGAACTGGCAATATTGCCAGCAAGCCACGCTTATCGTCGCGTTTGCTGGCACGGTATGGAGATTGTCGATGCGTTGCGGGAGCAGCAGCGTAATATTATTTTCATGGTGCCACATGGCTGGGCTGTCGATATCCCCGCGATGCTGATGAGTTGGCAAGGTCAGAAAATGGCGGCCATGATGCACAATCAGAAAAACCCGCTACAGGATTATTTGTGGAATACCTTGCGCCGTCGTTTTGGTGGTCGTCTGCATACCCGTAATGATGGAATCAAGCCGTTTATTGGGTCGGTGCGCGAAGGGTATTGGGGGTATTATCTGCCAGATCAGGATCATGGCGTGGAGCATAGCGAGTTCGTCGATTTCTTTGCGACCTATAAAGCGACACTCCCTGCTATTGGCCGTTTGATGAAGGTCTGCCGGGCTGAAATCGTACCGCTGTTTCCGGTCTATAACGGCAAAACGTCACAACTGGATATCTATATCCGCCCGCCAATGAGCGACATCAATGGCGCAGACGATCATACTATCGCCCGTCGTATGAATGAAGAAGTCGAGCATCTGGTGGCGCCGAATCCTGAGCAGTACACCTGGATTCTGAAGCTGTTGAAAACCCGTAAACCGGGGGAAACTGAGCCCTATTTGCGCAAAGATTTGTACCCGCGCAAGAAATAAATCATACGCGTGGTTTAAGAGCTCAGCCAATAAGGGCGATACCATAAGTATCGCCCTTATTGGTTTTCACCGGGTTATAGGTTGCCTTATCTGCGTTTTTAAGATGCTATTTTTGTGCTGTGTACCCAACACGTAGGTGTCCGGTACATAAGACTCGACAGGAAATACATAATCTGTAACAGTTAACCTCTGCTTAATTTAATAACCGCTGGAACTTATAAAAAAATTTAAAAATAGCGTTGAATACCGCTCTTTTTTTCTCAGACTATTCCATATTCTTTTTATTATCGCTTTTGATTTAATAACCCCCGAAGCCGCTCTGTTATGACTTCAACCGTTAGCCACCATAAATAATGTGAGATTGCTTATTTAATTCCGGCTAATAAAAAAATTTCTGCTGAAGGATTTCAACCATGAATCTGAAACCACTGTTTTTAGGCGTTTTACTGGCAACGACTTATGTAACTGCCAACGCAGCGACCACCACGGTGGAAAAAAGCGCAACTAACGCCACGGCAGCCAGTACGACACCCGCATCGGCGGAGTCTTCACTGGGTAAGGCGGTGGATAAAGCCAACACGGACGCAGCCAAACGGGCAGAGCTTGACGCATCAGCCGTGAAAGCCAATGCCAGTGGGGATGCAACCATAAAACCTGAAAAGGCCACGGCACAAACACAAACGAAAGCTGAAGAGAAGTCAGCGAAGAAGGTGGTGAAAAAACATCATACTGATAGCGCTAATACCAGGGAAAAAACGAAAGCCAGTACCGGAGAAAAACAGGACGACATAAAAAATACCACCACGAATGCCCAATAAAACGTCCGTTGGTCAATAAACAATAAGATGAACATCGCGCAATAATAAAAGAAACAGTAGTATTTGCGCAGATGGCAATAATTTACCGGTCAGGAAATAGCGATAGGTGTTATGGCAATGAAGCCCAATTTGCCAGATAACCAGAACGCTATTCCTGACTGGTGTTATACCCAAAATAATTCGAGTAGTGCAGCCACATGCCTGCAACTCGGCGTATGAAGGGTATATATCCCTTTTGGATGAAAGGTTGGTTTTTATGAATAAATCACTTTTATGTCTTGCGTTACTGACTGCACATATTCCTTTTTCCCTGGCGGAGAGTTGTCGCGCCAATCTGTCCGGTGGTCAGGATTGTCGCTATAACGACGGCTCTACATCGACCAGTCGTACTAATCTATCGGGGGGATTTGATACCCACTACAGTGATGGGCGAAGTAGTACCAGCCGGGCTAATCTGTCGGGTGGCTACGATACCCACTTTAGTGACGGTACCAGTAGCACCAGTCGTGCAAATCGCTCTGGTGGATTGGATACCAACTACAGTGATGGTTCAAGCAGTACCAGTCGTAGCAATCTTTCTGGTGGTTATGACGTGTATTACAGCAACGGACAGATCAAACGTAGCCGCGCCAATCTCTCCGGTGGGCTAGATAGCGAGCCTGTGGCGGGGGCGCGTTAGCCCTACGTGGATCAGGCAAAAAACGAACGCAGGGTAGAGGGTGCCACTGGTGAATGAGTAAAAAAATGGGGCAGCGTCAACAGCCCCATTTATTACTACCTAAGATGCACGATAGTGCGATTACCGGGTATCACCGGCGTTGCCTATAGGCGGTTATTCAACCCGCAGTACGCGCACAGTATTGGTGGTTCCGACCGTTCCCATCACGTCCCCTTGGGTCACGATAACCAGATCGCCGGAGACCAGGAAGCCTTTGTCACGCAGCAGCAGTACCGCATCATTCGCCGCAGCGACGCCATCGGTATAGCTGGTGAACTGCACCGGAGTGACACCGCGGTACAAGGCAGTCAGGTTAAGGGTATGCTCATGACGCGACATGGCAAAAATCGGCAGGCCTGAACTGATACGAGACATCATCAGTGCGGTGCGGCCGGATTCGGTCATGGCGATAATCGCGGTCACACCGTTAAGGTGGTTGGCCGCATACATAGCGGACATGGCGATTGACTCTTCCACGTTATCGAACTGCACGTCAAGGCGATGCTTGGAGACATTGATGCTGGGGATCTTTTCTGCGCCCAGACACACTTTAGCCATCGCGGCAACTGTCTCTGCCGGGTACTGACCCGCCGCAGTTTCTGCAGAGAGCATCACGGCATCGGTGCCGTCGAGTACGGCGTTGGCGACGTCCATCACTTCCGCGCGGGTTGGCATCGGATTGGTGATCATCGACTCCATCATCTGCGTCGCCGTAATAACGGAACGGTTCAACTGACGAGCACGGCGAATCAGTTTTTTCTGGATACCGACCAGTTCCGGGTCGCCGATTTCCACGCCCAGATCACCACGAGCAACCATGACCACATCAGAAGCAAGGATAATGTCATCCATCGCTTCATCCGTTGATACGGCTTCCGCACGTTCTACTTTGGAAACGATTTTGGCGTTGCTACCAGCTTCGCGAGCCAGACGACGGGCATAGTGCAGGTCTTCGCCAGTACGAGGAAAGGAGACTGCCAGGAAATCTACGCCGATTTTGGCTGCAGTAACGATGTCTGCTTTATCTTTTTCCGTCAGCGCTTCCGCCGACAGGCCGCCACCGAGTTTGTTGATGCCTTTGTTGTTAGACAGCGGGCCGCCGACAGTGACTTCGGTGAACACTTTCATGCCATCGACTGCCAGTACTTTTAACTGCACACGGCCATCATCCAGCAGCAGAATATCACCTGGAACCACATCGTTGGGTAATCCTTTATAGTCGATACCCACTCTCTCTTTGTCGCCTTCGCCTTTTTCCAGGTTGGCATCCAGCAGGAACTTGTCGCCGACATTCAGGAAAATTTTCCCTTCTTTGAAGGTCGATACACGAATCTTGGGCCCCTGAAGATCACCCAGAATGGCAACATGGCGGCCAAGTTTAGCTGCGATTTCGCGAACTTTGTCTGCCCGCAGCAGATGGTCTTCCGGCGTACCGTGAGAAAAGTTCAGGCGGACTACGTTTGCGCCTGCGGCAATGATCTTTTCCAGATTATTGTCGCGGTCCGTAGCCGGCCCCAGCGTGGTAACGATTTTGGTTCTTCTGAGCCGTCTGGACATGTATAACTCCGTTGACTGGTGAAGCTGTTGTAATGTGGTAATGCCGTCAGGCGAGGGCACGGTATAGCGCCGTTTTTGCCGCTCTGCGCTGTCCGGATGCCGCGCCTGTAGTTATGATTGGGCGACAGGTCGGTCTTATCATCGATATCACTCCTTGTCACCCGATGTTGATGTTATAGCATAATTAGTTGAACGGGTTGCTGAATCGTTCTTCCTTATCAAATCTCGATTCGCGTAATGCTTCCTTGACCCGCTTCAAGTTATCGCGGAATTTTGCACCGCGCCGCAGAGTAAAGCCGGTTGCCAGCACGTCGATCAGTGTTAACTGTGCGATACGCGACACCATCGGCATATAAACATCGGTATCTTCCGGTACATCAACCTGCAGGACTAGCGAGGCTTCGCGAGAAAGCGGCGAGCCTTCCGAGGTAATGGCGATCACGGTCGCGTCGTTTTCTCGCGCCAGCCGCGCCATCTCCACCAGGCTTTTCGTGCGTCCGGTGTGTGAAATCAGCACCACCACGTCGCCTTCGCCGGAGTTCATACAGCTCATGCGCTGCATAACCAGGTCGTCAAAGTAAACCACGGGGATATTGAAGCGAAAGAACTTGTTCATTGCATCGTGGGCTACCGCAGCCGAGGCGCCAAACCCGAAGAAGGAAATTTTGCGCGCCTGGGTAAGCAGGTCTACCGCGCGGTTGATAGCCTGGATATCCAGAGATGATTTCACCTGTTCCAGCGCGGCCATGGTGGATTCGAAAATCTTACTGGTGTAAGACTCTACCGAGTCGTCTTCCTCTACGTTGCGGTTCACGTAAGGCGTACCATTGGCCAGACTTTGCGCCAGATGCAGTTTAAAATCGGGAAAGCCTTTGGTGTCCAGACGACGACAGAAGCGGTTAACGGTAGGCTCGCTGACCTCAGCCATGCCAGCCAGAGTGGCGATACTGGAGTGGATGGCTGTTTGTGGTGAGGCAAGAATAACCTCCGCCACCTTTCGTTCTGACTTGCTCAACAGCTCCAGATGACTCTGGATTTTTTCCAGCATATTCATATGACAACGACCATCTATGGTATTTTGGATTTCAGCCAAAGGTGAAACCGATGCGGATTTTGTGAAATATACTACGAGCCCGCTACGGTTGGCAGAGGTGGACACACCCAGCGATCGGCTTTTTTTGTCAGAACATGATGTGTGTCTAACTTTCAGAACAGTAATTGACTGTCAGAAACGATGGAAAATTTCTCTTTTAGGCGGATGCCAGACTCGTTTCCTTCATCGGCACAACAGGTTCTGAGGCCTTATGATATCAGAGTCAGTCGATAATGTGGTTTTCTTACGGGTTTACTGGCTTGCGTCAAAAAGAGTACATTATTGATGTAATAAAATTACAGCGTCCTGCAATGAGGAGATTGAAAATGGCGGTAACGTCAACAGCCCAGGCGTGTGACCTGGTTATTTTCGGTGCGAAGGGCGATCTTGCGCGCCGTAAATTGCTGCCTTCACTGTATCAACTGGAAAAAGCAGGCCATATTCATCCAGAAACCCGCATCATTGGTGTCGGGCGTGCAGCGTGGGACCGCGACACGTATGTCGGCGTGGTGCGCGAAGCGTTGGAAACCTTTCTCAAAGAGCCGCTTGATGCGGCGCTATGGGCAACATTGAGCAGCCGCCTCGATTTCTGCAACCTTGATGTGGAAGATACCGAGGGGTTCAATCGTCTGGGAACGATGCTCGATCAGCAAAATCGTACCACCATCAACTATTTCGCTATGCCGCCCAGCACATTCGGCGCCATCTGCCGTGGTCTGGGGACAGCGGGCCTTAACAAAGAGCCCGCCCGCGTGGTGATGGAAAAGCCGTTGGGTACTGATCTGGCATCATCCCGGGTTATCAACAACCAGGTGGCGGAGTTCTTTAACGAGTGTCAGGTCTACCGTATCGACCACTACCTTGGCAAAGAAACCGTGCTGAATTTGCTGGCGCTGCGTTTTGCCAACTCCCTGTTTGCCAACAACTGGGATAACCGCACTATCGATCACGTCCAGATTACCGTGGCGGAAGAAGTGGGGATTGAAGGGCGCTGGGGGTATTTCGATCAGGCCGGACAGATGCGTGACATGATCCAAAACCATCTGTTGCAAATTCTGACCATGATTGCCATGTCGCCGCCTGCGGACCTGAGCACCGATCGTATTCGCGATGAAAAGGTGAAGGTGCTGCGCTCGTTGCGCCGTATCGATCGCTCTAATGTGCATGACGTAACCGTACGTGGTCAGTACACCGGCGGCTTTGTGCAGGGCAAAAAAGTCCCTGGCTACCTGGAAGAAGAAGGGGCCAACAAGGCTAGCAATACCGAAACATTTGTGGCGATTCGTGTTGATATCGACGACTGGCGTTGGTCCGGCGTACCGTTCTACTTGCGCACCGGCAAGCGTTTGCCGTCGAAATGCTCGGAAGTGGTCGTTTACTTTAAAAACCCGGCCCTCAATTTGTTCCATGACTCCTATCAGCAGTTACCACAGAACAAGTTGATCATCCGCCTGCAGCCGGACGAAGGGGTCGAAATCCAGATCCTTAACAAGATCCCTGGGCTGGACCACAAGCATCGGTTGCAGACCACCAAACTCGACCTGAGTTTCTCCGAAACCTTTAATCAGCAACATTTGGCGGATGCCTATGAGCGGTTGTTGCTGGAAAGCATGCGCGGCATTCAGGCGCTGTTTGTGCGTCGTGACGAGGTGGAAGAAGCCTGGAAATGGGTGGACTCCATTATGGATGCCTGGGCAATGGACAACGATTCTCCCAAGCCTTATCAGGCCGGGACCTGGGGACCGGTGGCGTCTGTTGCCATGATTACCCGTGATGGGCGTTCCTGGAACGAAGTGGAATAAAGCGGTTTTGCACCGCCGAAAGGTGGAGTGAGGCCGTTAGCGTTTTTTTGGCTGACGGTGCGGTCGGACATCCGTGGGTAACTGCGGATCCCTGTGGCAGGGGCGCGCCAGATATTAATCAATGCCCGTTGGGCATGACTGGAGATTACCCTCGATGAAAAACTGGAAAACCAGTGCGGAACAAATTCTGACAGCCGGTCCGGTTGTTCCTGTTATTGTGATTAACAAACTGGAACACGCGGTACCGATGGCGAAAGCCCTGGTAGCGGGTGGCGTTCGTGTCCTGGAGTTAACGTTGCGTACCGATTGTGCGGTAGAGGCTATTCGCCTGATCGCACAGGAAGTGCCGGACGCTATCGTTGGCGCAGGTACCGTTACCAACCCACAGCAGCTGGCGGAAGTGACCGCAGCGGGTGCGCAGTTTGCCATCAGCCCCGGCCTGACCGAACCGTTATTGAAAGCAGCAACAGAAGGCACTATTCCGTTGATCCCTGGGATCAGCACCGTGTCCGAGCTGATGTTGGGGATGGACTACGGATTACGTGAGTTTAAATTCTTCCCGGCTGAAGCAAATGGCGGTGTGAAGGCATTGCAGGCGATTGCCGGTCCGTTTGGCAAAATTCGCTTCTGCCCAACCGGCGGTATCTCACTGAAGAATTATCGTGACTATCTTGCGCTGAAAAGTGTGCTGTGTGTTGGCGGTTCCTGGCTGGTGCCCGCTGATGCGTTGGAAAGTGGTGACTACGACCGTATCACCGCGCTGGCGCGTGAAGCGGTTGCTGGCGCAACAGCCTGATAGCGTTATCCCTTTCTTCATATCAAAAAGCCCGCATGCGGGCTTTTTTTGCATTCTGAATCGACGAGCCGACAGGCCCGTCTTATACAGGATATCAGCCGTTTACGCTGACGGCAGACGCGCAGGATTTCGCTAGCTCTACCGCTGCCTCAGTATTGTCGGCCGTCGCCAGCGCGACCCCCATACGACGCCGTCCGCTTATGTCTGGCTTGCCGAAGAGGCGAATCTGGGTATGCGGCTTTAGAGCCTGTTCCAGACCTTGATAGCGCACATCGTTGCTGGTTAGCTCTGGCAGGATAACCGCTGAGGCGGATGGTCCGTACTGGCGAATTGTGCCGATCGGTAAGCCGAGAAACGCGCGGACATGCAAAGCGAACTCGGACAGATCTTGTGAAATGAGCGTCACCATACCGGTATCATGCGGGCGTGGCGACACTTCACTGAAAATGACGTCATCGCCACAAATAAACAGCTCCACGCCAAACAAACCGAACCCACCCAGCGCTTTTACTACGTTGCCAGCAATCTCTTTAGCCCGCGCCAACGCCAGGTCGCTCATGTGTTGTGGCTGCCAGGATTCACGGTAATCGCCATCTTCCTGACGGTGGCCGATAGGGTCACAGAAGTGCAGGCCGTCGGCGGCGTGGATGGTCAATAATGTGATTTCGAAATCGAACTTCACCAGACCTTCGACAATCACTTTTCCGCCACCGGCCCGGCCGCCTTCCTGTGCGTAGCGCCAGGCGTGATCCAATTGCTCCGGTGAACGGATAAGACTCTGGCCTTTCCCTGACGAACTCATAACGGGTTTGACGATGCAGGGAAAACCTAATTCCTGCGCAGCCTGACGAAATGCCGCTTCGTCGGCGGCAAAGCGATAACTGGATGTGGGTAACCCCAGCGTTTCTGCTGCCAATCGACGGATACCTTCGCGATTCATGGTCAGGCGGGTGGCCTCAGCGCAAGGCACGACTCGCTGCCCTTGCTGTTCCAGAGCGACCAGCATATCGGTAGCGATAGCTTCGATCTCCGGCACGATATAGTCCGGGCGTTCCTGTAACACCAGCTGTTTTAATGCGTCACCGTCCAGCATATTGATGACATGGCTGCGGTGAGCGACTTGCATCGCCGGGGCATCAGCATAGCGATCAACCGCAATCACCTCGATTCCCAAACGCTGACACTCAATCGCTACTTCTTTTCCCAGCTCACCGGAACCTAGCAGCATAACGCGAGTGGCGCCGGGACGCAGGGCTGTTCCCATTGTTAACATAACCTGATACCTGATGGTGTTGTGAAAAGAGGGGGTAAACACGGGCGGACTATGGCCCGAACGTGGCCGCAGTATAAACGAAAACGTTTGCGTTTGGCATCACTCGCGTACCGGTACGCAAAAGCGAGTGAAAATCCGTGCAGATCTCGGTATAGGCTGGATTCCCCTACTGATTCATGACAGGCTTTGGGCATTTGCCGTTGCGCCATGGCTGGTTTGCCAGTGTGGGGCGATGATGATAAGGCAGTGTCTGATAAATGAATGGAAAGGAGTGATGTGCATGAGCGCGCCGCAAGCCGAAAAACGCCCGCATAAGATGACAATGCATGGCGATACCCGTATCGATAACTACTATTGGCTGCGGGATGATGAACGCAACAATCCGGATGTGCTGGCCTGGTTACAGCAAGAGAATCGCTATTGCGAACAGGTGATGGCGCCTCATGAAGCACTGCGTCGTACGTTGTACGAGGAAATGGTGGCGCGGATCCCCGGTGAAGATGTTTCGGTGCCTTATGTGAAACGCGGCTACCGCTACCAAAGTCGTTACGAGCCCGGCAAAGATTACGCTATTTATCAGCGCCAGCCGGAGCAGGAAACGGGGGCCGATACCTGGCAGGTATTGCTGGATGGCAATCAACGGGCGGCTGGCAATGAGTTCTACAGCCTTGGTGCGTTGGGGGTAAGCCCTGATAATCGACTGATGAGCGTGGCAGAAGACTTGCTCTCCCGTCGGCAGTATGTGGTGACGTTTCAGGACCTGACCACCGGTGAGTGGCTGGAGGACCGGCTGGAGAATGTGTCTGCCGGTAGTGAATGGGCGGCAGACTCTCGCACGCTCTATTATGTGCGTAAACACCCGCAGACGTTGCTGCCTTATCAGGTGTATCGCCATCGTCTGGGGGATGATTCGCAGCAGGATGCGCTGGTGTATGAAGAAACAGATGATACGTTTTATCTCAGCCTCGATAAAACCACGTCCGAGCGCTATATCCTGCTCTATCTGGAAAGTACTACCAGTACAGAAATTCTGTTGTTGGATGCGATTGACCCACAGGCAAAACCGCGGGTGTTTTTACCGAGGCGGGCGGATCACGAGTATGTGATTGACCATTTTCGTGATGATTTTTATGTTCGTTCCAACAAAGACGGCAAAACCTTCGGCTTTTATCGTGCTCACGATGCCAACGAATCAACCTGGCAGCCATTGGTCACCCCACGCCCGGACTGTGTGCTGGAAGGGTTCGCACTGTTTGATGAGTGGTACGTGGTTGAAGAGCGTGAGCGCGGGTTGACCCAGATTCGCTATATTCACTGGCAGACGGCAGTCTCTCGCCAGATTGCGTTTAATGACCCAGCCTACGTGAGCTGGCTGAGCTATAACCCAACGTTCGAGAGCACACAACTGCGCTACGGTTACTCTTCAATGACCACGCCGATGACCATCTATGAACTGGATATGGCAACCGGTGTGCAGGCGGTACTCAAACAATCCGCGGTAAAAAATTTTGATGCCGACAATTACCGCAGCGAACGAGTCTGGATAACCGCCCGTGATGGTGAATCGGTACCGGTATCGCTGGTGTATCACAAAGACTGCAAACTGGCGCAGAGCCCATTGCTGGTTTATGGCTATGGCGCTTATGGCAGCAGTATGGATCCAGAGTTCAGTAGCAGTCGTTTAAGCTTACTGGATCGTGGTTTCGTGTATGCGCTGGCGCATATTCGTGGCGGTGGGGAATTGGGACAGCAATGGCACGATCAGGGGCGGTTGTTCAACAAGATGAACACCTTTACCGACTTCATCGATGTTACGCAAGCGTTGCTGGCGCAAGGCTATGGTGACCCGAAAAAAACCTTCGCCATGGGGGGCAGCGCTGGTGGGTTACTGATGGGGGCGGTTATAAACATGGTGCCTTCGCTGTTTTATGGGGTGGTGGCGCAGGTGCCGTTTGTCGATGTACTCACGACCATGTTGGATGAGTCCATCCCGCTCACCACCGGCGAATATGATGAGTGGGGTAATCCGAATAACGCGGCTGATTACCAGTACATCAAGCAATATAGCCCTTATGACCGCATCTCGGCGCAGTGCTATCCCCATTTGCTGGTGACGACCGGCCTGCACGACTCACAAGTTCAGTATTGGGAACCGGCCAAATGGGTCGCGAAACTGCGTGAACTGAAAACCGACGATCATCTGTTGTTGTTACACACCGATATGGGGGCGGGTCATGGCGGTAAATCTGGCCGTTTGGCCCAGTTTGAAGACATTGCCCAGGAATTCACCTTCCTGTTAATGCTGCTTGAAAGCCAGACTTTGCAGGGTTAGTACACCGGACAGGGGAAGCGGAGCAAGACTGGCACGTGGTTTGTTGAGCCCTAACGTCAGAAAAGGCCGTACCAGAAAAACGCTACTAAAAACCAGACAAGAAAAGCGAGAAGCCAGACGGGAAGCGTTGGAACTGCGATCACCGGGTGTCAGGAGGCAGAGGGTGATCGCAGGATGTTGCCTTAATGGTGCTCTGTTCGGTGAACAACGAAACCTATGGCAACGCAGTTAGTTTCAGCTAATTTCAGGCTGCGGTTGAGCCCGTTTAGCCCGTTTTTCCGCCCGTTTTTGCTCGGCGGTTTTCAGCGGTTTTTTCTTGGCGTTTTTCTTGCTGTCCATTCCTTTACTCATATTGTGCCTCGCTTGGTAAAAGGTTGGTATGCCTGTTTATTAACCTCCTGTTTGTGAGGAGATGCAAGTGAAAAAGTGCTTTTTTGGCCAGCAAATGACGGCGAAGAATTGAGCAGGCAAGGGCTAATTGAATAGAGAAACGATGGCGAAAATTGTATAGGGTGGGTAATCAGGCGCTATCCGTTTGTATTGGATAGCGTTGCTGTGAGTTTGTACTAATGAATGGCGCCGTTATTTGCTGTTTGGGTCGTACGGTAAGGTGGAGAACTGGTGGGATAGCTCCCGGTAGTAACTGACCCTTTCGCGAAAATAGGGACGCAGATGTGCGGGTTGTTGCTGTTCGATTTCATCCATGATCACCGGCATATTATAGCGTTCGCGAAACGCCACGCCAGATGCCGCCAAATCCACATTGACCTTTTCCATTTCTTCATAAGGCAGGTCGGCCAGATTGTATCCCATGATTGCCTCCTCTTTGTTGCGCCACAAAAGTAAAGCAGAAGTGCGGAATTGGCAAATCCTGTTACTCTGCGGACCCTCGACAAGGCGGTGGGCGGCCCGTATCCTTGCCGTTGTTTTGCGTTAACTGAACACAACAGAAAATGATTAGAAAGGATAAGACAATGTTGAAGCGTACGTTTTTTCCGGTGATGAATGCAGTACTGTTCGTGGGAAGCCTGTTTATCTCTCAGGCTGCACTGGCGCATGCCCATCTCAAAAGCCAGACTCCAGCGGCAGACCAGGTGGTTGCAGCACAAACAGCACCGTCTTCTCTGACGCTGCTTTTTTCTGAAGATATCGAACCTGCGTTCAGTGGCGTTGAATTGACGCTAGCGGGGCAGGCGGTGTCGGTAGGCAAGGCGACGGTAGAAAGTGATCACCATAATGTAATGGTGGTGCCGATTGAAAAGCCGTTAGCCAGTGGTAGCTATCAGGTTTCCTGGCATGTGTTGTCTGTCGATGGTCATAAAACGCAGGGAAACTATCGTTTTGACGTCAAATAATACGATAGTGATTGGCTGATGCTGCTGGAGGCGGTATACGCTGCATTGCGTATCGGACATTTTTCTAGCCTCATGTTGCTGGTGGGGACAGTCTGTTATTGTCGGTTACTGTCCCCCCGTACCTACCGTGCGCAGTTGGTGTTACGGTTGTATGGGGTGATGGTGTTCAGCAGCATCGTAGCGGTGTTGACCGCTGTTGGCATCCTGGCGGCTCAGACCGGATTGATGAGCGGTGACTGGCGTAATATCGGTGATGTGAGTACCTGGTATGCCGTACTGGGTACCCGTTTCGGGATGCTATGGATCTGGCAACCGGCGCTGGCGTTAATCACGTGTGCGATGGTGTTCTGGCACCGCAGTGGATGGCTAACGGGCATGCTGGTGTCTGGCGTAGCCCAGCTCTGTGGTATGGCGTGGGTAGGTCACGCGGCGATGTTGGAGGGATGGCCCGGGATAGTGCATGGCTTGAGTCAGGCGATACACTTGCTGTCGGTGACATTTTGGGTCGGCGGACTGCCTCCTTTATTGCCGGTATTACGGGATGCGCAGCGGGTGTCGGCACGTGACGATGCCATCCTAACGATGATGCGCTTTTCTCGTTTCGGTCATCTGGCGGTTGCGCTGGCAATCCTGACTGGTTTGGTGAATGCCCGATTGATTCTCGGCTGGCCATTGCCGCCGTTCGGGGTGTATAGCGCGTTGCTGGCGGTGAAGGTTTTTCTGGTCGCTGCCATGGTACTGTTAGCGTTGTTCAATCGTTACTGGGTAGTACCGCGCTTTCAGCATGCTGGGCATGCTGCTTACGGTTATTTTCTTCGGTTGACGATGGCAGAACTGTTGTTGTCTGTTCTGGTGGTTGGGCTGGTCAGTGTTCTGGCGACATTGTCTCCGGCATGAGTGCACTGGTGAGCGAAGGGGAATATGCCGGTGTCAGGCATATTATGCAGACAAGCATACTGACTTTATTTTTTATAAACCTGGATTTTTAATAAACCCAGAATGCTTAATAAAAAAGTAATGAAAATAATTATCAAAGCCATTTCTAACTATGTGAATAATGAAAATTATTCGCATAACTAAATGATAATGCATTGAAGTTATAAAGGATTTATTGCAATTTCGTGTTAACGAAATGTTTTAAATTTCGTCTTTTACAGGCATAATAAGAAAACCAGTCACCTGCCAGTAAAATAAGGAACGGCCATGTTAAAAAAAGAAATGATTCAAAAGCTGAATGAACAGCTTAATCTTGAATTTTACTCCGCCAATTTATATCTGCAGATGAGCGCCTGGTGTGGCGATAAAGGTTTTGAAGGTGCATCGGCTTTCCTGAAATCACATTCCCGTGAAGAGATGGATCACATGCAACGCCTGTTCGATTATCTGAACGACACCGGCAGCATGCCGCAATTGGGCGCGATTGCCGCACCGCCGATCGAGTTTGATTCGTTGCAGGATGTCTTCAAACTGACCTATGAGCATGAGCAGTTGATTACCCAAAAAATCAATGAACTGGCTCATGCTGCTATGACATTGCAGGACTATTCCACCTTTAATTTCCTGCAGTGGTATGTGTCGGAACAGCACGAAGAAGAAAAACTGTTCAAATCCATTCTCGACAAGCTGGGTATGGTGAATGCACAGGAAGGCGGCTTGTTCTTTATTGATCAGGATTTGAAAAAAATGGCGGCTTCAGTAACCCCATCTGCCTGATATGAAAAGGGTAATAGTCTCCCTATTACCCGTTCCCTTTTTACCCATTCCCCTTGCGATGCTTTTGCCAGCCGTTCCTCCTCCCACGTTAAATCAAATCTGCTGTAACACCGTTTGTGTTTAAGGTCTTATTGCCGCGGTGTTTGTCATTCAGTCATTTTCAATCGTCATAATGGTATAACCACATCCGAGGGGCCGAGGTTAGCGTCTTAAAATACGGTTTCCAGTGAATCCGTTACGCAGTAATGGTCATCAACCAATGGCAGGTAGCGCCATTTATCAAATGCCGTACAAGGATGGGAAATGCCACAGCCCACCCAGTCTCCGGGCTGTAGTGGTTCTGTGTCTGGCAGGATGAGGTACGCGTGCTGATCGTTAACTTCCGTGATGCGCAACTGCGCGGCCGAACGTGCCGCGCTGCCGTCTGCCTGGCGGATCCATAACGGAATAGGTAAATCTTGATCGAATGGCACATCGCGTCGACCAAAATCGAGAAATGCCAGTCCAGGTTCTGGACGTGACAACACGCGCCCCCAGATTTCCAGTGCGGCAGTGAAATGGTGGTGACTACCGGGCTGGGCGAATGGTGCGATACGCGCATAGAGACCATTATCATGCGCCATATAGGCACCGGAGCGGATTAAGGGGATAATCGGTAATGGCAACCGGGCGCTAGTCAAACAGTCTGTGACCACATCAAACCACGCCCCACCACCGGCGCTAAGGATAATGTTGTCGCTGCCGAATAAGCGCTTTTCCGCCAGCTGTGCGGCGGTGGTGATTAGCATGTGGCAATAGTATTTCACTCGTGCGATACCGGAGGCATCCCGCCCGGCGCCCAATGCACCTTCATACCCTGACACACCAACCAACTGTAACGATGGGCTTGCCGCGATGGCGTCGGCAATCATCACAGCGTCCTTAAGTGAGCGGCAACCAGTACGGCCGCCGCTGACTGACATCTCCAGCAACACCGAGATACGGCTATGACCAAGATGCTGTTCCAGCAGTTTTACCCCGTGTAGTGAATCGACGTAGCAGAGGAAACCATGGTCGGGGTGCTGTTGTTGCCATTGCGCTATCCAGCGGATACCCGCAGGGTCAACCAACTGATTGGCAAGAAAAACATTACGAATGCCGAAGTGACGCAGTGCACGCACTTGCGCAGGCGTCGCGGCGCTGATGCCCCATGCGCCACCTTCGGTAATCGCCCGGCGCAAAACAGTCGACGACATAGATGTCTTGCCATGAGCTGCCAGCATCACGCCTCGCTCGCGGCAGAAGGCCGCCAACTGGCGCAAGTTGTTCTCCAAAGCGGACTGCTTCATCAACATCAATGGGGAGAACACCTTTTCACTGCTTAGTACCGGCGTTCCTATGGGCAAGTATTCCGCACCGCTACCGGCAACAGATTTAAAACGCGGTGCGGTGTGTGGCGCATCCAGTAAGCCATCAGCCTGCAACGGAAAGTGAATCGACATGACGCCTCCTGTTAATGTTCAAGTACGCGGGATAAAAACTGTTGGGTACGGGGATTCTGCGGATGCACGAAAATCTGCTCGGGCGACCCTTGTTCTGCGATTATGCCTTGATCCATGAACACTACACGGTCAGCTGTTTTGCGTGCGAAGCCCATTTCGTGGGTTACCACCACCATCGTCATGCCGTCACGAGCCAGACTGCGCATGACTTCCATTACTTCACCGACCAGCTCAGGGTCGAGTGCAGACGTGGCTTCATCAAAGAACATAATCCTGGGTTCAACCGCCAATGCCCGGGCGATGGCAACCCGCTGCTGTTGCCCGCCGGATAACTGCGCAGGATAGTGGTGCGCGCGCTCCGCCAGCCCGACACGTTCCAGTGCAGCCATACCGCGTTTCGTGGCCTCGGCTTCAGGTAATTTTTGTGCTTTTATCAGCGCTAAGGTCACGTTGCCAAGCGCCGTTTTGTGTGGAAACAGGTTAAATTGCTGAAACACCATGCCAACGTGGCCACAGATCTCATGGCTGCGGTTGGTATCATGCAACGGCACATCATTGACCCAAATCTCGCCGCTGTCGGCACTTTCCAGGCCGCTCATAATACGCAATACGGTGCTTTTGCCGGAACCGGATGCACCAATTAGCACCAACACTTCACCTGGTGAGACGTCAAGGCTGATGGCTTTCAACACCTGGGTGGTGCCGAATGATTTGGAAATACGGCTCAGTGTAATGGCGGATTTGCTCATGATAACTGGCTCCTGGCCTGGTGATGTTGAACCCAACGGGAAAGCGGAAAACAAACGGCGAAATATAGCAGGGCGACCAGCCCATAAATGATGACCGGCTGGCCGATGCGATCGACAATTGCCTGCCCCTGATGCATCAGCTCTGACATGCCAATCATGCTGACTATTGAGGTATCCTTAATCAGCGACAGGTATTGCCCAGTCAGCGGGGGCAGCACGATGCCACGTGTCTGGGGCAGGATCACACTGAGAAAGGTCTGGCGTTTGGATAACCCTAAAATCCACGATACTTCCCATTGCCCTTTGGGAACCGATTCAATACCAGCGCGGAACACTTCTGCGATATAAGCGCCCTGATAAATACTCAGCCCCAGGATCCCGGCGGCGAAGAGGTTAATGTCATAACCGAAATAAGCGACGCCAAAGTAGATAAACATCAGCGTAATCAGCACTGGTGTGCCGCGAAACAGCTCGATGTACAGCAGGGCGAGTTGTCGGGCGATGGGCAATCGGCTGGTGCGTAGCACCGCTGCCAGCAAGCCGAGCAACGTACTGCCAATAATCGCTGCTACCGAGAGCACCAGCGTGGTACCAAGCCCGGTTAACAGCAACGGTAGTGAGCTGCTGATGATGTCGTTCATAGCGCATTCTCCCGTTTTAGCAGCGAATTAGTCAGCCATTGTTTTATCCGCCCGGCGACGGGCTTTTTTACCGGTGTGACCAGCGGAGGGGTAAACAGACGCCTTCCTGCCAGATGGCCCAGCCATGAAAACAGATTACTGAGCAGCAAATAAATCACCGTCACAATGCTGAAGGTCTGGATATACAGCAATGTGCGGGCATTGATGACGGTTGCGGTGCCCGTCAGTTCCGGCAGGGCAATGGCGGATAACAACGAGGTACCTAACAGCAATTGGATCAGGTTGTTGATAATGGCAGGCCACACAGCGCGTGTGGCCTGTGGCAGCACTACGCTCAGGAAAATGTGCCGACGTGGAATACCCAGAATCCAGGCGGCTTCCAGTTGGCCTTTCGGTACAGATTGAATGCCGGCCCGAAAGGTTTCCGATAAGTAGGCGCCGACATTAATGCCTAATGCCAGTATCCCGGCTGTTGTTGCACTCATGGTGATGCTGAGTGAGGGCAGCCCGAAGAAAATAATGAAAATTTGTAATAGCACCGGCGTGTTACGAATGAACTCCACATAGCCGTGACTCAGCCAGCGTACCGGTGCCAGCGATGAGGCTTTTGCCAGCGCCGCTAACAGGCCAAGTGTTATCGCCAGTGCAAAAGCCAGCAGGGTGACCTGCAATGTCAGCCAGGTGGCCGTCAGAAACGTACCACCATAGTGCCACAGGGTTAGCCATTGATAATTCATGGGTCTGCTCCTTTGAGCGGCGCAACAGTGAATGTTGCGCCACGCGCGGTCAATATTGTGGGTTCAGTGGGTAGCGAGGTTTACTGCCAAACCATTTCTGATACAGCGTTGCATTTTGGCCGGATGCATTAATCTCAAACAGGAATTCATTCAGGTAATTCAGCCAGACCTGATCGCCTTGCTTCACGCCGAATGCGTTGTATTCAAGCGGAACCAATGCTTCATTGGTGACCGTCAGTGTTGGGTCGAGCTTACTTTGATAGGCGAGGAAATTATTATCTTCGATCATCGCATCGGCCTGGCCTTGTTTTACCGCCAGAATGGCTGCCTGGGATGAGTCGTATTCCTGAATCTTGACATCGATACCGAGATTACGCACTTCGTCGCCGTTTGTTGAGCCTTTCACGGTGGCGATGGTTTTGCCAGCCATATCATGAGCGGACTGAATGCCGCTGTTCTTACGCACCAGCATAGCTTCGCTTGCCACGACATACGGGGCGGTGAAACTGATTTCTTTGGCCCGTTCCAGGTTGCGGGTGAAGTTACAAAACACGACATCCACTTTATTGGTCTGCAGGTTAGGAATACGGTTGGCACTGGTGGTGTTGACCATCTCCAGCTTGACGCCCATCGCTTTTGCCAGGGCTTTGGCCAAATCCACATCGTACCCATCAGGATTGCCTGCCTGGTCATAAAAGCCGAATGGCGCGAAGCTCAGACAATCGCCAACGCGTAGCGTCCCACGTTGCAAAACGGTTTGAAGGGCAGACTGCGGCGCAGCGTTGTCAGCCTTCTTCTCATCGGTAGGCGTACAGCCTGCCAGGGTCAACAACACCAGCGCGCTGGCAAAGATCCTGGTATTTATTTTTAGCGATGTTGTGTTCATTTTATGCTCTCTTATTGAATGGAGATGATATGAAAACCGTTATTTTGCAGAAAAGTGGAAAACGCTTATTAATAACAGGCACCCTGGTTTTGACGCATAAAATTAAAATAATTAACCTGTTTTTAGCGTGGGATTAATTACTTGCGATCGGCACGAAAGCATTTCATATCCACTTCCACTTTGCAGTCGACGACTAAATCCTGCACGCTACAAATTCGTGCGGGGGGATGGCCGTTAAATATTTCACTGAATACTTTATTAAATGAACTGAAGTAACGGGCGTCGGTTAATACCGCGGTGACGTGGACGACATCCTCCACACGGTAACCCGCTTCACGCATGATAGTCAGGCAATTATCGAACGCTAACTGCGTTTGCTCGATGATGCCACCTTCCACCACTTCACCATTACGCATAGGCGTTTGACCGGAGATATACAGCCATCCATCGGCTTCGACGGCCCGTGCGAATGGCAGTTTTTGCCCGCCGGTACCGGTCCCACCCTCAATGCCGTAGCGTTTGATCGTCATGCCGCATGCTCCTTATTCGTGATAACTCGGGTATGGTGTTGCTTACACTATTGTCCGGTATACCAGACTTGAGTCTGCAATACCGGATAGATCAAGATTTGCACAGGATTTTTATTTTTGCAATATAGGAATCCCTATTTAATTTTTAATCCTGCTGACAGGATCCCAAAAATAAGAGAAACGAATATCAGCTTTAGAGATGAAAACACCGATTGTTTTGTTTTCATTAACGAACATTATTTATTTGCGCCGGATTGGGGCACTAAAATAGAGCGCAGGTATTATCGGTATTCAGAGCAAAAAATTATTTTATCGGGATGGGTTAACGAGGGCTTGCGGTGTATGATGCTTTCTTTTTTCAGCGTATTTATCATTGCATGATTGCAACAGGAGAATGTGCCTATGTCTGACGAGAAAACGTCACGGGCGCGCGGTGTAGACCGGGTCATCGAGATTTTTCGCCAACTGCATATTTCCAGAAAACCCATGGCCATGCGTGATTTGATTGACGCAACAGGTGCTCCCCGTTCCAGCGTCTATGAACTGGTGAGCCTGCTTAGTGAGGCTGGCTTGTTGGAACTGGATGCTGATGGTGCCGTGTTCTTCGGGCGTGAGATGCACTACTATGGTGCGGACTACATGGCGCACAATGATTTGATTCGTCGGGCGCACCAACTCATGGTGGAACTCGTTGCGCGTCATGGTGAAACCGTGCAGCTCTGCATGCTGGAAGGGAATAAATACACCGTTGTGCTATCGGAAAGTAACGCGCATCCCTTCAAGATAACCTCGGATATCGGTGTACGCGTTCCCATCCCGTGGACGGCGACGGGACGGTTGCTACTGAGCAATTGGTCAGATAGTGCCATTCTTGAGCTGATCCCAGAAGAGGATTATCGACTGGCGAATGGAACCGTTCTGGATAAACAGGCGTTTCTTGATGATATTCATCGGGCAGGGCTGCAAGGGTATTGCCAGACGGAAGGGCTATCAGAAAGTTTTACCTGTTGCATGGCTGCCCCGATTCGCTCACGTAGTGGTCAGGCGGTAGCGGCTGTCTGCTTTATGATTAGCCGCGATACGCCGCCAGAGCGCCGTAAAATGTTATTGGAAGAGTTGATTGTTTCCGGGCAGAAGCTGTCTGATTTCACCTGATACTGCTGGCGGGGGGGCTCGTCAGTCGACATGACGATGTCACGAGACCAGTGAGAATGAATAAAAATTTTTGCAGATCATTTATCAAGTAATGCGAGGAAAGGAAGCATGGCATCACACACTACCGTCATTATTGACTGGAGCGGCCCTTACGTTTATTCGGATATACAGGAAAACCCAGAGTGGGGAAATGGCCTCTATCTGGTGACGGGCAAAAGAAAGTATGAACGGGAGGCAACAATCCAGTACTGTGGTATTACCGAAGGAAGCTATGTAGGACGATTTAAGTCTCATCACAAGGCGTTTGAGGTGACCAGAGAACAGGAGTTTTGGCTGGGGTCTATCGTCTACCCTGACGATGCCTCCCGACACTTTCTTGAGATTGCCGAATCCATCATCATTTATTTCTGGCAACCAGAGCTTAATGAGAAAAAAAGAGCCTATCCACCGCGGCCAATAACATTGGTGAACAAGTGGTTTAAACAGGATGGCTCCCCCAGGGTAAGGCAGCATACGCTATGCAAAGATTTGAGTGATGTGATTTCCTGGGATGGCGAGTTATGGCGCAGTGGTAACCTCCACGTGTGGGAAGAATGAGTACGATTACCGCAGACATTCATTGAGTGTCTGCGGTAATGCAGTTATCAACTTTTTTACATGATTATATTATTTTTGAAAGATTACTGTTGGAATGATAATGGATAAGTAAAATAAGAATAAAAATCAAACCATATTTAATAACGACATGTCTTTCATTACATTATCTGATTTCATTTCCTTTTTAATATTTAATGGTTTGATTTTTATTTAAGACCATGATCATGGTTTAATCATTAGTAATGATGCTATTAATCAATGCCTCTCGGTTTTTTGTTTTTTTGAAAAAAGTAAATACCCTGCTAGTCTTAATTAATGTATGGTGATGAAACGCTATATGAGAAAAGCTAATAAATAAAATAATTAGTATTGGCTAATAATAATAGAGGACAATATCATGAGACAAGTGCAAAAAATCACTGTTAATAATAAAGGTGCGTATGTCTTTAATTTTTCAGTTCAATGGCTGGGAAGCGACGGTAAGTGGAACACCACTGACTGGAACAGCGGTAATTACCCTGTAGCCCAATCCCGAACCACACCTCCGCTTGATGAAATCGGTGTACCGGGTGATGCACTGGCTGTTACACCGTATGGACATGCTGTACTTGGTTCGTCAGGCCAGGGGCATGCGTTTGTTGCTCTGGCAAAGAACGGACAGATCGCAACCTATGACGCTGTTGGTACGACTATTATTGGGTTTGATATTCAATTGATTGAATAACCGAATAGTGCACTATGGTTTGATATTTCAATCATAAACAATGGCAAAAATAAATCAGCCTGTGTCTGGTTAACTTGGCTATGCGACTACATATTGGCTCGCTTTGTGTAGAGACTAATATTAACGTTATGGTTGTATGTTTCTAATCGAGTAGTTTGGGTGATTTGCAGTAATCATATCCACTTTGTGGATATCTGGCTATGGTCCCGACATGGGAGAATATCTACTATGTCGGGGCCTTTTTATTGATGGCTCATTTTATTAAGAGGTCTTTTTAGTAGAGTATATTTATCTGTTTTTGATAGAGGAGATGCCTTGTTTTTACCTAATTAAATCGATCCCATTTTTTATAATGTCATAGTAAGACATTCAAATCCTTATATTTTCACTTTACAGGGGGGAGCTAAAACAAAGGAAATAGTGGAAAAAACAGCGTGATACATTTTACGGACACTGGAGGAAACCGGCTTGATGTGTGATATATATTCTTAACCTATTATTCGGCCACAAAAAATAGTAGATATCCAGCTTGCAGCAATTTACACCGGGTACGGAATTTCGGGCCAATTCCGGGCATTTTCGTTCCGACTAATGTTTTTTTGTTTTAAATCAATGATATAAAAAAAGACCGAACACGATTCCTGTGCCCGGCTGTTTTGATTTAACTAATTGATATTTATTGGTAAATTGATATTTTTAGCTCAAAAATCACTCAATAATACCGTCTTTCTCCGTCCTTTAATGTCATATACATGCGCGATTTTTCGGAAATCGACGGACGGATTTCGGGCACAAATCACAGCATCGTCCACTCTTTTTCTCTGCTATCCAAATATTTGTCAGTCATCTTCATTGATTTATGACCAAGGAGCTTCTGAGCAAACTCTTTCCCATATTCCTTTTCATACAGCCGACCGGCCAGACTTCGTATTTCATGAAACGTCGGTGGCTAATCTGTGAATGTCAGTCCGCAATTTTTTCTGGCAGCAACAAATGCCTTAGTCAGTGTATCTGGATGAAGAGCTCCAGGCACGCGGCCTGTTTTGCGGCTATCTGAACCGATCAGGTATTCACTGCTATTTGATGCCACGCACCGTTCTACAACATGTCTCAGCGTGAGGCTGGCGGCATTCAGTTTCAGATCCAGCGGGAGCGAGATTTGCGCCCCTGTTTTTCCTTGGACGACCCACAGCCTGCCTTCTCTGATGTCGCTCTTTTTCATTTCACAAATGTCCTCACGTCGCTGGCCGGTAACCAGCCCCATCAGTATGCCTAACTCAACCCATTCTGGCTGATTTGCGCATGCTGCAGCATGAATCCCCCAATACTCATCAAGTGTAAGACGTTCGCGTTTAACACGCACGTTCGGTGTTTTTGTCACTTCTGCTGGGTTGTTTGTGGTGATGCCATTCGCGATCGCTTCGCGGAAAATATCAACCAGTAACGATCTCATCGTTGATGCTGTCGTATTTTTACCTGCGTCAATATAGCTGTTAATAAATTCTGCGATATCCTTTGTTGTGATTTTCGTAATGTCCTTTTTCCCAAATTTGTTACATAGATAGCCTATCTGCTTCGTTCTGGCCTTGATTGTGTTATCTGCTAAATCTCTACGTTTCAATATCGATTCATAACTCTTCATCCAGTCCATGAATGTTGTTGCAGGCTCGCTATCATCCTTCTTCTTTATCAGGCGCTGCATTAAAGCAACTGGCGTAAAGTTGCTTTCAATATAATTGTTTGCTTCTATTGCCTGGGATATTGCGTCTCGGCGAGATATCTATCCCATTGATATTTCTTCCCCGGATACTGGGTTTCTCCAGTAAAATGCCTTACGTGTCTTCCGGTAGGTGAGATTTCTGGGTAAATTGGCATCATACCTTTTGGGGCGTTTTGCCATAACCATGAGTAATTTTCTCCATCAATGGTGATAACTCTGGGTTTTCCTGCATCACCTTTTTAGCCAGTGAAAAACTTTTAGGGTTTATATAAATGGCATTCTCAGTAACGCGGTATTCTCTGCCATGCTTTTCTGGCGCTGGATATATTTTCCCTGCACGTGCCCAACGCTGAAGTTTTTGGATGGTTGGAGGCTTTTCTGAGTATTTTTTTTCTTGCCATTCTTCTAATGTTAATAGCTTTGTCATCGGTCAGTCCTCGGGAAAAGGGCATGCCAAAGACACGCCCTTATTTTGGTCGTTTTATTTATGTAAGGAAGGGGCTTTGGTTAGCAAAAAAGCCGCAGGTTGGGCAGCTCTGTTATTTGTTATCGAGCCGGTCTATTAAACCTCCCGAGCCTTTAACATGGCATCAGCCATTTCATAACTGTTGTCAGCCCAGCGGTTCATCATATCTTCCATCTCTTCTGGTGCTATCTGCGAAAGCCAAGCTTGTATCGTCTTTGCTGCAAAGTAATCGCGTAACGTCATGCCGGGGAACTGGTAAAGGTAGTTAAAGGCGATGATTTCTGGGCAGTCTATGGTTGTTCGTCTTGTCATGATGTGATTGATGGGCGGGGGCTGTATGATTGGCGGGTGGGGGAGAGGGAAGAGATTTTGTTGCATGCAGTATATATGACATTTCGTGACTTCTTTAAATCATGATCTAACTAATTGTATTTTAATATTTATTAAGGTATAGAAGGAAAGAAAATTCTTGTCTATGAGGTATGCAAATGGAAGATGAGAGTACCTTTAGAATAAAATTTGCCTTTTATCATTCTAGTTGGGAGTTTGATCCTAATTCAGTACCTGAGTTGAAGGCTAATGGAAAACGTGTATTACCCAGCGAATTTACCCTGGAAATGAGGCATCATATTTTTTGTCCTGAATGTGCCACTCCACTATCAAGACGGCCTCAAAACAAAGATAAAGCAACTGATGGTAGAAATCCTAGTTTTGCTCATTTACCATCTTATTCTCATATATATTGTAGCCTTCGTGTAAAGACGGCTAAAGGGAGACAATATAGTTCAGAAGAAGAGGCCAAGAAGGCAATTGCAAATGATCAGCTTGCAATAGTCGAGTCCTTTATGAAAGAAAAACCAGAGATTCCTGAAGGAAACAATGGTGTTTACGATCAAAATCATATTGAAGATCAGGATGGAGAAATTAGTGATGTGCCTATTGGTCGTCACCGAGGTCAGAGTTTTAAGTTGCCCTCGAAGATTACTACTGTAGCAGGGATATGCAGAAATTTTGATCAGAACTATTACAAATATTACGTATTGCCTGGTGAGAAAAATGCTGAGAGATTAGACAGGTTATTAACAAATATAAATAATATACAGAGCACGACGAATACACCAAAACTATACTACGCGAAAATATTGAGCAGCTTTAGCAAGCCGAGGGATCACTCGATAAGAATGACGAGGCTAGCTTGGAACTCTGCTGGCGAATACAAAGATTTTTATTTCAAACAAAATAATAAGGATTCGCTTGGACATGGAGTCAATGAGGACAGTAGAGGACGAATTTTATTAATGTATGGTGTGGTAACAGTTAACGGCGTTGGCCTTTGCATTTCACATGTTGGATGGGGGGAGTTTGCATTACTCCCTGAAAAATATAATTATCTGTTTGATAACTGAGGGATGTATGTCTAAAAATTTATATCCAACTATACTTTTCAATTTTGAAAAAAGCAAAAGAGCATTATTGGATATTTCAATGGAATTACTATCTCAGATATTCCCATGTAAGGGAAATTAGCTGCAACTTTTTATAATTGAAAAATGGTGTAATAGTGCCTGAAGCAAGACCGATCGTTGTAATGTAATGCCCATAAACAGAATCGCTAGAGATAGTAAATTTCGGAAAGGGATAAAACCTTTTTATGGTGGATTTATCCCTTTATGAATCATTTACCTTTCTGAGTAGGAGGCGGAGGAGGCGGTGCAGGTCTTACCAAGTTCTTAGGAACATCAGGATTTCGACCCTCTGTAGCAACTCGAGATTTATTGGGTTGAGTAATTGTTTTTTTGTTCATAAATTCCCTATAGATATTAGGTGTTAGTTTTCTTTGTGGGTGGTGTGGGTGGTGTGGGTGGTGGGGATGGCCTAATATTTTGGGGCGGAGGGGGATTTTTTCCATCAAATGTAGGCTGTTGGCGTTTTTTCTTGTTAACTTCCATTAAGTTCTCCCTTTAATACTTATTAAGTAGTAAGTCTATTACCCTTCTTTTTTTGGCGGCGGTGGCGGCGGTGCTGGTCTAACATTTGTTGCTGGGGGGGGATTCCTGCTGCCATTAAATCCGTTTCGCGAAGAAGGAGGGAGCGGAACTGATGGCGTAGCCTTACTCATCACTAATCTCCAGTAGTTTATTGAGTTGGTTTTTTCGGCGGTGTTGGAGGTGCTTTAGGTCTGGAGTTTGTTGGGGGTGGGTTGCGTCCATATTTTAAAATATCAGCAGAGTTATTGCTTTTGGATGTATCGTTCATTTTATTTCCTCAATATTACTGATGATTTTTTGGTGGTGGTGGTGGTGGTGGTGGTGACGGCCTTTTGTAGATAGGAGGGTTAGGATTTTTCCCTCTCTCAATTGGTACCGGGCTATTGGGGTGATATGGTGGTGGTGTTGGTGCTTTCCTCGACATAAGAAACTCCTGCTTGTGCTTGAAGAAATTCAACCCACTTAATATCGCTAACACTAACCATGAATAGTTTTACTGTTGGCATATCTTTATAACCCTCATCTGTTACCCAACTAGGGTCTTGAAGGATTACATGACCTTTAGTTGGGTCTGAAGGCCATTCTGTGGGCCATCCAAAGATGCGACGCTCATCTTTTAGATGTAGGATAACAAAATTCTCATTCTCTTTAAAAGTCCCATACCATTCGCAATGATAAGATGTTTCTTTAGTTATTTTCCATTTCCTTAACAAGCCATGAAATTTATCGTTATTTGCCAATGTACTAAAAGAAAATCCGATTGCAATAGCACATATGTATGACCAATAAAAATCAGATGTTACTGTCCAACTACCAAATATAGGACCTAAAATTTGACCAAGCCAAATCAAAAAATCTTTGAGCATCATAACAATGAATTGAATAAAAGCAGTGAAAATTAATGCTTGAATTATTCGTTCGAATTGAGCTTGTTTTGGATATGATGTGAATGAGTGGAAAATCCATGCACTAATAAAACCCGGCAGCAAATATTTTAATATGGTAAATATTTCGCTGCTAATTGATTCCATTTAAATTCCTTGTGTTAATTTTTAATGAGCAAACAGCAGTTACCCAGCCTGTAATGGGCAGTACAATCAAGTTGCTATCATAATAGGACTGACCAGATGACCATAACCATAGAACAACTGATTAAGATGCATGATCCGCGCTGTATGAGTATTGAATCACTGAATGTGGGGAGAGGGCAAGCACTTCTGACCAAAGAGCAGATTTTGGGTGGACTTGCTATAGCACAACGCCATAAATCAGTAGGCTATGATGTGCTGATGGCGAAATATCGCCACGATAGTCAGGCCGAACAACGGATCCGCGCCGCGATTACAGATTGGGTAAATATTCGTTCCGATTTAGATCATGCATATAGTGCCTGTCAATTGGCGCTCAATATGATGTTGGAGCGTAATTTGCCAGCCCAGATAAATCACATCAGTAAATTGTTATGCAAGTATGGACCGAGATTTTCGCAAGTGCGCAAGAATATTGATTTGCTGCGTGCTGAAATTAAGCGTCTGGAAAAGGCCCGTAGCCAGGTAAAAACCGCGTACAAGGAATATCATCTGATCGGTCAGCAAATTGTCGCACTGTCAGCAAGAGTTGATGCGGAATGTCAGGGGCTGAAGGCATGGGCCACCCAGCAGGCGATGCGTAGTAACGTCTCTTGGTGTAAGGGCATTCGGACCGGTCTATGCACCCTATAATGAGTGTGGGGATACGGCAACCTATCAGCATTTTCTTGCGTCGTTGGCTAAATAAGGCTGCACAACAACAAGAAAATAGCAACATGAACAGACACTGGTGAAACAGTATTACAACACTTATACGCTGAGGGTTCAGAAGCACTTTATTTCTCAGCAAGAAAAGGTATCACGATATAGAGGTGTAATGATATGAACATTGATGTTTATGGGCCAACTGCCGTTGCAGTGATCAGAAAATATGTTAATGGGCAAGAACTAAGGGAATGCTGGGCACGAGAGATTGCTCTTTTGACAGAGTATAAATCAGCAAGAGAAAAACCATGTCCTAGAACAGCATTTTTAGGATTGTGCGAGGACGGATACGTAAAAGGTATCGCACCTAAAAAATATCTTTTACGAAAAGGAAAAAATAAAGACTATGCGATTGCAGGAGCAAAAATTATTTTAAATCATTTTGAGAAAGAATACTTGCCTAAAGAATTATGGGTCATGATTAAGGAAACCATTCCAACCAGGCCAGATACATATAATAAACAGATGCATGTGGTTTTAGCATTAAAAGACGAAGGGTTACTGCAACACCCTAATTGACCTTATATTCATACGTGTTAAATCTCCCAAGATACTGAAGCGTGATTTGCAAAACGGGTTGGTTTTTATTAAAAATCAATGTCATAAAAAAAGACCGAACACGATTCCTGTGCCCGGTCTAGGGAAATGGCTCTTGGGAGAGAGCCGTGCGCTAAAAGTTGGCATTTGTTGCAAGTTGCATCACAACCTGCTCTTTAAGCGTAGACGACCCCTCTCTGTTTTCCAGTTTGGCACGCGCTTTGGCGGTCAATTCCGAAACAATCTGTACACTTTGTGACAACCAACGCAAACCTGCATATTGACGAGCCACTCGCTTTTCTGTCGTGCTATATGTGCTATTGGCACAGGCGTTGTGCCCGGTCAATAAAGGGCTGCAGACTCATTTTTTGCCCTGGGTTTTTCGGGTCATCCAGAAGGATGGTTTCCAACGGGCTGGCGTTTACTTTACCGGTGCTGACTTGTTCACGAGCGATGTCGTTAAGCGGATACTGTACCAGCGTGCTGGGGTTAATCACGTACATCGCGTTGTTAGCCCGGCAGATCAACTGAACCTCTTCGCGGTTAAATGCCCAATTTGCGCCATATTCCAGCTTACTTAAATTTGCCAATTGCGGTGCGGCTAATGCCTGCGCCGACAGAACCGAGACAATCAGTGACAGCACTACTTTTTTCATCGTGATATTCCATGTAAAGCGCACCCTGACCGGAGGTCAACTCAGGCATACTGTCGGGTGCTGGATTCGCTATGGTTAAGGCGTGAGATAAACCAGTATGACTGAAACCGCGATCATAACGGCCTGCTTCGATGAAGTCGAGCTAACGGCGTAGCGAGTGCAGCTGATGTGTAGGTGAGCATCGGGGTACGCAAGATTAAGGATAAAATGTGGAGACCGAATAATGGTTAAGGTGCCGTTGAGGTGATTCCTGAGATGTTGCAATGGGAAACAACCATCAACGGGATTACACATAATGAAAAAAATCATTGCCGCGGCTGCGCTGTCGGTCGCGTTGGTTGGCTGTGCGAATCAGTCAGCCTCTATGCGGATGGCCGCTGAAACGGCGGATTATGGAACATTACCGGCAGATTATAAAAAACAGATTTACAGCTATTGCAGCTTTGCGCTGAAAGACCCGTATAGCGCGCATTATTCGTTTATGACGCCATACAAAGGTTATTTGGAAAAGGACTCATTGACATCAAAGAATAAAGTCACATTTGGCTGGGTGGTCCCGGTGGTGATCAATGCGAAGAACGGGTTCGGTGCCTATATGGGAAAACACAAGATGCTGTTTGTATTCTCTGAGGGGAAAATTAAAGACTCGTCATTCAACAAATCGTTCGGCAAGGTGGTACCGGTTATTTAAGTTTTTGCTGGGTTGATGAAATACCGGGCCGTACAGCAGAAAAGGGCGAGGGGAAACAGCCAGCGTGTTACACGCTGGCTGATGTTGGTCTGGTTAATTATTGACGGTTTGTTTGTGAAAGATTTCGCGAAAGACAGGATAAATATCGTCCTGATCGCGAATATGCTGCATGGCGAAGTTATCAAAACTTTCCCGCAGCACTTCATATTCTCGCCACAGCGTCTGGTGAGAGCGGCGGGTGATCTCTATATAGCTATAGTAACGCACCACTGGCAGCAGGCGGGTGGCCAGTAATTCACGACAGAGCGGCGAATCGTCCGCCCAGTTATCACCATCGGAAGCCTGCGCGGCATAAATATTCCACTGCGCGGGGTTATAACGTTCTTTGACGACATCCTCCATTAATTTCAGGGCGCTGGAGACAATCGTGCCACCGGTTTCCTGAGAATAGAAGAATTCCTGCTCATCCACTTCCTTGGCCTGTGTATGGTGGCGGATGTACACCACCTCCACATTTTTGTAGGTTCGACTCAGGAACAGATACAACAGGATGTAAAAACGTTTGGCGATGTCCTTGGTGGCCTGGTCCATAGAACCCGAGACATCCATCAGACAGAACATCACCGCCTGGCTCGACGGTTCCGGCCGACGTTCGTAATTCTTGTAACGCAGGTCGAAGGTGTCGATAAACGGCACACTGGCGATACGCTGGCGCAACTCGGCAATTTCCTGACGCAGCCGCTCCTCCTCCAGCAGCTGAGCCGGTTCCGTGTTTTCCAGCAATGCCAGGTCTTCCTCTCGCTGGTGAAGCTCACGCCGTTTACCGGCGGTCATCGCCATGCGGCGGGCCAGCGAGTTTTGCAGTGAGCGCACGACGCTGATATTGGCGGGGACGCCATTGGCGGTGTACCCCGCACGGTGAGTTTTGTACTCGTTCAGTTGCCGATGCTCGGTTTTTTTCAGGTTCGGCAGCGCCAGATCTTCGAACAGCAGGTCAAGATATTCATCTTTGGATATCTGGAACACGAAATCATCCTGACCTTCACCGTCTTGCCCGGCATCCCCCTGACCTGAGCCACTACCGCCGCCGCCACCCTGAGGGCGTTCGATCTTGTCGTTCTCGACAAAGTGATCGTTACCGGGATGAACCCGGTGACGAACCCCGCCACGCCCCTGATGGAACATTGGTTCACTGATATCCGCGTTGGGGATCGAGATAGACTCCCCATTTTCCACGTCGGTGACCGAACGCTTGTTGATGGCCCCGGCAATCGACTGCTTTATTTGCGACTTGTAACGGCGCAAAAAACGCTGGCGGTTAACCGCGCTTTTGTTCTTGCCGTTCAAGCGCCGATCAATGAAATAGGCCATGTTTCCCCCAAACGACATGCCTGTCGATGTCCGGCATCAGGATGACTTCCTCACGCGCAGGTACCATTCGCACAGCAAACGCACCTGTTTGCGGGTGTAGCCTTTTTCCATCATGCGATCGACAAAGTCGTCGTGTTTTTTCTGCTCTTCCGTCGATGTTTTGGTATTAAACGAAATCACCGGCAGCAGCTCTTCGGTATTGGAGAACATCTTTTTCTCAATGACCGTACGCAGTTTTTCATAGCTGGTCCAGTTCGGATTACGGCCACTGTTACTGGCGCGGGCGCGTAATACAAAGTTGACGATCTCGTTGCGGAAGTCTTTCGGGTTACTGATACCCGCCGGTTTTTCGATTTTCTCCAGTTCGGCGTTAAGCGATTCACGATCAAACAACTGACCGGTATCCGGGTCACGGTATTCCTGATCCTGAATCCAGAAGTCGGCATAGGTCACATAGCGATCAAAGATGTTTTGACCGTATTCCGAGTAGGACTCAAGGTAGGCCGTCTGTATTTCCTTACCGATGAATTCGGCGTATTTCGGAATCAGGTAGCCTTTCAGGTGTTCCAGGTATTTCTCCGCCACATCCTGCGGGAACTGTTCCCGCTCAATTTGCTGTTCCAGCACATAGAACAGGTGAACCGGGTTGGCCGCCACTTCGCTGTGATCAAAGTTGAACACGCGCGAGAGGATCTTAAAGGCAAAACGGGTGGAAAGCCCTTTCATGCCTTCATCTACACCCGCGTAATCACGGTACTCCTGATACGACTTGGCTTTCGGATCGGTATCCTTCAGGCTTTCACCATCGTATACCCGCATTTTTGAGTAGATACTGGAGTTTTCTGGATCTTTGAGCCGCGACAGAATGGAGAAGCGGGCCAAGGTTTCCAGCGTGCCAGGCGCGCAGGGGGCGCGGCTCAGCTCACTGTTTACCAACAGTTTGTCATAAATTCTGACTTCTTCAGAAACCCGCAGGCAGTAAGGCACTTTGACGATGTAGACACGGTCGAGAAAGGCCTCGTTGTTTTTGTTGTTACGGAATTGCACCCATTCAGATTCGTTGGAGTGCGCAAGGATAATCCCGTTAAACGGCAGCGCGGCGATACCTTCGGTACCGTTATAGTTGCCTTCCTGTGTGGCGGTCAGTAAGGGGTGGAGCACTTTGATCGGTGCTTTAAACATTTCCACGAATTCCATCACGCCCTGGTTGGCACGGCACAGCGCGCCGGAGTAGCCATAAGCGTCCGGGTCGTTTTGTGCGAAATGCTCCAGTTTGCGGATGTCCACTTTACCGACCAGCGCTGAAATGTCCTGGTTGTTTTCGTCACCCGGCTCGGTTTTGGCGATCGCCAGTTGGGCCAGGATAGAAGGCCAGACTTTGACGACACGGAACTTGGTGATGTCACCACCGAATTCCTGCAGCCGTTTAGCCGCCCAGGGAGACATGATGGTGCCCAGATAGCGGCGTGGAACGCCGTATTCTTTCTCCAGGATTGACGCATCTTCTTGCGGGTTGAACAAGCACAGCGGATGGTCGTTGACCGGGCTACGCTCGCCGTTGGCACTCAGGATATAAATAGGAACACGCTGCATCAGCGCTTTCAGCCGTTCAGCCAGCGAGGATTTACCGCCGCCGACCGGGCCCAGCAGATAGAGGATTTGTTTCTTCTCTTCCAGCCCTTGCGCGGCATGTTTCAGATAGGAAACAATTTGTTCAATGGCTTCTTCCATGCCATAGAACTCTTCGAACGCAGGGTAGCGGGCAATTACCCGGTTGGAAAACAAACGAGACAGACGTGGTTCCTGGGCGGTGTCTACCATAACCGGTTCACCGATAGCCATTAACAATCGCTCAGCGGCGTTCGCATACGCACTGCGGTCTTGCTGGCAGATGGTAAGGAACTCTTGCAGAGTGAACTCTTCGTCTTTGGCAGCGTCGTAACGCTGACGATAATGATCAAATATGTTCATAGCGTTGCCCGTCCTTCGTCGATTAACACAGAGTAAGAGAGCGAATGGTATGTATAAAGCCTATGTAATGGATGGCTCTCCCGGAAGAAGACCTCATACTGGAATACAGCAACCCTTATGCCAACTTGGCTGGCAACGGGGCGGGGGATAACTGGCACCCGGCTATAGTCAGTGGAAATCCTCTGCCTTGTTTAAAGCGTAGTTTGCATCCATAAATTTGCCTCTATTCTTGCGTCGCATTTTTAAGATATTTCAATGACTCACTTCGGCATGAAGGCGTAAAGCTGGCTTTTTTATCCGCCAACACAGACCCGATGCGGGGTGATGGTGGGGCAGACGAAATCGTTATAACTTATGTATCTTTCACATTAATGTGATGTATGTAGGACTCCGGCGCTGCTATGCTGCCGAATGCGATCAAATGTGTAACATCGAAGGAGTGCGACGACCGTGAAAAAACACGTATTCACTTTCTTAACGGCGACACTGGCTGGCGCTGTTACGACAGGCACCGCACTGGCGGAGGAGTTCTCGCTGGGCGTGGGTGCGGTTGGCGGAACGGCACTATACCGTGGCGATAGCGGGCATGTTTATCCTTTCCCAATGGTGAACTATGACGGTGATAATTTTTATCTGCGTGGTCTGCAAGGCGGGTATTACTTGTGGAATGACGCACAGAACAAGCTATCACTGACGGCCTATTACAATCCTTTCGGTTTTAGACCGGGAGACAGCGATGACAGTCAGATGAAGCAGCTCGATCGGCGACGTGGCACGTTGATGGCGGGGCTGGCGTATCGTTACGACGCCCAGTGGGGAACGTTGCGCACGGTTTTCGCTGGCGACACGTTAGACTACAGCAACGGTCTGGTGTGGGATTCCGCCTACCTTTATCGCTTCAATGCCGGTAACTGGAGCCTGACGCCGGGAGTCGGGGTTACCTGGTCGAGTGAGAACCAGAACCGCTACTACTATGGCGTGACGGGTGATGAAGCGGCACGCTCCGGATTACGCAATTACCAACCGAATGATGGCTGGTCGCCCTACGTTGAGTTGAGTGCGGGTTATCAAATCAATTCCAACTGGAGTTCCTGGGTGAGCGGACGTTATATCCACCTGTCTGATGACGTGAAAGACAGCCCGATGGTTGATAAAAGTTATAACCTGATGCTGGGCGGTGGTGTCAGTTATCGTTTCTGACATGGCGTGCTCGCGCATTGTGCATCGGCTGCACAAAAATGGGGTGTGTTCACCCCATTTGCACATTAATGGCACGGCTGAGGTTTGTTACCCTGAGCGCAGGAGGGTAAGAACATGATAAAGCAGGTGGTATTCCCAGATGGGAAAACAGTTCCCGCGATTGGTCAGGGAACCTGGTTTATGGGCGAGAGTGCGCAACGACGACGTGCGGAGGTCAGTGCGCTGCAAGCGGGTATCGATCTGGGCATGACGCTGATTGATACGGCGGAAATGTATGCGGATGGTGGCGCGGAAGAAGTGGTCGGAGAAGCGCTGTGTGGCCGTCGTGATCAGGTTTACCTGGTTTCCAAGGTGTATCCGCATAATGCCGGTGGTGAGCGGGCGATTGCCGCTTGCGAACGCAGTCTGAAGCGCTTGAAAACCGATTATATCGATCTGTATTTACTGCACTGGCGTGGCCGGATTCCGTTGACTGATACCATTACCGCGATGGAGCGCTTGCAGCTGGCGGGCAAAATTGGTCGCTGGGGTGTCTCTAATCTGGATACGCGGGATATGGTTGAACTGTGGTCATGTCAGGGAGGCAATCAGTGCCAGACTAATCAGGTGCTGTATCATCTGGCTTCACGCGGTATCGAATATGATTTACTGCCCTGGTGCCAGCAGCGTCAACTTCCCGTGATGGCGTACTGTCCGTTGGCTCAGGCCGGGCAATTACGACATGATTTATTAGCGCATCCGGCGGTTGTGCAGGTTGCTCGCCAGCAGGCGCTGACACCCGCCCAGGTATTGCTGGCCTGGGTAGTCCGCCAGTCTGGTGTTATTGCTATTCCCAAAGCCAGTACGCTGGCGCATGTCAAAGAGAACGCTGTCGCACTCGATGTGACGTTGTCACCTGAGCAGATAGCTATCCTCGATGAGGCCTATCCTGCGCCTCGTCACAAACAACCGCTCGATGTCGTCTGAGCGGGACAACAAAAGCATGACTGGCTTTCGCCAGTCATGCTCAGCAGAAACAACAATAATAAGATTATTTACGCAGACGAATCGTAGAGGTCAGGCGTGCCGGGGCTTGCGTGGTTGCCACTGCCGGTTGCGTCACACGGGCCGTTTCGACACAAACAAAGGTCTGGTAGCCGTCATCCGTCATATCGCTGATGGTGCGAGACAACTCTGCACCTGGGTTCCAGGCCACAACATCGCTGTGATGCGCGTGATGCACTTCAATGGTGCGCTTCAGTTCAGGGTCTTCAATCAGGCTGACTGATGCCGGATGTGTATAGATACGATCGGTACGGGTTGCGAAGGTCAGGTCGCCTTGCTGGGTATCGGTTTTACCGTCGTTAACCTTATCGATGAAGGTCTCACCCAGGCCGCTAATCCGAATTTTACTGATGTCACCAATCTGGAAGTAGGTATGCAACGCCGTGGTCAGGCTGTAGTCACCGTGGCATTCGAGCTCCATGCGGCATTCTTGAGCCGTCAAATGGAAGCGAGCCAGAACGGTAAACGTATGCGGCCAGGCGGCGCGTGTCTGTTCTGAATCACGTAAAGTAAACGCGAGGGTCACGCCATTCGCGTCTTCGCTGTGCGAGGTGAATTCCCAGGCCAACAGGCGACCAAAGCCGTGATTGGGCTGCGCAGCCGGACCAAACCAGGGGAAGCAAATAGGCACACCGCCGCGAATGGCCACACCGTTTTCAAATGGCGTGTTGTCGCTTAACCATAGCACCGGCTGTTCGCCAGTAGGCTGCCAGCTCAGCAGGTGAGCACCCTGCAAGGCAACGGCGGCACGAACCTGCGGATGGTCGACCACAATCACCGGCAGTTGGCCCAGTTGACGTTGGCTCAGGTGGGTGGTGATCGCATGACTGATGGGAAGTGAATAAATGTTGTCGTTCATGGTATTGGTTTTGCCTTAGTGTTCTTGTTGTATACCCTAAATACTTCGAGTTTTAGGACAATACGCCCGTGTTGAACAACGCCCCTGCAACGTGAAGTATGACGGGTATCTACCCAATAAAAAAGGGCGACTCACGTCGCCCTCTTATCATCTGTTCATCGCCACATTACTTGGAGATGTGAGCGATCAGATCCAGAACCTTGTTAGAGTAGCCAGTTTCGTTGTCATACCAGGAAACCAGTTTCACGAAGGTGTCGCTCAGTGCGATACCCGCTTTGGCATCGAACACAGAGGTCAGTTTTTCGCCGTTGAAATCGGTGGATACCACGTCATCTTCGGTGTAACCCAGAACGCCTTTCAGCTCGCCTTCAGAAGCGGCTTTGATAGCGGCACAAATTTCTTTGTATGTTGCCGGTTTTTCCAGACGGGCAGTCAGGTCAACAACAGATACGTTCGGGGTCGGTACACGGAACGCCATACCAGTCAGTTTACCGTTCAGTGCCGGGATAACTTTACCTACAGCTTTAGCTGCACCGGTAGAAGACGGGATGATGTTCTGAGCTGCGCCGCGGCCGCCGCGCCAGTCTTTGTGAGACGGGCCGTCAACGGTTTTCTGAGTCGCAGTGGTAGCGTGAACCGTGGTCATCAGCGCTTCAACGATACCGAATTTGTCGTTGATAACTTTAGCCAGCGGTGCCAGGCAGTTGGTGGTACAAGACGCGTTAGACACGATATCCTGACCAGCGTAGGAAGCGTGGTTAACACCCATAACGAACATCGGCGTGTCGTCTTTAGACGGGCCAGTCAGAACCACTTTTTTAGCGCCAGCCTGGATGTGTTTACGTGCGGTTTCGTCGGTCAGGAAGATACCGGTTGCTTCAGCAACAACGTCAACACCAACTTCGTTCCACTTCAGGTTAGCCGGATCTTTCTCAGCGGTAACACGGATGGTTTTGCCGTTAACAACCAGGTGACCGTCTTTAACTTCAACAGTACCTTTGAAGCGGCCATGGGTGGAGTCATACTTCAGCATGTATGCCATGTATTCCGCATCCAGCAAATCGTTGATGGCAACGATTTCGATGTCAGAGCGTTCCTGTGCAGCGCGGAAAACGATACGGCCAATACGGCCAAACCCGTTGATACCTACTTTGATAGTCATATATTCCACCAGCTATTGGTTTGTGAATAAAAGGTTGGTTGTAAAATTACAAAAACCTTACTGAGCGTCAAGCGGAATCGTGTCAATCGTTGCGGTAAGTCAAAAGTCCGCTCAACAGTTGCACGATAAACAGCTATCAGCCTAACTAAAGGACATAACCCAATCATATGAGGAATGCACAGGCATGGAAACACCTGCCATAGGTGTAATTGTGATAGCGATCACAATTAAATGTGCCATTACTGCGTGGGGATAAGTGTAGGCCAAAATAGGCTGTGGCGGTGTTAACTTTTTGTTAGAATTATGCAGCATCGTTCTGGTGAAAAAAATCGTGTTTCAGTGAGTATTTGATGACCAAGACAACTGTTTTCCAACGCAATCTGGATGAGTTAACCGACTTGCAACGGCACGTGACACAGCAACGGGGGACCGAAAGCCCCTATACCGGTAAGCTGTTGCATAACAAGCGCACGGGGGTTTATCACTGCCTGTGCTGCCATCAGCCGTTGTTTTATTCCGATAGCAAGTATGATTCCGGCTGCGGCTGGCCGAGTTTTGATCGCCCGGTGAATGAGCAGGCTATCCGCTATCTTGATGATCATTCCCATCATATGCACCGCATCGAGATCCGTTGTGGTCAGTGTGACGCTCATCTGGGGCATGTCTTTCCAGATGGTCCACAGGAGACGACCGGCGAGCGTTATTGTGTGAATTCTGTGTCACTCAGCTTTATTGATGCGGAAAATGGTCAGCAGACGGATGGTTAGCCGGGCTAATACAATAAGATTGACTTGAAACCAATAGATTGACTTGAAACGTTTCAGCTAAATCTGACTTCAGGCAGAAAAAAACATGCAATTAGACGATTTAATAAACAGCATGACGCCGGAGATTTACCAGCGTCTGACGACGGCGGTGGAACTGGGAAAGTGGCCAGATGGCGTGGCCCTGACGGCGGAACAAAAAGAAAACGCACTACAGATGGTGATGCTATGGCAGGCGCGTAATAACAACGAGGCTGACCATATGACGATCAATACCCGTGGTGAAATCGAAATGAAAAGTAAGCAGGAATTAAAACAGCGCTTTGCGGGTGATACGATCACCACGCTGAAACCACAAGACTAAGCATGAGACATGTCGGTGGTTTGGGCACGCCAGCGCTGAGCGCTGGCGTGATGAGAAGAGCGTTATTAACCCAGTGACGCAATAAACGTTGCCAGAGAAACCTGGGTGGCACCGTGTTTTACCATCACGTCTATCGCCTGCTGGCTGTCGTTGGGTTGCAGGTTAACGCCTCTGCAGCCGTCTGCCAGCACCTCGGTTTGATACCCCAGCGCTAGCGCATCCAGCACGGTGTATTTGACGCAATAATCAGTTGCCAGCCCCATGATGGTCAAACGGGTAATGTTTCTGGCTTTCAGCCAGTCGTTCAGGTCGGTGCGGGTACGGTGACCGTTATCGAAAAATGCGCTGTAGCTGTCGATAAAGGGATGCATTCCCTTACGCACCACCCAGTCGATGGCGCGCTGATTCAGTCGGGGGTGGAGGTCGGCACCCGGTGAACCCTGTACGCAATGCACTGGCCACCAAATCTGCGGCAGGCCATCCAGTTCGCCTTGTTCACCCACATGGGTACCGGAGTTAATGGCGAAACTGCGGTGATCGGCCGGATGCCAGTCCTGACTGGCTACCACCATGACGCCAGCCGATTTGCAGGCCGCGATAGCCTGATTGGCGATCGCGACAACACTATCCCCATCCGAGACAGCCAGTGCGCCCCCCGCACAGAAGTCATTTTGGATATCCACCAGCAAGAGTGCTCTGTTCATCGTCTCTTCTTCTCATTGATGTTGTATACCCTTAATACATCGGCTGCAGGTGATTTAATCTTTATCGCTTAATTCTCCGCGCAGGTTTTGCTGCATGAGTTGGCGAATTTGCTCAGGGGAGAGATCGTTTCGGCTTAACAGGTAATGCAGTTTCGTCAGCGCCGCCTCAACCGTCATATCAAACCCGCTGATAACGCCCGCTTGTGCCAGTGCATTACCCGTCGCGTAACCATCCATATTGACCCGGCCGGAGATACATTGCGTCAGGTTAACCACTACGATACCGCGTTCAGATGCGCGGCGTAGTTCATCCAGTAAACCTGAACTTTGTGGCGCATTACCGACACCATAGGAGCGCAGAATCAGTGCCTTGACTGGCTGGCGCAGGAAATTACTCACTACATCGGCGGAGATACCGGGATAGATGGTTACCACGCCGATAGGTTGTGGTGTGATGGCATGGACAATCAGTGACCCGTCGAGTGGTTCGGGATTCGCGGGTGTTAAGCGGCGAATGTGGATGCCGGCTTCCAGCAAGGGAGGAAAGTTCGGGGATGCGAAAGCATCAAAACCATCGGCATGTGCTTTGGTTGTCCGGTTGCCGCGCAATAATTTGTTGTTGAAGAACAGGCTCACCTCATTGACCGGATGATTGGCTGCCACGTACAGCGCATTGAGCAGGTTGGTTTGCCCATCAGAGCGCAACTCTGCCAGCGGAATTTGTGACCCTGTCACGATAACCGGCTTGGCGAGATTCTCCAGCATGAATGACAACGCGGAGGCGGTAAACGCCATGGTATCGGTACCATGCAGAATGACGAAGCCATCGTACTGGTCATAGTTTTGCTGAATATCGTTGGCGATGAATTGCCAGTCCGAGGGTGTCATATCGGAAGAGTCAATCAGCGGCGTATATTCATGAATCGTGAATGCCGGCATCTCCGGGCGATGGAATTCCGGCATTTGCGCCAATTGCTGTTGCAGGTGACCAGAAACCGGGACATACCCGTGGGCGGAGCGCTGCATACCGATAGTGCCACCCGTATAGGCGACGTAGATGGATTTCTTTTGCATGGATGTTATGGGTCGGGACTCGATTGGTTATAGAAAGGGTTGGCCCTGAAATGCTGGGATTATAAAAAGGTTTCAGTGGTAAAGACAGCCCGACTCGCGTCGGGCTGTGTAAGGGAGTGTTATCGTAAGTCGCCGCAGTTCAGGCACAGCGCGTAGCGATTTTGCGGATCGTTTAGCGCGTCCAGAATTGAGGTCTGGGCACGAACGGTTTGCGCCAGTTGAGCCACCGGTGCCGGTACTAACGCCTGCATGGCGGAAGGCAACAGCGCATAGACCGAACTTCTGACCTGACTGAACATCACATTGAGCAGATCCGGCTCTTCCGTGTACCAGCTCAACTGATACTGTTCCAGTTTGGCCAGCTCAGCGGCTTTCTTCACGGCATCGTCGAAGTCGCCCAATTGATCCACCAGGCCATTGGCTTTGGCGTCACTGCCGACCCAGACATGACCCTGGGCTATAGCATCGACTTCCTGCGGTGTCTTCTGGCGTGACTGGGCTACCAGCGAAATAAAGTTCTGGTAACCACGCTCGATGCTAAGTTGCATCAGTTGGCTCACTTGCGGTGGCAGTGTCTTGGTTTGAGACAAATCAGCCAGCGGCGAAGTGGCAACGCCATCAGTGTGCACACCAATGCTATCCAGCGCGTTTTCAAACGTGGTCACCACGCCGAAAATACCAATCGACCCGGTCAACGTGTTGGGGCTGGCGATGATGGTGTTAGCTGGCGTAGAAATCCAGTAACCGCCAGACGCCGCCATCCCCCCCATGGAGACGATAACCGGTTTACCTGCCTGGCGTGCAGCCATCAGTTCAGAACGAATCAGCTCAGACGCCGTTACGCTACCGCCGGGGCTGTTGACCCGCAGGATAATGGCCTTCACTTTCGGATCCAGTCGTGCATCGCGAATCTGTGCGGCGGTGGTATCGCCACCAACGTATCCAGGGGTTTCTTTACCATCGATAATGGTGCCGCTGGCAAATACGACCGCTATCTCATTACTGCTCGTGGCCGGTGGCGTCGTGGTGTAATCATAAATGCTGGTGAAATTGAAGTTTTTAGTTTTGGCATCCCACCCAAAGGCTTTGATAAGCGATTGCTCAATCGCTGAATGGGGAGCCACTTCATCCACCAGTTTATTTTCCAGCGCGTAACGCGCGGTATCACCGTCCATCTTTTGCAGACCAGCGAGGACCGCATCAGCGCCTGGGAAAACTTGTTGCGGGGTGATTTGACGGTTGGCCGCGACAGTCTCGAGATAGTGCTGCCAGAGGGTAGAAATCCAGCGATTATCGGCTTCACGGGCATCGGGCGACATGTCATCGCGGATAAACGGCTCGACGGCGGATTTGTACGTGCCTACCCGGAAGATATGCGCGGTGACTTTCAGCTTATCCAACAGCGTCTTGTAGTAGAGGTTATTGGTCGCAAAGCCATGCAGGTCAACATTTCCCTGCGGGGTCAGGTAGATTTTGTTGGCGAAGCTGGCCAGATAATATTGCGTCTGGTTGAAATTGTCGCCGACGGCAAAAATCGGTTTGCCCGCATCACGGAATTCGCGCAGCGCTTTACCGATGTATTGCAGTGAAGGCTGGTCAGCGCCGACAAAGTCAGACAAATCCATCACCATGCCGGTAATGTTGCTGTCGTTTTTGGCCTGTCGAATACTGTCGACAATATCAAACAGCGAGTTTTCCTGATGGCGACTTGCCGACGCACCGAAAAATTCGCGGCCGAACTGGCGCAGCTTGTTATTAACGGAGGGCTTATCCACCACCACCCCTGTCAGATCCAGCAACAACGCCCCCCGCACCGGTTCGGTCGGCGGGGCTTTGAACTGGCTGTAGATCCCGATAGCGACCAGGATCAGGCAAACCAGAAAGAGGTTAAGGATAAATTCGCGGATGAAATTCAGCAGGCGCCATCCCCATCTGAATATTCCACTGAAAATTCGCCACATTGTGCGCATGTCCACTCCGTCAAAAGAAAACTGGGTTTAAGCTGTGCTTCGGGTTAGCGGTGATATTTGCGCGAACGCATCCGAACGCGAGCACTGGCGGTATCCTAATGAGCGACAGAATAAAAGTCAGCTATTTATCTTGCCGCAGGGTCAGTAGCAGGGCGCTAACTTGTAACAAATCTTCTACCTGTGCTACCGTGGCGCGCAACCGGATTTTATTCACCGACAGCAGATTTTTCATGACAGGAGAGATGTGATGGATGCTCTGGAATTGCTACTGAATCGCCGTTCGGCGTCGCGCCTGGCCGCCCCTGCGCCGACAGGTGAGGTACTGGACAATATCCTGCGAGCGGGTTTGCGGGCTCCTGATCATGGTGCGCTACAACCCTGGCGTTTTTCCATTATCCAGGATGACGGGTTATCCCGTTTTAGTGAGTTGCTGGTTCGAGCAGCATTGCAGGATAAGCAGGATGAGGCGGCGATTGAGAAAGCACGTCAGGCACCGTTCCGCGCACCGATGATCATTACCGTGGTAGCGCACTGCGTGGATAATCCGAAAGTGCCTCATTGGGAGCAGGTGGTATCGGCCGGTTGTGCGGTACAGGCGATGCAAATGGCCGCACTGGCGCAAGGTTTCAACGGTATCTGGCGCAGTGGTGCCTGGACTCATCATCCGCTGGTACGCGATGCATTTGGTTGCCGTGCGTCGGATGAAATCGTCGGTTTCCTCTATCTGGGGACACCGCAGCTTAAAGCCTCCGCCGCTGTCGCGTCCGTTGATAGCACGAAGTTTGTCAGCTATTTCTAATCCTGTATTGACGATGTTTCCCTTGCGCCACATGCCCGATGGGCAGTGAAGCAAGGGATATCCGTTCTGCTGTGCGGTGTAACATGCGACTGTTTATTGCGGAAAAACCCAGTCTTGCCAGAGCGATTGCCGATGTCTTGCCTAAACCGCACCGGCGGGGCGATGGCTTCATTGCCTGTGGCGAACAGGATATGGTGACCTGGTGTGTGGGGCACCTGCTGGAACAGGCACAACCAGACGTTTACGATGCCCGCTACGCGCGCTGGTCGCTGGCTGACTTGCCGATCGTGCCACAAAAATGGCTGCTCCAGCCGCGGCCATCGGTGAGCAAGCAACTGAATGTGATCAAAAAACTGCTGACGCAGGCCGATGAAGTGATCCATGCCGGTGACCCGGACCGGGAAGGGCAGTTGCTGGTCGATGAGGTGCTGGAGTATCTGGCGCTGCCTGAAGCGAAACGCCAGCAGGTACGCCGTTGTCTCATCAACGACCTGAACCCGCAGGCGGTGGAGCGTGCAGTATCGCGCCTGCGTGAAAACCGGGAGTTTGTGCCGCTGTGTGTTTCCGCGCTGGCGCGTTCACGTGCTGACTGGTTATATGGCATTAATATGACCCGCGCCTATACCCTGCTCGGGAAGAATGCCGGATATGAAGGCGTGTTGTCTGTCGGCCGGGTGCAGACACCGGTATTGGGGCTGGTTGTCCGCCGTGATGAAGAGATAGACAATTTTGTGCCGCGCGACTATTTCGAGGTTAAGGCTCATATCGTTACCCCTGCCAACGAGCGGTTTGTCGCGCTGTGGCAGCCTAGTGATTCGTGTGAGCCGTATCAGGACGAAGAAGGGCGTTTGCTGCATCGCCCGCTGGCTGAACACGTTGTTAAACGCATTGAAGGGCAGCCCGCACAGGTCACAGCCTATAATGATAAACGGGAATCGGAAACCGCACCGTTGCCGTATTCTCTTTCCGCCTTGCAAATTGAAGCGGCTAAACGCTTTGGTTTGAGCGCTCAACAAGTGCTGGATATTTGCCAGCGGTTGTATGAAACGCACAAGTTGATTACCTACCCGCGTTCGGATTGCCGGTATCTGCCGGAAGAGCATTTCGCCGGGCGACACGCGGTACTGAACGCGATTGCCGCACATCAGCCGGATTTATTGCCACAGCCTGTGGTAGATCCTGAGCGCCGTAATCGCTGCTGGGATGACAGCAAGGTTGACGCACACCACGCCATTATCCCCACCGCGCGTAGCACCCGCACGTCGCTGACCGAGCAGGAAAGTCAGGTTTATGGGTTGGTTGCCCGGCAATACCTGATGCAGTTTTGCGCTGATGCGGTGTTTCGCAAATGCGTTATCGAGCTGGATATCGCTGGTGGCAAGTTTGTGGCAAAAGCCCGTTTTTTGGCAGAAGCGGGGTGGCGCACGTTGCTCGGCCATAAAGAGCGGGACGAGGAAAACGAGGGAATGCCATTGCCGGTGGTGGCGAAAGGCGATGAATTGCTGTGTGAGAGGGGCGAGGTGGTTGAGCGACAAACTCAGCCTCCCCGGCCGTTTACCGACGCGACGTTGCTATCTGCTATGACCGGGATTGCCCGCTTCGTGCAGGATAAGGCGCTGAAGAAGATCTTACGTGAGACAGATGGTCTGGGTACCGAAGCTACGCGCGCAGGCATTATCGAACTGTTGTTTAAACGCGCGTTTCTGATAAAGAAAGGGCGGCATATTCATGCGACTGACGCGGGTAAGGCGTTGATCCATGCATTACCACCGATCGCCGCGCACCCGGATATGACGGCACACTGGGAGGCGACGTTGACGCAGATTAGTGAAAAGCGTTGCCGCTATCAGGATTTTATGCAGCCGTTGACACAATCGTTGTACGAACTGATTCAGCAGGCACGACAAAGTGGTAATATCTCGGCGTTCAGAGGGTTACCGCCCGTTAAGCGCGCTTCGCCCGAGAAGCGCAAACGTCGTCAGTCACGTTCAGCCAGCACCAAGGAGTAACGCAGATGAAAGCATGGGGCACCTTCCTGATGGCAACAGGCTTGTTGCTATCTTCCGCTACGCAGGCGGCGACGCAAACCACCGTGGTGACGCAGGGACATCCCGTCATTTTGCCGGGAAATACCGTTGCCACCCAGGGCACGGTATCTGGCACGCAGGGTGCCATTAATACGCAGGGCGTTGCCAATGCTCAGGGTACGACCAACACAGACGTGGTGGTGCCTGTGCCGCCACAGGTCGTGTGGGGTAACGGTGGTAATGCCGGTGGCAATGTTCAGCGAGAAACTCAGGTCAATTGCATGAGTTGCTGCATTTATCAAAACAGAAGCTACTCCGAAGGCTCGGTCGTCAGGGCGGAAGGGGTGTTACTGCAATGCCAGCGGGATAAAGGCAACCTGGGCACCAATAATCTGGTGTGGCGGATCCTCAAAGATCAGCAATAAACAGCGATAACGGGGCGATGTAGCCCCGTTGTTCTTTCAGAGAGTGAATTCCGCCCATACCGGCGCATGGTCAGAGGGTTTCTCCATTCCCCGAATGGCGTAATCAATGCCGGTGGCGGCGCAGCGGCTGGCCAGCGGTGAGGTCGCCATGATCAGATCGATACGCAGTCCTCGGTTGTCATCAAACCCTGATGAGCGGTAGTCAAACCACGAGAACTTATCCTGACATTCGGGATTAGCAGCCCGGAATGTATCGACCAACCCCCAGTTTTTCAGCCGCTCCATCCATTCGCGCTCTTCAGGCAGGAATGAACACTTCCCAGTACGCAGCCAGCGTTTACGGTTATCTTCCCCAATACCGATATCCAAATCCGTCGGGCTGATGTTCATGTCGCCCATGATAAGCACCGGCTGATCCGCCTGATGGTGCTGCTCGAGATAGTGCTGCAAATCCTGGTAAAAACGGGTTTTGGCAGGAAACTTGACAGGGTGGTCACGGCTTTCACCCTGCGGGAAGTAGCCGTTCACCACGGTTAGTATGCCGAGTGGCGTTGCCAGATCCGCCATGATGATACGGCGCTGTGCGTCGTCGTCGTCGGTGGGAAAACCACGCCGAACTGCCAGTGGTTCAGCTTTGGTCAGCAGCGCAACACCGTAATGGCCTTTCTGTCCATGATAGAAAACGTGGTAACCGAACTGTTTTACATCGTCGAGTGGAAACATGTCGTCATGGACTTTGGTTTCCTGTAAGCCGATTACGTCAGGCTGGTGTTGTTCGATGATTGCGGCCAGTTGATGGGGACGGGCTCGCAGCCCATTGATATTGAAAGAAACAAACTTCATGTTCGCTGCCGTTGTTAAAAAAACGTGCTCTGATGTTAGCAGAAAGGCGGCAGAGGAGTCACGGTGGCGATACGATCGTGTCAACAGTCATAACTATCGGTGATGGCTGGTTGAACCGGTTACCAATAGCCCGTATACTCCGCGCCTTGCAGGAGAGCGGAAGGCACGACATGCCTTCCCGCCGAAGGCGCAAACTCCCATAATCGCTCAGGCCACCTTACTGCACATTTCAATGACGCCAACTGGAGAGCGGTTGCCAGACAACCCACCGAAGGGGCAAGCGGTACCACCGCGTAAACTCTCAGGTAAAAGGACAGAGGGAGGGGCACATTTCACAAGGGTACGTGTGTGCTGACCTATATCTATCTGATCGCTATTACTGCTGAGGGAATGTCCGGTGCGCTGGCTGCTGGTCGTCGTAACATGGATATTTTTGGTGTGTCGATGATCGCCTTTATTACCGCACTGGGTGGCGGTACGGTGCGCGATATCATGCTAGGCAATTATCCCATCGCCTGGACGCAACACCCCGCCTATATCTATCTCACCATCGGTGCGGGTCTACTAGCCGTGCTGGCATCGCGTGTGATGCATCATTTGCATCGGCTGTTTTTGGTGCTGGATGCCATGGGGTTGGTAGCATTTACCATCATCGGTTGCAATGTGGCTATCGAGTTGGGTTATTCACCCACCGTGGTGGTGATGGCTGGCATCACCACCGGTATCTTTGGCGGCATCCTGCGGGATATTTTTTGCAACCGGACGCCCATGGTATTGCGTAAGGAACTCTACGCCTGCGTGTCACTGTTGGTGGCGCTGGTGTACCTTAGCCTGCGTGAAATCGGCGTTAACCACGACCTCAATCAGCTCATCTCTTTTTCTATCGGTCTGGCGCTACGTCTGGCCGCCATTTTCTGGTCCTGGCAGTTGCCGGTATTCAGTTATATGCCGGAGCGCTGGAAAGAATAATG
>NZ_CM001977.1:1992123-2259914 GCF_000406165.1 Dickeya zeae NCPPB 2538 | reverse complement strand
GGTAACACTGACGATAACATCGCTGTAGGACAGCACGAGGCCGCATCGGTTTTGCTGCGACATGTCGTTATTTGGCGATTGATTGGTTTTTGTAAGAATGAATGTGTCGGGGAATAACAACGTGATGGATTTCAGTGAGTCGCGATAAACGCGGTAGAGATGGTGGTGGGGGAAGGATTCGAACCTTCGAAGTCTGTGACGGCAGATTTACAGTCTGCTCCCTTTGGCCGCTCGGGAACCCCACCACTGGCCTGATTGCTCTTTCGTGTTGAGCGGGGCGCATCATATCAAATGCCGCGCCCCTGTAAAGGCTGAAAAAACAAAAACAAGTTCGTTTGCCGTTTTTTTATGCCGCCCGATGCAATCGTAGGCGAAGGGCGGCGAAGTGCTAATCAACGTAGGATAGCGAATCAACGCAGGATAATAGTGCGGTTGCCGTACACGAACACGCGCTGGGCCAGAACATGATACAGCGCCCGGCTCAGTACGTTTTTTTCTACATCGCGGCCGGCACGCATCATGTCGTCGGCGGTGTAGGTGTGGTCAACATTAATCACATCCTGCATGATGATGGGGCCTTCATCCAGGTTGTCGTTCACGTAATGGGCCGTTGCACCGATGATTTTCACGCCACGCTCATACGCCTGATGGTATGGACGTGCGCCGATGAAGGCTGGCAGGAACGAATGATGAATGTTAATAACCCGGTTAGGGTAGTTCTGGACAAACGCGGGAGTTAAGACTCGCATATATTTCGCTAGTACCACGTAGTCCGGTTTGTATTGATTTATCTGCGCGACCATTTTCAGGTCGTGCTCTTCGCGCGTCAGGCCTTCATGGCTGACCAGATGGAACGGAATATCAAAGCGTTCTACCAGGGTGCGCAGCGTGTCGTGGTTACCGATCACAGCAGCGATTTCAACATCCAGACCGCCGTAGGTGCTTTTCATCAGCAGATCGCCAAGGCAGTGTGCTTCCTTCGTAACCAGAATGACGACACGGCGACGCCCGGCGCTGCTCAGCTCGCGCACGGAACCTTCCGGTAAGGCGCTGTCCATATCGGCCAGCAGCGTAGTGTCATTGAAAATGCCTTCCAATTCCGTACGCATGAAAAAACGACCGGTACGGTGATCAACGAATTCCGAATTCTGCACAATATTCAGTTCGTGCTTGTAGCAGATGTTGGTGATCTTGGCGATAAGCCCTTTTGCATCAGGGCAGATTGTCCGTAAAATTTTTCTTTGGATATTCTGGGATTGCATGGAGTTGGGATCCTGTCCAAAACATAAATCAAGTATTGCTGTTACGCGATGCCGGAATCACCGCCGTAATCAAGGTATCATTGTCCGCAGCACTTTTTGTATTTTTTGCCGGAGCCGCACGGACAGCTATCGTTCCTGCCGGTTTGCACGTGAACGCCGTCGACATAGTACCAGCGATCGTGACAGCGAAGGAAGCGAGAACGCTCTCTCATCAATATCCGGGAGTCTGGATGGTCGGCTGAGCTATAACTGGCAGCGAACTCCACATACCCTTCGTCTGCTGTGTTTCCCGGCGTAACATCCAGTATCTGCAGACCGAGCCAATGGGTATCGGCGCAACTGGCGGCAATATCGGTGCGCCAGTTTTCCGCGTGACAGTCCGGATGCCAGGTGGCGACCAGATAGTCAACGTCTTGTTTGACGTAAGCAGTATACCGTGAACGCATCAGCAACTCAGGGTGGGGTGCCTGACTGTCATGGCGCAGGTACGACTGACAGCAGCGTTCATACGGCTGGGCACTACCGCATGGGCAATATTCGGACACAATATCTCCTGCAAAATTCTGCAATAACGTTAGTTAATTAAGACACCATCGATAAGGCGTGGGGTATGTTACCCAATACGGTTTGTCGGCCGCAATCATCTGACGTCGTTAAGAACGTCACGACGATATCGCATCCCGCCGTACTCTGCAGTGAAATGACCATCAGCAACTGTCACGCACGATAACTGTCACACACGATTGTGTGACACCGCCTAGAATAAGACATAGGAGGAACACCATGCGGAAGGTAAAAATAGGTCTGGCATTGGGTTCTGGTGCCGCGAAGGGATGGGCGCATATTGGCGTACTGAATGCACTGGAGGAGTTGGGGATTTTCCCTGATGTCGTTGCTGGATGTTCGGTGGGCGCGCTGGTTGGTGCTGCCTATGCCACACACCGCCTGGATAGCATGGCGCGTTGGGTAAACAGTTTCCGCTATTGGGATGTTATCCGATTGATGGATTTTTCCTGGCGTCGTGGTGGATTATTGCGGGGCGATCGTGTTTTCAACCACGTAAAGCATTTGCTACTTACGCAACATATTGAAGAGTGTGCTATCAAATATGGTGCTGTAGCGACTAACCTGAGTACAGGAAGGGAACTATGGCTCACACAAGGTGACTTACATTTAGCTATTCGAGCGTCCTGCAGCATGCCGGGGTTATTGGCACCGGTGCAATTGAATGGTTACTGGCTGGTGGATGGCGCCGTGGTTAACCCGGTCCCGGTTTCATTGACGCGGGCGATGGGGGCTGATGTGGTGATCGCGGTGGATTTGCAGCATGACGCCAGCTTGCAGCAGCATAACCTGCTGTCTGCCAAAATGGCTTCAGCGCAAGAGCAAGAAATGACGCCGCCGCGCGGATGGCGTGAGCGTATTCGCTATCGTTTAGCTCACCGCTTTCGTCGGCATACGGAGGTGACGCCCACCGCGATGGAGATAATGAGTACCTCTATACAGGTGTTGGAGAATCGCCTGAAAATGAACCGTATGGCGGGTGATCCCCCTGATGTATTGATTCAACCTTATTGTCCGCAAATTGCCACGCTGGATTTTCATCGGGCGGGAGAGGCTATTGAATCCGGCAGAGCGGCGGTAGAAAAACAGCGGGAGTTATTGTTACCGCTGGTCAACCGGGGCATCTAGGAAAGTTTTCGATTTAGGATTCGGCAACGAATGATAATAAGCGTTTCAAGGGGTCGCTGATGGCACAACCATTGACGGGAAAACACATTTTGGTGGTTGAGGATGAAGCTGTTTTCCGTTCTGTGCTGGCTGGTTATCTGACATCTCTGGGCGCGGATGTGCATGAGGCAGGTAACGGCAAAGAAGCGCTGGAAAAAATGGCTGTTCAGCCACCCGATCTGATTATTTGCGATCTCAATATGCCTATGATGGGCGGTTTTGAATTCGTTGAACGCTTGCGGTTGTACGATACCACAACGCCAGTACTGGTGGTGTCTGCCACCAGCCATCTGGCGGATGTCGCCAGAATATTACGCCTTGGCGTGCAGGATGTCCTGCTCAAACCCCTGCATGATTACACGCGTTTGCGTGAGTCGGTGATGGGCTGTCTATATCCGACGATGTTTACTTCGCAGGCGAATGAAGTAGAACAACTGATGCGTGATTTGGATACATTAAACCAGTCGCCAGGGGCAGCGTTGAAACTTCTGGAGCAGTTACAACCACCGGTCCAGCAGACGCTGGCGCATTGCCGTATTAACTATCGGCAATTAATGGCGGCAGACCGACCAGGACTGGTGCTTGATATCGCGGCGTTATCTGAGGACGAGCTGGCGTTCTACTGTCTCGATGTGACGCAGGCTGCTAATAATCACGGTGTGCTGGCGGCATTACTGTTGCGTGCGTTATTCAACAGTCTTTTGCAGGAGCATCTGGCGCATCAGCAGCGTCGCTTACCTGAATTATCGGTATTGCTTAATCAGGTCAACCAATTATTGCGTCAGGCGAATCTGCAAGGGCAGTTTCCTTTACTGGTGGGGTATTACCATCGTGAATTGGAACGACTGATTCTGATTTCCGCTGGTCTACATGCCACGTTAAGTGTTGAAGATCAGAATATTGGGCTGAATAACGGCGTACCGTTAGGCACATTAGATGCAGCTTATCTTAATCAGATGAGTTACCCGTGCGCATCATGGCAGTGTCAGATGTGGGGGAGTGGCGGTCGTCTGCGTCTGATGTTGTCTACAGACTAATCCGATAGCGGCGAGTCTCCCTGCACTTCAGACTCTGTCTATCTATCGTAATTATTCTTTATCCCCTACTATGTTGCCTATGATTTTTCTCATCACAGATCCAGATTGGACGAGCATCACGCATTGAACCTGATATACTTTCGCGGTTTTATGCGCCGGACAAATAAAGCTCATTATTTGAACGATATATACGAGGCTGTTTATGTCAACTGTTAATAAAAAAGTAAAAAAAGCGGTCATTCCAGTGGCCGGGTTGGGAACACGTATGTTGCCTGCGACTAAGGCCATTCCCAAAGAAATGTTGCCGCTGGTCGATAAGCCGTTAATCCAGTATGTAGTTAATGAATGTATTGCTGCCGGTATCAATGAAATAATTTTGGTTACACATTCTTCCAAAAATTCAATAGAAAACCATTTTGATACCAGCTTTGAACTGGAAGCTATGCTGGAAAAACGTGTTCAGCGTCAGTTGTTGAAAGAAGTTCAAGCTATTTGTCCAGAGCATGTCACTATTATGCAGGTTCGTCAGGGGCTGGCGAAAGGATTAGGGCACGCAGTGCTTTGTGCACATCCTTTAGTGGGTGATGAACCGGTAGCGGTTATTTTGCCGGACGTCATCATCGATGAATATGAATCTGATCTGAAGAAAGACAACCTCAGTGAAATGCTGCAACGTTTTTATAGCACGGGCCATAGCCAGATTATGGTTGAGCCGGTGGAAAACGTGAGCAGTTACGGTGTGGTGGATTGTAAAGGCGTAGAATTAAAGCCGGGTGACAGTGCACCTATGGTTGGGGTTGTGGAAAAACCCAAAGCATCAGAAGCACCGTCTAATTTGGCTGTGGTGGGTCGTTATGTGTTGTCTGCACAGATCTGGGATCTGCTGAAGAAAACGGAACCCGGCGCGGGGAATGAAATTCAGCTGACAGATGCTATTGCCATGCTGATGGAAAAAGAAACCGTTGAGGCTTATCACCTGAAAGGGATAAGTCACGACTGCGGCAATAAACTGGGATACATGACCGCATTCGTGGAATATGGTATTCGTCACGACGCGCTGGGTGAGGACTTTACCCAGTGGCTGAAAGACGCGATAGAAGAAGACGCTAATTAATCCGCTTCTTCCCTTCTGTATACCTCAAATAATGTAGGTTGCAGGACTGTGGTAAGTGAGAGAGTGACAAATTCGTTAGGAGCGATTTAACCAGCCAACGGCTGGCCTCCGGTGAGAGACAGCATGTCTCTCATTTAATCCCGATGAGCTTACTCAGATAAGTGATTCGGAGTAACGAACGTAGCTAACAGTGCATATCCTCAGTCGGTTAAACGGCTGAGGGTGTGCAAACCTGAGTGAAGGCATCAGCTAGTACACCGCTACAAAGACAGGCTTATTATTGAACGAGTGAAGGTGAGGCAAGTAAAAAGCCAGTAGCTGGTCGTTCGAAGTATGGCGAGAGCATAGTTGGGCGAGTGTTTGGTTTAGCGAATCAGGCATAAAAAAACACCCCTTTAAAGGGGTGTTTTTATTTTATTCTTTAAACTGAGAATTACAGCAGGAAGTCATCCAGGGATTTACCCTGTTCTTCGATGGCTTTCTTGATAACTGCAGGCGTACGACCCTGGCCAGTCCAGGTTTTCAGTTCGCCGTTTTCGTCGGTGTATTGATATTTAGCCGGACGTGCAGCACGTTTAGCTTTACCCGCGACTTTGTTTGCACCCAGAGATTGCAGTAATTCGTTAGGGTCAATGCCATCAGCAATAAGCATTTCACGGTACTGCTGTAATTTGCGTGTGCGTTCTTCAATTTCAGCCTGAGCCTGGTTTTCTTCTTCACGACGTTCGTTAACCACGACTTCCAGCTTTTCCAGCATTTCTTCCAGTGTTTCGAGGCTGCATTCTCTTGCCTGGGCACGCAGAGTGCGGATGTTGTTTAGAATCTTAAGTGCTTCGCTCATTGGATTAATCTCAAAATAAATATTATCGGTGACAGTACAGAGATAATAGAGTGCTGTTTTATTTTCTGCAATAGGCAAAATTGTCAGGTTGTTAAAATTTAGCAAATTTAAATCGAAAATCACGTATCAGACGGGCAATATAAATTTCTAACAAACCAGCTAATACATTCTGTTAGCGTGCTCTGTAGCGGAAATAGCCATGCACAAGCGTAGCGATAGTTTCTTTGAGCACCACGATGGCGCATTCAATATTACTAAACCACAGAATGATTGTGGTACTGACAACACAGGTGGTATGACTAAACCCTCGTCAGTATCAATACCTATGTTACAATAAATTTTAACGATTACTGACCGGTGAATGCCGTTGACCGAGGAGCCATGGCGCAGCTTTATTTTTATTATTCCGCGATGAATGCAGGGAAATCTACCGCACTGTTGCAGTCTTCATATAACTATCAAGAGCGGGGAATGCGGACCCTCGTGTTTACGGCAGAAATAGACGATCGCTCCGGGCGAAGCGGCATCGTCAGTTCTCGTATCGGTCTTTCTTCACCCGCGTTATTGTTTAACGAGCAGACAGATTTATTCCGGGTGCTTGAACAGGCTCATCGTCAGCAAACTATTCACTGTGTGTTAATTGATGAAAGTCAGTTTTTGACGCGTGAGCAAGTGAATGCGCTGTGTGATGTTGTCGATCAATTAGACATTCCGGTTCTTTGTTATGGCCTGCGAACCGATTTCCGTGGGGAATTGTTTAGTGGCAGTCATTATTTATTGGCTTGGGCGGACAAACTGGTCGAACTTAAAACCGTCTGCCATTGTGGGCGTAAAGCGAATCACGTATTGCGAGTAGACTCGCATGGCAAGCCCGTCATTGAGGGCGCTCAGGTTGTCATTGGTGGAAATGAAAGTTATGTATCGGTATGCCGTAAACATTATAAAATCGCACTGGGACTGACACGGGAAGAGGTGGAATAATCCATATCGATAATAGGTTAAGTATTTAGCCTGCCTTATTAATAACCGGAGCGTGGCACATCGGTCCGGTTATAGTCCTCGGTAAATATTGCTAATAAAAATTAAGTATTCGTTACTTTATGTGTATGGATACCCATCGTCTGATGACCGCAATGTCGGCGGTAAGATTTCCCATCCCATGACGACTTTTCTAAAAGACGTGCGTGTGGTGTTGCTTAAAATGCGGTGGTTTTGTCCTAAAAGGGGAATCGCTGCCGGCAAGCCCACCACACTTTCTTTTTGCTCTTATCGCCCTCGACTCATCACTCTGATTTCAGGCTTACAACCGGTGTTTACGGGCCTGATTTTCGTTCTCTTGCAGTTGGTGCAGGCATACCGATACACAGCGTCATACAGGCCTATGGACGCCTCAGCTAGCGACTGTTTAGCGGGATTGAGGGTGATAGGGCGGCATCTTCTGTGAGGGCGTAAAAAAGCCCTGTACGGGTATGCACAGGGCTTGGTAGACGACTAATGCTTGTAGTGGTTAACGGCTATTAGTTAACGGCTTTCTTCTCTTTCTTTTCTGTTTTTTCCGCTTTGGCTGGTGCGCTGACGGCTACCGTAGTGGCTTTGGCGTCAGTCACGCTATGCTCGACAAACGGGCGACCATAAAACGAATCCAGCAGGATTTGTTTGAGTTCGGCAATCAGCGGATAACGTGGGTTAGCCCCGGTGCACTGATCGTCAAAGGCATCTTCAGAAAGCTTATCTACTTTGGCCAGGAAATCGGCTTCCTGCACGCCAGCTTCACGAATAGACGCCGGGATACCCAGTTCTTTCTTCATGCTTTCCAGCCAGGCCAGCAGTTTTTCAATTTTCTGAGCGGTACGGTCACCGGCGGCACCCAAGCCCAGATGATCGGCGACTTCTGCATAACGACGGCGCGCCTGCGGACGGTCGTACTGACTGAATGCCGTCTGCTTGGTCGGGTTATCGTTAGCGTTGTAACGAATCACGTTGCTAATCAGTAAGGCATTCGCCAGACCATGTGGAATATGGAATTCAGACCCCAATTTGTGCGCCATTGAGTGGCAGACGCCCAGGAAGGCGTTGGCAAAAGCGATACCGGCAATGGTGGCCGCGTTGTGGACGCGTTCACGTGCTACCGGGTTTTTGGCACCTTCGTGGTAGCTGGCTGGCAGGTTGTCTTTCAGCAGTTTCAGTGCCTGCAACGCCTGTCCGTCGGAGTATTCGTTCGCCAGTACTGAAACGTAGGCTTCCAGCGAGTGGGTGACGGCATCCAGACCGCCGAAAGCACACAGCGATTTCGGCATGTTCATCACCAGATTCGCATCGACAATCGCCATATCCGGGGTCAGTGCGTAGTCTGCCAGCGGGTATTTCTGACCGGTGGTATCATCGGTTACTACGGCAAACGGTGTGACTTCAGAACCGGTACCCGAGGTAGTCGTGACGGCAATCAGTTTTGCTTTCACACCCATTTTCGGGAACTTGTAGATACGTTTGCGAATATCCATGAAGCGCAACGCCAGCTCTTCAAAATGGGTATCCGGGTGTTCGTACATAACCCACATGATCTTGGCGGCATCCATCGGTGAACCGCCACCCAGAGCGATGATCACGTCAGGTTTAAACGCGTTCATCTGTTCTGCACCTTTGCGAACGATGCTGAGTGTCGGGTCGGCTTCCACTTCGAAGAAGACATCGGTATCCAGACCTTGCTGTTTCAGTACGGAGGTAATCTGGTCTACATAGCCATTATTAAACAGGAAACGGTCGGTGACGATAAAGGCGCGTTTGGCACCATCAGTCGCGACTTCTTCCAGCGCGATCGGCAGTGAACCGCGACGGAAATAGATAGATTTAGGAAGTTTGTGCCACAGCATGTTTTCAGCTCGCTTAGCAACGGTTTTACGGTTGATCAGGTGCTTCGGTCCGACGTTTTCGGAGATAGAGTTACCGCCCCATGAGCCACAACCCAGCGTCAACGAGGGTGCCAGCTTAAAGTTGTACAGATCACCGATCCCACCCTGAGACGCTGGGGTATTGATCAAGATACGGGCAGTTTTCATTTTGTCGCCAAAATAGTTCACACGCTGCGGCTGGTTATCCTGATCGGTGTACAGACAAGAGGTATGACCTATCCCGCCCATCGCAACCAGTTTTTCCGCTTTTTCTACTGCGTCTTCAAAATCTTTCGCCCGGTACATAGCCAGTGTCGGAGAGAGTTTTTCGTGTGCAAACGGCTCAGATTCGTCGGCATGGGTAACTTCACCGATCAATACCTTCGTACTGGCAGGGACTGTAATACCGGCCATTTCGGCGATCTTGACGGCTGGCTGGCCGACGATAGCCGCATTGAGTGCACCGTTTTTCAAAATAATTGCCTGTACTGCCTGCAACTCTTTACCTTTAAGCAGGTAACCGCCGTGCGTAGAGAAACGTTCGCGTACCGCGTCATAGATTTCATCAACGACGATGACCGACTGTTCGGATGCACAAATTACGCCATTATCAAAGGTTTTTGACATCAGAATCGATGCGACAGCGCGCTTGATGTCAGCGGTTTCGTCAATCACAACAGGAGTGTTGCCCGCGCCTACGCCAATAGCCGGTTTACCCGAGCTATAAGCGGCTTTCACCATACCAGGCCCACCGGTTGCCAGGATCAGGTTGATGTCCGGGTGGTGCATCAGCTGGTTAGACAGTTCGACTGAGGGTTCATCAATCCAACCGATGATGTCTTTCGGGGCACCGGCGGCAATCGCTGCTTGCAGCACGATATCTGCTGCTTTGTTGGTTGCGTTTTTAGCGCGCGGGTGAGGGGAGAAGATGATGCCGTTACGGGTTTTCAGGCTGATCAGCGCTTTGAAGATAGCGGTAGAGGTGGGGTTAGTGGTCGGGACAATACCGCAGATAATGCCGATCGGTTCAGCAATCGTGATGGTGCCGAATGTGTCGTCGACGGACAGTACACCGCAGGTCTGTTCGTCTTTGTAAGCGTTATAGATGTATTCGGAAGCAAAGTGGTTCTTGATGACTTTATCTTCGATGATCCCCATGCCTGATTCTGCAACCGCCATTTTTGCCAGCGGAATACGCGCATCTGCTGCAGCCAGTGCTGCTGCACGGAAGATTTTATCAACCTGCTCTTGCGAGAAGTTTGCGAATTCATGTTGCGCTTTTTTGACGCGTTCGACCAAAGCGTTAAGTTCAGCAACGTTTGTTACGGCCATAATGCTCTCCTGTAATGTTAAGCTCTTTCAGTCAATGGTCCATCGATAAATAAGCAGTATAGATAATGGTTGAGGTACCTGATAATTTGGCTCTTACGATTATCCATTGACTCAAAGCGCTCGATTAATCTTCTGATGCGTGTCATTGCCTTGTTTACGACCAGAAACCATGGTTTCTCAATGCTATTCCTAAAACGGCTGCCGATATAAGGGCAATGTTCGCTGCTTCAGGTGCTGTTCTTTTCTCTGAAGTCAGAATACCCCGTTGCTAGTCGGTTTTTTGTGATCTCACTCGCTAAATTGCCATGCTGACACCATTCAGCATGGCGTTATTGAGAATGGATATCATCTACATCCGGAATTTGTTAAAAATAAATGACCATTTCATGTGCTTTTCTGGATGAATTTGTATCGAAAATTGGCGTGGTGACAGAGAATAATCGTCAGATGAAAGAGTGGAGGCACGCTGTACTTTACATTACTGTAGGCGATGTCACAGTGTGTGCCGTCGATCGCCAAAGACGCCTGGCGTTGACAATAATCTTCAGAGGTGAAAAGTGATTCAGCCTGTCCTGGATTTCTCTGGTTACATCAAGTTTTTTATTGGGCTGTTTGCGTTGATAAACCCGGTAGGCATTCTGCCTATCTTCATCAGTATGACCAACTATCAGGCAGGGGACGGGCGGGCGAGAACCAACCTGACTGCCAATGTCTCTGTGGTGATTATTCTTTGGGTCGCGCTATTTTTTGGTGACGCTATCTTGCGGCTGTTCGGCATCTCGATTGATTCATTCCGCATTGCAGGCGGTATTCTGATTACCACCATCGCGATGTCGATGATCAGCGGCAAACTGGGTGAGGACAAGCAGAATAAACAGGAGAAGACAGAAACCGCCAATCGGGAAAGTATTGGCGTGGTGCCGCTGGCATTACCATTGATGGCAGGGCCGGGGGCTATTAGCTCCACCATTGTCTGGAGTTCCCGCTATCACGGCTGGCAGAATTTATTAGGGCTGTCGTTGGCGATTGCCGTTTTTGCATTTTGCTGCTGGTTGTTGTTTCGGGCCGCACCCGCGTTAGTCAGGTTGCTGGGACAAACCGGCATCAACGTCGTGACGCGTATTATGGGGCTGTTGCTGATGTCGCTCGGTATTGAGTTTATCGTGACAGGCATTCGCGCGTTATTTCCAGGGTTGTCCTGATAACGAGTGTGCCCTGGCTTAGGTGTCGATATGTGGTGTCTGAGCCGTGTTGCCTTTCTTTATACATTTATACTCTGCTGCTGGGCCGCTGGTGAATCAGCCCGAGAGCGGTGCTTTGCTCAATTCGGTTCCGGCGGCATTGCTATGTTGTTGGCGCTATGGCTATGTCGTCGGCGCTAAAGTGTCGGCGGGCTAACGTGGGAGAGCAACGATAAGTTAATGTGCTACCAGTCTCATCTACCAATCCATCCCCGATTGCGTACATTTCGTTCATCCAGCACGCCTTATTTTTATTAATATTTTTTTCTTATGTTATTTCCCGGCAATCATCAGCAGAAAAAGGCGTATTCCCTACTATTATTTATCACGCGGGGTGGCATAACTTATTTTTATGCTATGTGAATGCCTTAGATAAGCTAATGCAAATGATGTAAAACACAGCAGATGTTTTGTTGCGATGCACATGGGATTTCACTGTTAATTTATTCACATGTAGAGGATGTGGCGTTGGAAAGGTACTGATGACGTTAGGAGTGTTTTATCGTGTGTTTTTTGTCCTAAACTATGGTTAATTCTTCCATGATTACCCGTTGTTGGACAATCTGCTGTCGGGTGCGCTTTTGCCACGTTGACACAATGCTCGGGTGCTTTTGTATCCATTTACACATACTGGTTTTTTTGTGACTTTCCGGGATTGAAAAGAAATTTAAGTAACAGCCTGCAAAATCTATTGGCGAAGACGGATTCTTCTGATACGTTCGGCATCACGCTATTTTCCCAAGCCGTTACGGATAAGTTAATTTTATTAGAACGTTATCCCCGACGACTTTTTGTGGAATTTGGGGAGGGCGTACCATCAGGGAAGAGTGGAAATGGCTACAGACTGCCGGTCCTGGGAAGGGACAGCGGCAGTTTTTGGGTTGCTGATATGTGCTGTTTTTATCTCTGTTGATTTTTCCAACACGTTGTTGCGGCATTAAGCGTATCGAGTCGTGCGGCGTGGATAAAACAATTTTGATGTGATTAAGCGGCCATGTTGCCAGAGTCGTTCCTCTGGCGACGGTATCGTCTGTCCGCGTAATACGTAAAAAACGTTATATGCCTGATTGGGTGATAACAGTAGAACAGGAGCAAGGTAAATAATGGTAAACAACACTATTAAAAAAAGACTGGCAGTGAGCATTTTCGCTGCGATCACGGCTTCCGCAGGCGTTTCTGCCTGGGCTGCTACGGTGCCTGCTGGTGTGCAACTGGCTGAAAAGCAGGAACTGGTGCGTAATAACGGTGCTGAAGTCGCTTCCCTCGACCCGCATAAAATGGAAGGCGTGCCGGAATCTAACGTCGCGCGTGATCTGCTGGAAGGGCTGCTGGTTACCTCTCCGGATGGCCACCCGGCACCGGGTGTTGCAGAAAGCTGGGATAACAAAGATTTCAAAGTATGGACCTTCCACTTGCGTAAAGACGCTAAATGGTCCAATGGTGAACCGGTGACGGCACAGGATTTCGTTTATAGTTGGCGTCGTGTTACCGATCCGAAAACAGCCTCTCCTTATGCCAGCTACCTGCAATTTGGTCATATCGTTAATATTGATGAGATTGTCGACGGTAAAAAATCCCCTGATACGCTGGGCGTGAAAGCCATTGACGATCACACGCTGGAAGTTACGCTGAGCGAGCCGGTTCCGTACTTCTATAAGCTGTTGGTTCACCCATCCACCTTCCCGGTGAATCAGAAAGCCGTTGAGAAATACGGTGAAAAATGGACTCAGCCAGCTAACTGGGTCGGCAACGGCGCTTATACGCTGAAAGAGTGGGTTGTGAACGAGAAAATCGTTCTGGAGCGTAATCCGAATTACTGGGATAACGCCCATACCATCATCAACAAAGTGACCTATCTGCCGATTTCTTCTGAAGTGACGGATGTTAACCGTTACCGCAGCGGTGAAATCGACATGACCTATAACAACCTGCCTATCGAGTTGTTCCAGAAGTTGAAGAAAGAGATCCCCAACGAAGTGAAGGCGGATCCGTATCTGTGTACCTATTACTATGAGATCAACAACCAGAAGGCGCCGTTTAACGATGCGCGTGTACGCCAGGCGTTAGTGCTGGGTCTGGATCAAGACATTCTGGTTAACAAGGTGAAAGCGCAGGGCGATACCCCAGCGTTCGGTTTCACCCCGCCGTACATCGATGGTCTGGATGGCAAACTGACTCCGCCTGAGTGGGTGAGCTGGTCGCGTGAGAAACGTAACGCTGAAGCGAAGAAACTGCTGGCTGAAGCAGGCTTCACGGCTGAAAAACCGCTGACCTTTAACCTGCTGTACAACACCTCCGATCTACATAAAAAATTGGCGATCGCGGCGTCCTCTATCTGGAAAAACAACATCGGGGTGGATGCAAAACTGGAAAATCAGGAGTGGAAAACATTCCTGGACAGCCGTCATCAGGGCACATTCGATGTCGCTCGTGCTGGCTGGTGTGCGGATTACAACGAACCGACCACGTTCCTGAATACCATGATTTCCAACAGCAGCAGCAACACGGCACATTATAAGAGCGCGGATTTCGACAAGTTGATGGCAAAAGCACTGGCTGCCACCACTGAAGAAGAACGCGCGAATGTTTACAAGCAGGCTGAGACACTGCTGGAAAAAGACGCTGTCGTGGTTCCGGTGTATTACTATGCCAACACCCGTTTGGTTAAACCGTACGTGGGTGGCATTACAGGCAAAGATCCGCTGGATAACCTGAACGTTAAAAACCTTTATATTATCAAGCATTAATGATGACAGGGCTGTGTGTTTGGCACACAGCCCTTATTCGGTTTAATAAAGTGTGATAAATAGAAGCGAAAATTTCAGACCGGTTTTATAGGTAAGGTCAATGTTAAAATTTATTTTCCGTCGTTGCCTGGAAGCAATCCCGACGCTGTTCATCCTGATCACCATCTCATTTTTCATGATGAGGCTGGCTCCGGGAAGTCCGTTCACGGGAGAGCGTAATCTTCCCCCTGAAGTGATGGCGAACATCGAAGCCAAATACCATCTGAATGATCCGATGATCAAACAGTATGGCAATTATCTGGTGCAGTTGTTGAAAGGTGACTTTGGTCCCTCTTTCAAATACAAAGATTATTCAGTCAACGATTTGGTTGCTCAGGCTTTCCCTGTGTCGGCTAAGTTGGGGATTGCTGCTTTTCTGCTGGCGGTAGTGCTGGGGGTGACCTCCGGTGTGATTGCTGCGTTGAATCAGAACAGTAAATGGGATTACACCGTCATGGGGTTTGCCATGACCGGCGTGGTGATCCCCAGTTTTGTTGTGGCACCACTACTGGTGCTGATATTCGCGATAACCCTGCACTGGTTGCCGGGGGGCGGTTGGAATGGCGGTGCGCCAAAATACATCATTCTGCCGATGGTCGCGCTCTCGTTATCGTATATCGCCAGCATTGCGCGTATTACCCGTGGTTCCATGATTGAAGTGCTGCATTCAAACTTTATCCGTACTGCGCGTGCCAAAGGGCTGCCGTTGCGTCGGATCATTTTGCGCCATGCACTCAAGCCTGCGTTGTTGCCAGTGTTGTCCTACATGGGGCCTGCCTTCGTAGGGATTATCACTGGCTCTATGGTGATAGAAACCATCTTTGGTTTACCTGGTATTGGTCAGTTATTTGTTAACGGTGCGCTTAACCGTGACTATTCGCTGGTGCTGAGCCTGACTATTTTAGTGGGTGCGCTGACCATTCTGTTTAATGCGGTCATCGATGTGCTGTATGCGGTCATCGATCCGAAGATCCGTTACTAAGGTAAATCACTGATGTTCTGGAATAAACGTAACCGTGAAGCGCTGGATAACTTCAGCGAGAAACTGGAAGTGGAAGGGCGTAGCCTGTGGCAGGATGCGCGCCGTCGCTTCATGCACAACCGTGCCGCGCTGGCCAGTCTGTTTGTCCTGACGCTGATTACGCTGTTTGTTGTTATCGGCCCGATGGTGGCACCGTTCAATTATGCGGACACCGACTGGAATATGATGTCCAGTGCACCGGATATGGCGTCTAAGCACTACTTTGGTACCGACTCTTCCGGTCGTGACCTGTTGGTGCGTGTGGCTATCGGCGGGCGTATTTCGCTGATGGTCGGTGTTGCTGCAGCCCTGGTGGCGGTCATTGTCGGTACATTGTATGGTGCGGCGTCGGGGTATCTGGGGGGCAAAGTCGACTCAGTGATGATGCGTCTTTTGGAGATCCTCAACTCCTTCCCGTTCATGTTTTTCGTGATTTTGCTGGTCACTCTGTTCGGACAGAATATTCTGTTGATCTTTGTGGCTATCGGCATGGTGTCCTGGTTGGATATGGCGCGTATCGTGCGCGGTCAGACGCTGAGCCTGAAGCGTAAAGAGTTTATTGAAGCAGCGCTGGTGTGTGGTGTTTCCTCCCGTAGCATCGTGTTGCGTCATGTGGTACCAAACGTGCTGGGTGTGGTGGTGGTGTACGCATCGCTGTTGGTGCCGAGCATGATCCTGTTTGAATCCTTCTTGAGTTTCCTTGGCCTGGGTACCCAGGAACCGCTGAGCAGTTGGGGGGCATTATTAAACGATGGTGCTAACTCAATGGAAGTGGCGCCATGGTTGTTGCTTTATCCCGCCGGTTTCCTGGTGGTAACCCTGTTCTGTTTCAACTTTATCGGCGATGGCTTGCGTGACGCCCTCGATCCGAAAGACCGCTAAGGAGACGCTTCATATCATGATGAATACGTCAGAAACCCACGCCTTGCTTGATGTTAAAGACCTGCGCGTGACTTTCAGTACGCCTGATGGTGATGTCACGGCGGTAAACGATCTTAATTTTTCGCTCAGCGCCGGTGAAACACTGGGTATTGTGGGTGAATCCGGTTCTGGTAAATCCCAGACGGCATTTGCGCTGATGGGGCTGCTGGCTGCTAATGGTCACATTGGTGGTTCGGCGCGTTTCAACGGGCGTGAAATTCTCAATCTGCCGGAGCGTGAGCTTAATCGCCTGCGAGCAGAAGAGATCGCCATGATTTTTCAGGACCCGATGACCTCACTGAACCCGTATATGCGTGTTGGCGATCAGTTGATGGAAGTGCTGATGCAGCACAAGAAATTGGGTAAAAGCGATGCGTTTGAAGAGTCGGTACGCATGCTGGACGCGGTAAAAATGCCAGAAGCCAGAAAACGGATGCGCATGTATCCGCATGAGTTTTCGGGTGGGATGCGCCAGCGCGTGATGATTGCCATGGCGTTGCTGTGTCGCCCTAAATTACTGATTGCTGACGAGCCGACCACCGCGCTTGATGTGACGGTGCAGGCGCAGATCATGACGCTGCTCAATGACCTGAAGCGTGAGTTCAATACCGCCATTATCATGATTACCCATGACCTGGGCGTGGTTGCCGGTATTTGCGACAAAGTCCTGGTTATGTACGCCGGACGTACCATGGAGTACGGCAGTGCGCGCGAGATTTTCTATGAACCAACCCATCCATACTCTCTGGGCCTGCTAAAAGCGATTCCTCGTCTTGATGAAGAGAATGCTGAGCTGGCCACTATTCCGGGGAATCCACCCAACCTGTTGCGCTTGCCGAAAGGATGCCCTTTCCAGCCGCGTTGCCCGTATGCACAGGAACAATGCCAGCATGCACCTGAATTGAAGCCGTTTGGTGAAGGTCGTCTGCGTGCCTGTTTCCGGAGTGTGGGGGAATTAGTATGAATGAACTGGAAAACAAAAAAGTCTTGCTTGAAGTGGATGAACTCAAGGTCCACTTTGATATCCGTGATGACAAACAATGGTTTTGGCAACCGGCTAAAAAGCTGAAAGCGGTAGATGGCGTTACCCTGCGTCTGTATGAAGGGGAAACCCTGGGCGTGGTCGGGGAGTCGGGGTGCGGTAAATCCACGCTGGCTCGCGCCATTATCGGTCTGGTAAAAGCGACCAGTGGGCGCATTAGCTGGCTGGGGAAAGATCTGCTGGGGATGCGTGACACTGAATGGCGTGATGTACGTAGCGATATTCAGATGATTTTTCAGGATCCGCTGGCATCGCTTAACCCGCGTATGACCATTGGTGAAATTATTGCCGAGCCGTTGCGTACCTACCACCCGGATATGTCGCGTCAGGAAGTAAAAGACCGCGTCAAAACCATGATGATGAAGGTTGGCTTGCTGCCGAACCTGATTAACCGTTACCCGCATGAATTTTCTGGCGGCCAGTGTCAGCGTATCGGTATCGCCCGTGCACTGATTCTGGAACCCAAACTGATTATCTGTGACGAACCGGTTTCTGCATTGGACGTGTCGATTCAGGCTCAGGTGGTGAACCTGCTGCAACAGTTGCAGCGTGAGATGGGACTGTCATTGATCTTTATCGCCCATGATTTGTCGGTGGTAAAACACATTTCTGACCGTGTGCTGGTGATGTATCTGGGACATGCAGTGGAACTGGGGACCTATGATGAGCTGTATCATAACCCACAGCATCCTTACACCCGTGCGCTGATGTCGGCGGTGCCGATTCCGGATCCAGACAAGGAACGCAACAAGCAGATTCAACTGCTGGAAGGCGATCTCCCTTCGCCGATCAACCCGCCATCAGGTTGCGTATTCTGTACCCGTTGCCCGGTTGTGGGGCCAGAGTGCACCAAAACCCGTCCAGTACTGGAAGGTAGCTTCAGACACGCCGTATCCTGCCTGAAGGTCGACCCACTACCGTAATTCGCTGATACGGCGATCCAGTATCACGTAAAAGAAACGCCCCTGACACGGGGCGTTTTGCGTTTTAAGACAGGCGGTTGACCCGCCCGTCAGGTTATATTCGAGAGAGTTACTCTTTCCACAGGATGTGGCACAGCTTGTGGTCTTTTTCCCGGCAGATGAGGATTCGGGCAAAAATATCCGTAATTTCCTCACCGTCCTGCTCGGCCAGCCCAATCACCACTTCGGCGAAAAAATCCGGATTCAGGTCGAAATCCACGTGCTCTTGCCAGTCTTCCGCCGGGTCAAACAGTTCCGCACCGCCACGCTCTTCAAACTGCAAGTTGAACAGCAAAATATCTGCTGGATCCAGATTATCCGGTGCCAGTTCCAGAAAGATATCGTAAGCCTGTTCCAGAGCTTCATCTTCTGTCAGGCGGTTATTTAAATCCATACAACATTCCTGTTAAAACGTAATAGGGGGTATTAGAGCATGAAGGGCGGTGTGATTACAGCAGTGGGCTGAAAAAGTAAAACAGTCGCTCGACAATCCGTTGCCAATAAGGGCGCGTTAACCACTCCTTGGTATTCAACAGTCGTGAGCGGGACATGTAGTCCTCCTGCACACAGGCCAGATCGCTACCAAAACCGTCATCGTCAATCACCAGCGTAATTTCAAAGTTCAACCAGAGGCTACGCATATCCAGATTAACCGTACCGACCAGACTAAGTTGCCCATCGACCAGCACGCTTTTGGTATGCAATAAACCGCCTTCGAACTGGTAGATTCTGACCCCCGCCGCCAGTAACTCAGTGAAAAAGGCTTTACAGGCCCAGCCCACCATCATGGAGTCATTTTTATACGGTACGATAATACTGACCTCTACGCCACGCTGTGCTGCGGTACAGATGGCGTGTTGCAGGTCATCACTCGGTACAAAATAAGGGGTAGTCATGATGAGCTGGTGCCGTGCAGAGTAAACCGCTGTCAGCAATGCCTGATGAATCATCTCCTCGGGGTAGCCGGGGCCGGAGGCGATAACCTGCACCGTATGGCCACGCTCTTGCTCGAATGGCATGATATTGACATCCGGCGGTGGCGGTGGCAGGCGCTGACCGGTTTCCATTTCCCAATCGAGACTATAAATCACGCCCATGGTGGTGGTAACCGGGCCTTCGATACGGACCATCAGATCCACCCACTGACCAACGCCGGAGTCCTGCTTGAAATAACGCGGATCGACCATATTCATGCTGCCGGTGTAGGCGATGCGGTTGTCTATCAGGATGACCTTGCGGTGTTGGCGCAAATCCATACGGCGCAGGAAGGCGCGTAACAGATTAACCTGTAATGCATCCACCACGGTGATGCCAGCGGTACGCATCATCTCCGGGTAGGTACTGTGAAAGAACTGTACGCTGCCTGCCGAATCGAGCAGGATTCGACATTTGACCCCACGGCGTGATGCTAAGAGCAGGGCGTTCATCACCTGATCCACCAAACCGCCGGCCTGCCAGATATAGAACACCATCTCAATATTACTTTGTGCCAGTTCGATATCGTGGATTAACGTTTTGATGGTGTCGTCAAAGGAGGTCAGCAATTGCAACTGATTGCCCTTGATACCACCAATTCCCTGGCGACGTTCACATAGTTGAAATAATGAGCGGGCGACTTCGCTGTTCTCGGTGGCGAAAATGCGGCGGTATTCCTTCAAGTCACGTAGCCATTGGGCTGTCACCGGCCACATTTGTCGGGCACGTTCCGCACGGCGCTTCCCCAAATGTAGCTCGCCGAACAACAGATAGGCGACGATACCGACCAGTGGCAGAATATAAATCACCAACAGCCAGGCCATCGCAGAAGGGACGGCCCGTCTTTTCATCAGAATGCGCAGCGTAATACTGGCAATAAGCAGCCAGTAACTGAAAACCAGTAATCCGCTAAGTACAGTATAAAATGCTGTCATAGTAACAATGTACGGTTCCCTGCTGCGAAATGTTCACCAGCTCAAGTGTATGCATAGTTCCCCTGAGGGGAAAGTCCTTTACTCTGAATACTATAGCGTATGGCTGGCAAGCATGCGGATTCGGGAAAATCCCGCTTTCTCTCTTGGCGCGCGAAAACAGGGGGATATAATAGGCGGGCCCATCATGCTTATCATAAGAGTCGTGCCATGAAACGCAGCCGGAATGAAGTCAGCCGCTGGCGTATGCAACGTCAGGTGCAGCGCCGTCGGAGTCGCTGGCTTGAGGCCCAGTCGCGTAGTTACCGACATATCCATCACGTACGTTACCTGTGCCAGAAGCAACAGCGCCGTGCGTTATTGTATGCCGTAGCTTACGAGTGGTAGTCGCCGGGTAGTGAGTGTCAGGCCCAACAGCCGTCAGGTTGTTGGGCTTTTTTATCCGATCAGATATCTATACTACAATGCCGGTGAATGCTGCGGCAGGGCGACATAGCTTTTGGTAACCTGAGCCGGTGTTGTCCGCTGGGTATTGGGTTCCACCGGTGCGTCTTCTATCACGGGCAAATGGAACAGGGATACCGACATGTTGAGCTGTTCTGCCTGTTCAAGAAGCTGAAGACAGGTTTGGGCCGAGGCTTCCACCTGCACGGCGTTTTGCTTCACGGTATCATTGAGTGAACTGATTCGGTTGGTGACTTCATGAATGCTCTGATTCTGTTGTTGCGAAATATCAGTGATTTCATTGAGGAATGTGCTGGTGCCTTTGGCGGCCTGAATGATCTCCTGCAAGCTGTCATTGAGGCGAGCAACCAGCTTAGCGCCCGTCGCAACACTGCTGTCTGATTCGTGAATCAAGGCATTAATGTTGTGCGCCGACTGGCTGCTTTGCGAGGCCAGCGTACCGACTTCCCGCGCCACGACTGAAAACCCTTTGCCCATTTCTCCGGCCCGTGCCGCTTCAATTGCTGCATTCAGTGACAGGATATGCGTCTGGAAGGCGACGTTTTCTATCAGTGAGATCACTTCTGTCATTTCTTTACTGCGACTGGAAATATTTTGCATCGCATTTCTGACGTCACTCATCATGCCTTCGCCCTGTTCGGCGATATGGCTGGTTTCTTGTGCATGGTGGCTGGCTTGTTCTGTGTACTGAGCATTCTGTTCCAGATGTTGGCTAATCTGGATGATGTGCTCGGTGGTGACTTTCAGTTCCGCAGATTGCAGGTTGGCCTGCTCTGATAACTGGCGGTTGTCGCTGGTGACGTGGCTGACTTGCTGCATCATGGTTTCCATGCCCTGACGAACCTGGCTTATTAGCTCGACCAGACCGCTTTGCATCTGAACCACACTATTGTTCAATACGGCGATTTCACGGGTTGCGCGTTTTTCTATGGCTATGTCGTGGGACAAATCACCGGATGCGATCAGTTTCAGATGGTCGGTGATGCGTTTAAGCGGATGCACGATCACCTTATTGACGCCAATCCAGACCACTGCCGAAATGACCAGCAGTAATCCCAGAATCACGATAAACAGGGTGTGTGCGGCATCGAGGTTATTCAACAACTGCTGGGCATGCTGTTTCTGGCGGGTATCATTTTCCTGCAGGAAGCGGGAATACTTCTGGGTGAACTGCGTCTGGTAAGCCTGGATAGGCACGGCAAAGAAAATATCGATTTCGTTGGTTTTTTTAATGCCCTGAGCCAGCTCGACCAATCCGTTATATAGCTGCTGATAGCTATTCTTGAGGTCGGTGAAGGCGGCGTCATTACGTGCGGAGCCAGAAAAACGCTCCAGTTTTTGGTAATACCCTTGTGCGTTGGCTAATGAGGTTTCGGCTTCCGACATCAGGCTATTCCAGCTGCCGACAGAGCCGGTTTCCTTATCAAACATCAGGTAGATGCCCGCGCGATTGAGCTTATCGCTGGCGTTCATGACCTCCATTCTAGCCTGATCCATCAGGGCCTGCTGCTGGCGCAGTGCCTCGTTGGCGGCGCTATCCTGACGCACCTCGGTCATGGTTTTCGAGATCATGCCGACAGACAGCAACTGTAATAAGGAAAAGAGTCCGATGATCAACAGTAAACCGGAAAGGAAACTCAGGCGGTGCTGGCGCATTCTGCCCAGAAAACCGGAGCGTGACGGGGTGGATGTTGACATGACAATTTACTCGCTAAAGAAAACTGCCGCCAACATAACATCATTAAATGAATAAAATATTTCAGATATTTGGGGTGTAAATGGAGGTCATATTTATTGAAAATTCCATAACCTCCGTCAAGTTTAGATTAAAATACTTTTCTAAAGGGTTTAACGCTGACAGACTCGTAAACACCTGCGGCGACATAGGGATCATCGTTCGCCCACTGACGAGCCTCTTCCAGCGATGGGAATTCGGCAATGACGGTGGAACCGGTAAATCCGGCGGCACCGGGGTCTTCACTGTCAATGGCGGGTAGCGGACCTGCCGTTAACAAACGCCCCTGATCGCGTAGTGTCTGCAATCGTTCAAGATGTGCCGGACGGGCGGCAAGACGCTTTTCCAGTGAGCCGGGGACATCAGTAGCATAAATCACATACAGCATGGTAAACCTCGGTGTGTCATATCGTTATGAGATGAACCGTCATCATACGCTATGATGCTGATAGGCCGAAACCGGATAAATCGTGACGTCGTTTATGACAGGAATTGAAGTGATGCTATTGAATATGATTGTCATTTGCATTTAAACTTGAGCGGTGAGAGGACATCATATAACTATGCCGCAGAAAACATTTTTCCTGACCCACCGATACTCATGGCCTGTATTGGTTTCCGTCGTATTCCATGGTTCATTGATAGCTGGGTTGTTGTTTGCTTCTTTTAATACATCAGTCACTCTGCCGACGGCGCCACAACCTATCCAGGTCATGATGGTTAACACCGCACCGCAGGAAGCCGCACCCGCACCGAGCGCTGAGCCAGAGCCAACACATGAGCCCGAACCGGTACCGGAACCACAGGTTCAACCTGAGCCGCCGCCGTTGCCAAAACCGGTTCCCATTCCGTTACCGGAACCTAAACCTCAGCCGAAACCCAAACCTAAGCCGGAAACAAAGCCTAAACCGGTGAAAAAGCTGGTGCCGCAAAAGGACAAGCCCCAGGAACGTGTGCCTGAGCCGAATGCCGCACCCGCATCCAGCCAGACCGTGAACCATAATGCGGCACCGGTTAGTCAGGCTCCGGTTGCCAGCGCCCAGCCTGCTGGTCCCAAACCGGTAAATCGGGTTCAGCCGGAATATCCTGCCCGTGCGTTAGCCCTGCATATTGAAGGCCGGGTTAAAGTACAGTTTGATGTGGATGAGTCGGGTCGTGTCGGTAATGTCCGGGTGCTGTCAGCTGAACCGCAAAACCTGTTCGAGCGGGATATCAGGCAGGCGATGCGTAAGTGGCGTTATGAAGAGAATCGACCAGGGAAAGACCTGGTGGTGACGATTATTTTCAAAGTCAATGGCGCTACAGCGATGGAATAAGTCGGGTCAGTGTCGCACCAATCAATAAGGCACCGCTTGCGGTGCCTTATTGTTGCGCTTTCAGAATGGTGAAGGTGATTATTGTTCTGGTGCGAAGTTGCTTTTCCCTTGCGGCAATTCGCGTGGACGCCCCTCTTCATCGACAGCGACATAAGTAAACAGGGCTTCAGTCGCACGATAGCGTTGGCCAATGGGGTCTGTTGATACTTTTTTCACCCACACTTCCACATTGACTGTCATTGAACTACGTCCGGTACGAACGCAACGGGCGTAGCAACAAACCACATCACCAACGGCAACGGGCTTGAGAAAGGTCATGCCGTCGACGCGAACGGTGACAACACGGCCTTCTGCAATCTCTTTTGCCAGAATCGCACCGCCTATATCCATCTGTGACATTAGCCAGCCGCCAAAGATATCGCCATTGGCATTGGTATCTGCTGGCATGGCCAGGGTGCGCAGCACCAGCTCGCCGTGAGGTAATACATCTTGTTTGCTCATAGGATCAACGAATCCGCTTGTGAGTAGTCAATAATCAGTCTGTGGCGGTAGGTTATTTATCGCCTTCATTTTCCGTCTTCTCCGGTTCGCCCGGCAGGTGACGGTAAATGTAAACGCCGCACAGTAATGTAAATACCAGAGTCAGGCCGGTGAGGCCAAATACTTTAAAGTCGACCCAAACGCTTTGTGGCAACCAGAAGGCAATATAGATATTCGCCAGTCCGCACAGCAGGAAAAAGATCGCCCAGGCTATGTTCAATTTTGCCCACACCATTTCCGGTAAGACCAGCTCTTTACCGAGCATGCGCTGAATTAGCGGTTTTTTCATGACAAACTGGCTGAACAGCAATGCGGTAGCGAACAGCGTGTAAATGATGGTGACTTTCCATTTAATGAATTGGTCATTATGGAAGACCAGCGTCAGGGTGCCGAATACGGCCACCATCAGGAATGTCAGCAGCATCATCTTTTCTATCTTGCGGTAAATGAGCCAGCTAAACAGTAATGCGGCTGCTGTTGCTGCGATTAATGCACCCGAAGCGACATAAATATCATACAGTTTATAACAGACAAAAAAGACAATAAGAGGAATAAAATCAATAATTTGCTTCATTATGTTAATCCGTTACGTATCCGGTGTGTGGCCGCGTATACCAAAAAAGGGTGAACTCTCTGCGAATTATTATCGCTGTTTGTGCGGCACGATTCCCGATTTATCGTAACAATTTGCAGAAAATTACGTTATCACCGCCATAAAGGTGGGTTGAGAGGGAGCGGCGCTGGCGCCACTCCCGTTCAGGATAGGCAGCATTAACCGCGTACCAGCATGTACAGACGAAACACGTAGACCAGCAGCATGGCAGAGATAATGTTGCTGATAGTATTTAACATTACCGCCATCGCGGTTGGTGACACCATGGGTAAACGGGCGATCAGTAGCAGCAGCGCGACTTTGACCAGTAACCATAGCATGACGGCTGGTGCGGTCTGGCGGAAATGGGCGAATGCCAGCTTGCTGCTGACTCGCATGGCAGCAAATACGCCACGCTTTTCCGTTACGGCAATCACCGGCGACAAACTAAAGGCGATGGATAATAAGATTCCCGGCACCACCACCAGTAGCATGCCTAACTGAATTAACAGGGTACAAATCAGGATCAGCAGAAGCAGGCGGGGTAACAGCGGAGCAGACGCGGCAATTGCACGCAGCGCGCTGGTTTGGTGGCCCGCAGAGACCAGTTGAATCAGCATAAGGATACCGCCAGTTAACAGGGCATTCCCCACCAGTGTCGCAAAGGTACCCGCGGCAGACGCCTTCAGCAGGACGAGTTGTTGCTCAGGGGAGAGTTGCGCAATGATATCGCTGATGCCTGGCTGCTCAATGGCGGATAAATCTACGTTGCTGCTACTGAGCAGCTGTAGCTGCTCGCTATCGGGGGTAAAAACGTGCCCAAGGACGACGGTTATCAATGACGTCAGCAGTGACAGCATAAGAATGCTGAAAAACTGGTTACGTGTAAAATTCAAGGTGTCACGGTACAACCTGCTGGCCGTGATAGGCATGAAAACTCCTTGGCAAAAGTTAGCAATAGGCAATTAGCTGGCTATTGTAACCCGTTCAGGTGTTCCGTGGCACCCCGACATCGATTTCATCTATCTGCTTATTTTTGCTCTGATTTATGAGCACGGCTGCGGCAAACGGGCCGGGATGAGCGGCGGTAAGTCATAGGCTGCGCGTGCCCGATCGCAGGCATCATTAGGCTGACCATTTTCACCTGATTGCGCAAATTCGTGGCATGGTGAGGGGCGCTGAGCATAAATGCGGCAACTGACCGACTCGCCGATGTTACCTTCCAATGCGCAGCAACGAATCGGTTTGCTGTTTGTGCCGGCCATACAGCGCAGAAAAGGCGTGACAGGTTCAGTTAGCTCAACGGGTACCGTGCCGCCCCCATCATTCGCTTCTGACCAGTAAAACGATACCCGGAAATAGCCGCAGCATGCACCGCATTCCATACAAGGGTTAACGTGACTGTGATGACTCATCATTGATTATCCACCGGCCTCACTCGGCGTTGAATCTCAGCTAAAAAAATAACATTACGCCGGAATGCCAGGCGGTGCAGCTTCTTTTTTGTGCTTGCGGGGGATTTGCTTTTTTCGTGCTTTTTGATTTGGATCAATTCTATGTTTTTTAGTGACTTGGGATGATTTGATCGCGGTCGTTTTGCCATAAAAATCATGTCAGGATGTGATCTGGCTTCAAACAAAGCTACCCCTTAGTGGGTATAGTTCGCACGGATATTAACCTTACAAATGGAGTGGATAATGAAAAAGGTTGCTTTATTGATGGTAGCAGCGGCGATGGTACCTGCACTGGCACAAGCCCATCAGGCAGGGGATGTTATTGTTCGTGCCGGAACCGCAACGGTACGCCCGCATACCAGCTCTGATGATGTGCTGGGTCTGGGGTCATTTAGTGTGAATAACAATACCCAACTTGGCCTCACTTTAGGCTACATGGCGACGGATAATATTGGTGTCGAACTGCTGGCCGCAACACCGTTTAAGCATCGGGTGGGTGTCGGTGGTGTGGGCCAGATTGCGGAAGTGAAACACTTACCGCCAACACTGATGGCACAGTACTACTTTGGGCAGAGCACAGATAGCCTGCGTCCTTATTTGGGTCTTGGTTTGAACTACACGACATTCTTTGATGAGAAATTTAACCAGACCGGTCAGGATGCCGGGTTAACCGATCTGCACCTGAAAAGTTCCTGGGGCGTTGCCGCACAGGCGGGTCTGGATTACAACCTGAATAAAAACTGGTTGTTGAATATGTCGGTATGGTGGATGGATATCGATACTACTGTAAAATTCAAGGCAGCAGGTCAGGATCAGAGCATCAAAACCCGTTTGGATCCTTGGGTGTTTATGTTTGGCTTCGGTTACAAGTTCTAATAAACGATGTAACCAGCAAAAAAGGCGGAACCGAGGTTCCGCCTTTTTTATAACCGCGATAAGGGTTATCAGAAGTTGTACTGCACACCGACGCGATAACGAGTCTGACGTTCGTCAGTTGTTTTGCTGCCTTCAACGTTGGCGAGCTGAATGTACGGTGTCCAGTTTTTATCGATCTTGTAGGCCAGCTTCACGTCGTGAGTGAAGTTGTCGCTGTCTTTATCAAAGCGGTAACCAGTTGCACCTGCTTTGGTATTCTTGTTGTATTCCAGTTCGTACTCAACAGTGAAATTGTCCAGGAATTTATAGCCCAGTACGCTGGTAATCGTGTAGCCCTTCATGGTGGTGTCAGCACCTGATGTGGTGATTTTATCATCCATGCGCTGATAGAACGGGCGATAACGCAGCGTATAGTACAGGCTATCTGTAAAGTTTACCCCGCCTTTGATGTAAGGACGATAGGTGTTACCTGTACTGTCGGTAACCAAGTTGAAGCCAAACTCGGTATTAAACATTTTGTTGAATTTATACAGATAGCTGGCAGTGACTTCAGTACCATTACTTACTTGTTCGTTGTACGGTTTGTTTGGGGTAGTGTCATTGCCGGATTGTTTCCACTTCACTTCAGAAGACAGACCAAATCCATTGTCAAAACGGTGCGAAATCAGCAGTCGATCTTTGTGATCGGCGTTTTTGGTATCGAACATCTCATGGCGATAATCAAACGTCACTGCCATTGAACTCATACTTACCAAAGATGCAACCATCACTGTCAGAATTTTAAATTTCATTGTTATAACCCTCTCAGAGATCATTTCTTATAAGTGGTGTGTCGCCGATGTGGCGCAGCACGATGTCGATTTTTATTTATCTCTGCTTACAAATGTGTGATCGGGAACATCAAATTGAAAAAAATGAAAAGCCATTTCATTGTGTGATGTTCGTCTATTTACATAGCAGGAAATCTATGCCTATAGAAATAAAACCATGTTTCAATAAAATGGAATTAAATTATTTCATTTTTATTTTATTTGTTACATATAAATGGCTTTTAAGGATTTATTTGTATTGACTTTTATTTTTATTTATAAATTTTAACAATTTATTTTCTTCTTAATAAATTCATATTTGTGAGCATATTTATCATTTTGTGACGTTAACCCTGCTTGTGAGTGAGGGTGAATGGAGTGGTAGGGCGCGACATCACTAAACGACAGGATACCGGGCAAGGCAGGGGTCAGTATCGTCGCGGATAAGATCTGGAGTGGTTGACAAGAAAAACGCCATAGCCGGTCAACAGCTATGGCGTCAAAACAAAGGGAGAGGGAGATAAATCAGCGAGTGCGGGTGGCCGCTTTCATCGTGCTGACAAATTCGCTCAGTTTTGCCAGCATCGTATCCGGTTGCTCATGGTGCTGCTCAATGATTTTGACAATCGCTGAACCAGAAATCGCACCGGCTGCGCCAGATGTTAACGCCTGCTGCACCTGAGCCGGTTCAGAAATACCGAAACCGAGTAACGGTGGCGCTGCATGGTATTCCTGCAATTTTTCCAGTAAATGATGTAATGGTAGCTGAGCACGTGTTTCTGCACCGGTTACCCCAGCCCGAGAGAGCAGGTAGGTGTAACCGCGGCCAAAGGAAGCGATTTCACGCAGTAACTCGTCATCGGCATTCGGCGGACAGATAAAGATAGGCGCAACACCCTGCTTCATGGCTGCAGTACGAAACGGGGCTGACTCTTCCACCGGTACATCGGCGACCAGCACAGAGTCAACGCCAGTTTCTGCGCAACGCTGATAAAAGGCATCAACACCATTGCTGAAAACCAGATTGGCGTACATCAGCAACCCAATCGGCAGGTCAGGGTATTTCTGACGGATAGTGGCCAGCATTTCAAAACACTGTGCCGGGGTTACGCCTGCGGCGAAGGCACGCAGCGTGGCATTCTGAATGGTTGGGCCATCTGCCAGCGGATCGGAGAACGGGATACCCAACTCCAGTGCATCGGCTCCGGCGGCAACCAGCGTGTCGATAATCTGTAGCGACAAGGCTGGGGTGGGGTCACCCAGAGTGACAAACGGTACGAACGCCCCTTCCTGCTTTTCAGATAACCGTTTAAACAAAGCGTGGTAGCGTTCCATCAGATTTCTCCCCGGGATTTCAGAATGTCGTGAACCGTAAAAATGTCTTTATCGCCGCGCCCGGACAGATTCACCACCAGGATTTGTTCTTTTTCCGGCTCATCGTTGATCATTTTCAGTGCATGTGCCAACGCATGGGATGACTCCAGCGCCGGGATGATACCCTCATGACGAGACAGCTCGCGAAAGGCACTCAGCGCTTCGTCGTCGGTTACCGACACATACTCCGCTCGCCCGATACTGTTTAGGTACGCATGCTGCGGACCGACTGAAGGGAAGTCCAGACCGGCTGAAATCGAGTATGACTCTTCAATCTGGCCGTCATCCGTCTGCATCATCGGTGATTTCATCCCGAAGTAAATACCGGTGCGACCATGTTTCAGTGGTGCGCCGTGGTGCCCGGTATCGATCCCGAGTCCCGCCGGTTCTACACCGATCAGGCGCACAGAAGGCTCGTCGATGAAATCGGCGAACATACCAATCGCATTAGAGCCACCGCCGACGCAAGCCAGCACGGCATCCGGCAGGCGACCTTCTTTTTCTTTCACCTGGGCTTTCGTTTCTTCCCCGATCATGCGCTGAAATTCCCGCACAATGGTGGGGTAAGGATGGGGGCCGGCGGCAGTACCCAGCAGATAATGCGCCGTTTCATAACTACCAGACCAGTCACGCAGCGCCTCGTTACACGCATCTTTCAGCGTGGCAGAACCGCTGTGCACCGGGATGACTTCTGCGCCCATCAAGCGCATACGAAATACATTTGGCGACTGACGTTCTACATCCTTGGCACCCATGTAAACCCGGCATTTCAATCCTAACAACGCACACGCCAGTGCCGTGGCGACACCATGTTGGCCCGCACCGGTTTCAGCGATAATTTCTGTTTTACCCATCCGTTTTGCCAGCAACGCCTGACCCAATACCTGATTGGTCTTGTGGGCACCGCCGTGCAGCAGGTCTTCACGTTTCAGGTAGAGAGTGGTGCGGGTGCCTGCCGTCAGGTTTTTACACCGCGTCAGCGCGGTCGGGCGACCGGCATAATTCTTCAGTAAATCGCTAAACTCAGACTGAAACGCGGGATCACGCTGTGCGCTAACAAACGCCTCTTCCAACTGACGCAGGGCCGGCATCAGAATCTGTGGTACATACTGACCACCAAATTCGCCAAAATAAGGGTTAAGTAATGTCATAATCAGCCTGTACCTTCTTTATGCATGAGAGGTGCGACGGGATTGCGCCGCACGCAGCGTTTGAAATACCGCTGCAATTTTTTGTGAATCTTTGATGCCGGGTTGCGATTCTACGCCGGAGTTAACATCCAGTCCTGCCGCGCCGAATTTGGCCGCTTGTGCGATGTTGTCCGGGTTGAGGCCACCGGCCAGCAATACCTGCTGTAACGATTGTCCTTGCAGCAACGACCAGTTGAACGATTGACCACTGCCGCCCTGACCGTTGTCGAGCAGTATCCGATCAACCTGTGGCAGTGCCAGAGGGGGCAGCGTATCGCCGACCGGTTGGGCTTTCCATATCTGGCAGGTTGCAGGCAGTTGTTCCCTCAGTGCAGCAACGGTGGCGTCGTCTTCATGGCCATGTAATTGAACTGCTGCCAGTTGAAGCGATGATGCCGCTTCCACGATTTCAGCCAGTGGCGCATTATGGAATACCCCGACATAGCGCAACGGGGCGCCAGCCATGACGGTACGTGCTTGTGACGTTGTCACGTAACGCGGTGAGCTGGCAACAAAAATCAGCCCGCCATATACCGCACCGGCCTGGAACGCGGCGGCGGCATCTTCAGGTCGAGTCAGTCCACAGACCTTGTTTTCGCCCAAAATAACCCGACGCACCGCCATGGACAGGTCGTCTTCCTCCATCAGCGAACTGCCGATCAGAAAGCCATTGGCATACTGACTTAATTCCTGAATATGGGCATAGCGGCTGATACCGGATTCGCTGATGACCGTGACGCTGGCCGGTAACTGTGGTGCCAGTGTGCGGGTACGGTTCAAATCGATGGAGAGGTCGCGCAAATCGCGGTTATTAATGCCGACAACGCGGGCCTCCAGCGCGATGGCGCGCGCCAGTTCGGCTTCGTTGCTAACTTCAGTCAGAATGCCCATATCCAGACTGTGTGCCACCTGTGCCAACTGACGATACTGGTCATCATCCAACACTGAGAGCATCAGCAGGATGGCATCTGCCTGATAGTAACGGGCCAGGTAAATCTGATACGGGTCGATAATAAAATCTTTGCACAGAACCGGTTGGGCAACCACGGCGCTCACCTGGGTCAGAAAAGCAAAGTCACCTTGAAAGTACTTCTCGTCAGTCAACACGGAAATGGCGGAGGCGTAATCCTGATAGACCCGCGCGATAGCCGCCGGGTCAAAATCAGCCCGTATCAACCCCTTGGAGGGGGAGGCTTTTTTACATTCCAGAATGAATGCCGGGCTGGCCTTTTTCAGCGACTGATAGAAATGGCGTGAACTGGGCGTGACCTGCGACTGAAAGCTGTCGAGCGGCTGTCGTTGTTTGCGCTCGGTTACCCACAGCGCCTTGTCGCGCACGATTTTGGTTAATACGGTTTCCTGCATGTTCATCATCATCCTCTGGTTGCCAGTTCCAACACACGCTGGTAAGCCTGACCGCTATGAATCACGTCCAGTGCTTGCTGGGCATTCTGCCGCAGATCTTCCTGTCCGAACAGTTTTAACAAGAGCGCCACATTAGCCGCGACGGCGGCATCGTGCGCGGGTTGCCCTTTACCCTGGAGCAATCGGGCCAGAATATCACGGTTTTCTTCCGGTGAGCCGCCCAGCAAATCGTCCAGCGAGAAGGAGTCCAGACCGAAATCATGGGGGGTTAACTGGTAGGTGGTTACCTGCCCGTCACGCAGTTCCGCCACGTGCGTTGGGGCATGAATGGCGACTTCATCCATTCCACCGCCGTGTACCACCGCGGCACGCTGATACCCCAGTACTTTCAGCGTTTCGGCAATCGGCGCGACCAGCTCGGGCCGGTAGACGCCAATCAGCGCCAGCGGCGGACGTGCCGGGTTAATCAGCGGCCCTAACACGTTGAACAGGGTGCGGGTTTTTAACTGTTGGCGCACTGGCATCGCGTGACGAAAACCGGTGTGGTATTGCGGCGCAAACAGAAAACATACGCCCAGATCATCCAATGCCTGACGGGATAACTCTGCCGACATATCGAGTTTGATGCCGAAGGCCGACAATAAATCAGACGATCCTGAACGGCTGGAAACGCTACGGTTGCCGTGTTTGGCGACTTTTACCCCACAGGCGGCCGCGACAAAAGCACTGGCGGTAGAAATGTTGATGCTGTTGGAGCCATCACCGCCGGTGCCGACAATATCAGCAAACAGGTAGTCTGGACGCGGGAACGGTTTGGCATCAGCCAGCAACGCCGTCGCGGCACCCGCGATTTCATCGGGGTGTTCACCGCGCACTTTCATGCTGATGAGTGCTGCCGCCAACTGTGTCGGCTCCAGCTCGCCCTGAATAATAGCGGCAAACAGTTGCTGACTTTCCGCCTGACTCAGAATGTCGGCACGGTACAATTTCTCAAGAATCTGTTGCATTCGTGTGTCTCCTTCCATTCAAGCCAAAGCCCAGTCCAGCGTCTGATTCAGCAAACGCGCACCATGAGTCGTTAGTATCGATTCCGGGTGGAACTGGAAACCGCAGACACGGTGTGCATCGTGGCGCACTGCCATCACCATGCCGTTGAAACTGGCGTTAATCACCAGTTCAGCCGGGATGTTGCTTCCCACCAGCGAGTGATAGCGTGCTACTGGCAACGGGCTGGGTAATCCGATGAACATGGCCTGACCATCGTGTTCAACGCTGGAGGCTTTACCGTGCAGGATTTCACCGGCCTGACCGACATGACCGCCATAGGCTTCGACGATGGCCTGATGTCCCAGACAAATCCCGATAATCGGCAGTTGGCCGCGCAAGCGTTGCAGCAACACCGGCATGCACCCGGCTTCAGAGGGGGTACCTGGCCCGGGAGAGAGCATCAACACCGGTTTTTCCATGTGCTGCAGGCGCTCGATGATCACGTCAGCAGGCAATTGGTTACGATACACCACCACGTTGTGGCCGCTGGCACGCAGTTGGTCGACCAGGTTATAGGTAAAAGAATCAATGTTATCGAGTAGCAGGATATCGGCCATCAGAACACCTCCCGGGCATGATGCGCGCTGGCAATCGCGCGCAGAACCGCGCGGGCTTTGTTACGGGTTTCGTCGGCTTCGGCTTGTGGCTGGGAATCCAGCACGACGCCAGCACCAGCCTGCACGGTAGCGATGCCATCTTCTACATAGGCGGAACGGATGACGATGCAGGTATCGAGGTCGCCACGTGCGGTGAAGTAACCTACCGCACCGCCGTAGCTGCCGCGGCGTGTTTTCTCACTTTCCGCGATCAACTGCATCGCCCGGACTTTAGGCGCGCCGCTGAGCGTCCCCATGTTCATACAAGCGCGGTAGGCGTGCAGGACATCCAGATCGTGACGCAGCGTGCCAACCACCCGAGAGACCAGATGCATAACGAATGAGTAGCGGTCTACTTTGGTCAGGTCAGCGACATAGCGGCTGCCGGGTTCGCAGATCCGCGCCAAATCGTTGCGAGCCAGGTCCACCAGCATCAGGTGCTCGGCCAGTTCTTTATGGTCGGTGCGCATTTCCAGTTCGATACGGCTGTCCAGATCCCGGTCCAGCGAGCCGTCGGCGCGACGTCCACGAGGTCGAGTGCCTGCAATAGGGTAGATCTCAATCTGGCGGCTGATGGCGTCATATTTGAGCGAGCTTTCCGGCGAGGCACCGAACAGGGTGAAATCCTGATCTTGCATGTAAAACATGTAAGGACTCGGATTGTTGTCTTTCAGCGTCTGGTAGGCGGCCAACGGTGACGGGCATGGCAGCGAGAAGCGACGGGATGGGACGACCTGAAAGATCTCACCGATACGGATTGCCTGCTGCATTTGGCTGACGACGGCACCATAGTCTTCATCGCTCTGATTGCAGCTCAGTGTCATGGTGTCTACCGTCTGGTACGGCAATGCTGGAGCAGGCTGACGTAACTGGTGTTGTAACTGCTCCAAACGTTGTTGCAGACGCAGACGCTCGGTGGCGTCAGGTGTAAACAGGCTGGCTTGCAAATGGGTGACCCGTTTTTGGTGATCCACAATCAGCAGTGTTTCGGCCAGGTAAAAACAGTAATCCGGGCAGCGTTGTTGCTGGCTGAGTGGCGGCAGGCTTTCGAAGCCGGCCACCAGGTCGTAGGCGAACAGGCCACCGAAGAACATCGCTTCGCGTTCGTCCGGCGGGCAGGTCACCAGTGTCAGCATCTGGCGCAGCGCATCAAATACCGACAGCGAGCGCAGGCGTGCATCTTCATCTAACAGACCGTCGATGCCAGGGAAGGTCAGTTCACGGCCATTTGGACGCACATCGACCGTGACATCGCTCGGTAATGCCTTGTCCAGCAACGGTAACAGCGAGGCACCGTTAGCTGTTAATGCCTGAATGGATACCTGCGAACCGAGGGCGGTAATGCGTAATGCACTGTCGACAATCAGCAAGCTCTGCAGATTCTGCTTGCTATCGATCTCCGCTGACTCCAGCAACAGCGTTGCCGGACGTGCGCCGCATAATTGGTGGAACGTGGCGCTGGGATCGTTACGGTATTCGGCGTCGACGCGCAACAGCTCTAGTTCAGGTTGTGGTGTGTGCATGATGTTTACTCGTATTTTGTCCATAAAAAAACCCGCTACCAGCGGGTTTCAGGATAGGCATGTCGGAAAATGGCTATGCGTTATCACTTCACCCGCAACAGGGAGAAGCGCCACCAACCAGCATTATTTTTCAAGGGCAGGGTTGTTACCGTCATCGCCATATCCTCGCTTATCGCTACGTTTGAACTTGTGTACTAGTTAACTGGAACGCAGAAAGGAAGTCAATAACATTTAACCGGATTTTTTCGGGGAAATGTCTGGTGGCTGACGACAGGATGGTGAGATCAGGCAGCACGGACCGATCTTTTTTCCTTTTTGGTCAGGTTGATGGCATCATGCCGCCTGAAATTTCCTGAAACAGCGAGATACCCGACGTGCCAGATGAGTTACCCGCATCACCTGCATTTCCCCTGTATGACTTGCACAGCCATACCACGGCGTCTGACGGATTACTGACGCCTGCTGAGTTGGTGCAGCGAGCGGTGAGTATGCGCGTCAGCGTGTTGGCAATTACCGATCACGACACCACGGCAGCAGTAGCGCAGGCGCGAGCGGCCATTGTGCAGCAGGCATTACCGCTGCGGTTGATTGCTGGTGTTGAGATTTCCACTGTCTGGGAAAACCACGAAATTCATATTGTCGGACTGGGAATGGATTGTGACCATCCGGCGCTGACCTCGTTGCTGCAACAGCAAGTGCAGTACCGTCAGCAACGGGCGGAACAAATAGCCTATCGGCTGGAAAAGGCGCTGATCCCCGATGCGCTGGCTGGCGCATCGCGGCTGGCGGAGGGCGGCATGATCACCCGTGGGCATTTTGCGCGCTATCTGGTCGAGCTGGGAAAAGCCGACACCGTCGCCCAGGTGTTTAAAAAATATCTGGCGAAAGGGAAAACCGGCTATGTACCGCCACAGTGGTGTACAATACAACAAGCCGTGGACGCTATCCGTCAGTCGGGTGGAGTGGCGGTGCTGGCGCATCCTGGCCGTTATGACCTGACCACCAAATGGCTCAAACGCCTGATCGGGCATGTTGCCGATTGTGGTGGGGAGGCGATGGAAATCGCCCAATGTCAGCAGGCACCGGACGAGCGTTCACAACTGGCGCGTTATGCGCAGGACTATCATTTGCTGGGGTCACAGGGGTCGGACTTTCATCAACCCTGTGCCTGGATAGAGTTGGGGCGAAAATTGTGGTTGCCTGCGGGCGTGGAGCCAGTCTGGCAACACCCGGCTTTAGCGGGCTAAGTCACGACGGTACGACGCGGGATAGGTTCATTTCATTTACTCGTTGCTGTTACCCGGTCATCGTGATGGTGCTGGTATACCGGTTTCGCCTTTACCCCGCTCGCTATTCATACAGCTTTTTGTAGCGTGTCACTCCCGTTGTAAGTAGTTGGCCTGAGAGTGGCGCGTATTCAGAAGACAGAGGATGTAGCATGAGTCAGTTTTTCTATATTCATCCGCAGAACCCGCAACCGCGTCTGATTAACCAGACGGTGGAAATCCTGCGTAAAAGCGGTGTTATCGTTTATCCCACCGATTCAGGGTATGCACTGGGGTGTATGCTGGAAGACAAAGCAGCGATGGAACGTATTTGCCGTATTCGCGAGCTGGACCAGAACCATAACTTCACGCTGATGTGCCGCGACCTGTCAGAGTTGTCCTCCTATGCGTATGTGGATAATGCTGCGTTTCGCCTGATCAAAAATAATACGCCGGGTAATTACACGTTTATTCTCAAGGCAACCAAAGAAGTACCACGTCGCCTGATGAACGATAAGCGCAAAACCATTGGTATGCGTGTGCCGTCTAACCCGATTGCGTTGGACTTGCTGTCGGTGCTGAATGAGCCGTTAATGTCAACCACGCTGATGCTGCCGGGTAACGATTTTGCCGAATCTGATCCGGAAGAAATTCAGGAACAACTGGGTAAACGGGTAGATTTGATTATTCACGGCGGTTTTTTGGGGCAACAGCCCACCACGGTTATTGATCTGACCGAAGATGTACCGGTGGTGGTACGCGAAGGCACGGGGGATGTGACGCCGTTTTTGTAATCGGTCTCCTGTAATACGTTATCCTGGCAATAAACCTACGGTCAGGCGCGGGTATCAGGCCTATTGCCGCTAACATTTGGCATACAAATGGGTTGAATCAAGGTATAATCACACTATTCTGCGTTAACTCTTTATTTTTAATGAGTTAACGCATTTCTGGTCATCAATGACATTCCCCCCGACGCCTGTGAAGGCGACATCAGAGGTTGCTCAATGAGCGAAAAGCTACAGAAAGTGCTGGCGCGTGCAGGGCACGGTTCACGCCGCGAAATTGAAAGTATGATTGAAGCCGGGCGCATTAGCGTTGACGGCAAGATTGCCACGTTGGGGGATCGCGTTGAGGTTACCCGGGCGACCAAAATTCGTATCGACGGACATGTGGTGTCAGTTCGTGAAACTGAAGAAGCTGTCTGCCGTGTATTAATGTATTACAAGCCGGAAGGGGAACTCTGTACCCGCAGCGACCCGGAAGGCCGACCGACGGTGTTTGATCGTCTGCCGCGCATTCAGGGATACCGTTGGGTGGCAGTAGGGCGTCTTGACGTGAATACCTCTGGCCTGCTGCTGTTTACAACGGATGGTGAGCTGGCTAACCGTTTGATGCACCCCAGCCGTGAAGTCGAGCGTGAGTATGCCGTACGCGTCTTTGGCGAAGTGGGTGATGATAAAATTCGTCAATTGAGTAAAGGCGTTCAACTGGAAGATGGCCCGGCGGCATTCCGTGCGATTCGCTACCAAGGTGGCGAAGGGCTGAATCAATGGTACAACGTCACCTTAACGGAAGGCCGTAACCGCGAAGTACGTCGTTTGTGGGAAGCGGTGGGCGTGCAGGTGAGTCGTCTGATCCGTGTGCGTTATGGCGATATTCAGTTACCGAAAGGGTTACCCCGTGGTGGCTGGACGGAGATGCCGCTGGCTGACGTTAACTACCTGCGTGAGCTGGTGCAACTGACGCCAGAGACGGTCAGTAAACTGCCAGTGGAGCGCGAGCGCCGTCGGGTGAAGGCTAACCAGATACGCCGTGCGGTGAAACGCCATGGGCAGACTGGCGCGGCGAGTCGTCCTACGGGCAACCGTCGCAGTGCGCCGAAGCGCAACGGTTGATTGGTTTGTCTGAGGCTGTGCCGACTGGCGCAGCCTCTTTGCTGTTGTTCTTTCCTGATATCTACCAGTCAATCCCTTGCTGGGCTTGAATCCCGGCGTCAAAGGCATGTTTCACCGGCCGCATTTCCGTTACGGTATCCGCCATTTCCAGCAAGTCGCGATGACAACCCCTGCCGGTAATGATTACGCTCTGATGCGCTGGCCTCTGCTGTAGTGCGGTCATGACATCGTTCAGCGGCAGGTAATCGTAGCTCAACATATAGGTCAGTTCATCGAGCACCACCAGATCGAGCGAGTCATCGGCCAGCATACGCAGGCCATGCTGCCACACACGCTGGGCGGCTTCGGTGTCTGTCTGGCGGTTTTGTGTATCCCAGGTAAAGCCGGTCGCCATCACCTGAAACTCCACCCCATGCTGCTGTAGCAGATTCTTTTCGCCGTTCGGCCATTCACCTTTAATGAACTGGATGACGCCAGCTTTCAGTCCGTGTCCGACGGCCCGGGTTACCGTGCCGAAGGCCGCCGTGGTTTTTCCTTTACCGTTACCGGTGAATACCATCAGAATGCCACGGACATCAGTAGCGGCGGCGATGCGGGCGTCGACTTTTTCTTTTAGTCGCTGCTGACGTTGCTGGTGACGATCATCACTCATAAGCGGATACCCTTTGTTCCATCGTGTGTTGCATCATTCGGCAGGGCCGGGTTTGCGGTCGGGTTGTGCGTCAAAGCTCATGCCGGTCTTACGGCGACTATCATCCCCCATTAGGTACAAATACAGCGGCATAATATCCGCTGGCGTTTTGAGCTTGTTCGGATCTTCATTGGGGAATGCGGCAGCGCGCATCGGGGTACGAGTACCACCAGGATTGATGCAGTTGACCCGCAGGTTGCGGTTGCGATACTCCTCGGCCAGCACCTGCATCATGCCTTCAGTCGCAAATTTGGAGACCGAATAAGCCCCCCAGTTAGCACGCCCCTGACGACCCACACTGGAACTGGTGAAAATAAGCGAGGGAGTGGCGGATTTCAGCAGCAACGGCAATAACGCCTGTGTCAGCATAAAAGTCGCGTTAACGTTAACCTGCATGACCTGGTGCCAGACGGTAGCGGATTGTTCCGCCATCGGCACAATGTCACCCAGCAGACCGGCATTGTGCAGCACGCCATCGAGCCGCGGTAGCGCCTGACCAAGCTGCCCGGCTATCTGCATAAAGTCATGGTGGCTGGCGGTCAGCATATCGCAGGGGATCAGATAACTGTGGGTCCCGCACTCTTGCAGGATTTGTTGTTCCACGTCCCGCAATTTACTCTCGGTACGTCCCAGCAACACCATGCTTGCACCATGACGTGCATAGGTCAGCGCGGCCTCGCGCCCAATGCCATCACCGGCACCCGTGACCAGAATAATACGGTGTTGCAACAAGTCTTTTTTCGGTTGGTAATGCAAAACAGTGTCCTCTGGCTGCCATCATTCGTGGATGATGTGGTGTTTCTAAAAAGCCATCATGGTTTTTTTATGCCTGAAACAATAGGTGTTTTCAATCAGAAGGTCCGGCTTTCTCACAGACTGCGCAGCAAAAAGCAGCGGAAAGTTCAATTTATATATAAAGATCATCGCCATCACGCTTGTCATACGTTAGGTTAGAAGCTCGGCGCCCCGCGCTGTAAACCGTAATGGTTGTTTGAGAATCAACGTCATATATCACATTGGTCAATGAAGGCGGTATTTGTGGAATTACTTTCTCAGTATGGTTTATTCCTGGCAAAAGTCGTCACCCTTGTCGTCGCGATCGGCGCATTGGTGGTGCTGACAGTCGGTATGACACAGCGTAAACGCCATCGTAAAGGCGAACTGCAGGTGATTAATCTGGGCGAACAATACCGTGAGATGCGGCAGGAGATGCGCTCTGCCGCTATGAGCGACACCGAGCGTAACCTGCTGGAGAAAAAACAAAAAAAGAAGATAAGGAAACCGCCAAACAGGAAAAGAAGCGCGCCAAACGTGGCGAGGAGAAATCCGCTCGCCCGTGCTTATATGTGCTCGATTTTAACGGCAGTATGGACGCGGGCGAAGTCAGCTCGCTGCGAGAAGAAGTGTCGGCGGTGCTGGCGGTGGCACGACCGGAAGATGAAGTGTTGCTACGCCTGGAAAGCCCTGGCGGTGTGGTGCATGGCTACGGGCTGGCTGCGTCCCAACTACAGCGTATCCGGCAGCGTGGTATTCGCCTGACCGTAGCCGTGGATAAAGTGGCGGCCAGCGGCGGCTATATGATGGCATGCGTGGCGGATCGTATCGTGGCGGCGCCGTTCGCTATTGTCGGGTCGATTGGCGTGGTGGCACAAATCCCGAACTTCAATCGGTTATTGAAGAATAAAGATATTGATGTGGAATTGCATACGGCAGGCCAGTACAAACGCACACTGACACTGTTTGGTGAAAACACGGATGAAGGGCGGGAAAAATTCCGTCAGGAATTAAATGAAACGCATCTGCTATTTAAACAGTTTGTCAGCGAGATGCGCCCGTCGTTGGATATTGAATCGGTCGCAACCGGTGAGCACTGGTTTGGTACACAGGCGAAGGACATGGGGCTGGTGGATGCTATTGGCACCAGTGACGACCTACTGATTGCTGAAATGGAAAACCACGAAGTATTGGCGGTACGCTATACCCGCCGCAAGCGTCTGTTGGATCGGTTAACCGGCAGTACCAGCGATGCGCTGGAACGTCTGATGCTGCGTTGGTGGCAGCGAGGAAATCATCCTCAGCTGTAAGTCAGCTGTTTGACCTGCCTGTCCGTGTATTGCCTTTGTATCAATACCATCAGTGTATTGTGGTGTGCCGGATGGGTGGGTTCCTGCCTGTTCTTCATATTCTGGTTTCGGTATAAATATTGTGTGGCGATTTTTAATCGTTCATTCATCTATTAATTATTTTATTTTCCTGATGGCAGGTAATTTTATTTTATAGTCCATGGGTGTTGTTCAAAATAAAAATAGATGACCTCGATGAATGAACGGCCCATGGGGCCGTTCATGTGCCGAATTATCGAATAGTTATCTGTGTGGATAACGTATTTCTTGGCGCATTCGTTGATGTGTCCTGGAATTGGAATTGACCACTTTCATTTCCATCCAGATTATAATAACGCATCCAGCCTACAACGGTATAACCGGCCGGACAAGGGAAGGTGTATTGCCCCCCGACATTACAAATAGTATCGGTTTGATAATTGGCGCTGCGTGGCAATAAATTGCTATTCATCCAGGCTACCGGATTACTGCCGTAACCAATTTCCTGTACTGCTACCCTAAGTTGTGAGCCACCGTGGTCACAGGTGGTTGAAAATTGCCCCAGAGAGGTCATGGGTTCCCAACCACAGTTAGACGAACCTACGGCGTAGACTGCCACGCGTGATAGCGCAGGGGCCGGAGCTCGCAAGGGACCAGAAGATGATGATGAACGGGGGGTATCTCTGGCTACAGAAAGCGGGCCGCTGCTTTCCAATGGCTGGAACGTTGTCAGACCTGATTCAATCGGCAGGCCTGCCTCATCGGTATTATTAAGGGTTTGAGAATAACTGCCATGACTAAAAACTGCTGCGAGTGACAATAACAAAGGCAATCCAAATTGCTTTTTCATAACACTCTCCATAAATGATTTTTAATGGATGCCGGTAAGGCATCGTTCGAGAGTATAAGTAATGATTTTTGTTCTGTAAATAAATTGCAATATTTGTTGTGAAATGTTTTCTGCTTTTTTTTTAAAAGGATTTTCTTTAAATAATATCTTTTTTAATTAAGTCTATTATATTTATTTTTAAATTATTTAGGCGTTGTTAATGGTAGCGTTGCCATTCTCCATTGTTGTGGCCTAAAACAGAGGGGCATAGCTTGGCTGACGGCGGATAACCGCGAATGCACAAAGGAGAATATTGGTGAATGCCACAGGGTACGTGAACCGGGGAGACTAAAAACACCGAAGAGTCGCAACACCAAAGAAGCACCGGGCGGTGTGGTCCCGGTGTAAGGTTGGTATTAATCAATAAGTTGATATTTTTCTGATAAGACGTGCGCCAGATGTTTGAACATATTGAACACTGCTGTGGTTTTGTTCGTCGGGAGCCCATCGTTATCGAGAAAGTACTCGCCGCGAAACACCAGTACGCCATTTTTTTGTTCTACCGCATTAGCGATCATGCCATGCAGGTAATCGTCGTGATTCTGAATCAGCGCATTGGCTTCCTGTAACAGGGCTTCACGGCTAATCGGTGTTTTTTCTTCATTTATGTGCATAAAACCAGGCATGGTCTTTCTCTCCTGCAAGTAACCCTAGTTTTTCTGGCGCTATTGTAGCGTCTGAGTGGGATTTAGCGCAAATTGACTGATTTTTATTCACTACTTTGCCGATAAACACAAGAGTAATGATTGGCGAAAACAGGTTTTACATGCTAATTAGGTTGCGTGGTGCTATTTATCAGGTAGAGTGTGGGATTTTGCATCGTCAGGCGGAAAAATTGCGTTACGCCGGGATGAAACCGGTTGCCGATGAGTGTGATGCAGTAAAGAATAATCCTGATTGATCATAGGGTTGCGGCGCAGTGAATGCGTGCGGCGCACCGTCGCCACGTTAAAAAAACGATTTTCCCGCAACCGTGATGGTTCAGGCTACGCCGGCTGGAAAGCCAGAGCGAATAACTGAGAAAATTTTTTCTTTTTTCAAAGAATTCAGTAGGTAACAATATATTATGGGTAAAGCTCTCGTTATCGTCGAGTCCCCGGCAAAGGCCAAAACGATTAATAAGTACCTTGGCAATGACTACGTGGTGAAGTCCAGCGTAGGCCATGTCCGTGACTTGCCGACCAGCGGTTCGGGTTCCGCGAGCAAGAAAGGCGCTGAAGGCGCCGCCGAGAAAGCCAAAAGTGGCGAGAAGGCCAAGAAAGCGGTCAAAAAAGATGAAAAAACCGCACTGGTTAATCGCATGGGCGTTGATCCGTACCATGGCTGGCAAGCCCATTATGAGATCCTGCCCGGTAAGGAAAAAGTGGTCTCAGAGTTAAAAACGCTGGCACAGAATGCCGACCACATCTACCTCGCAACCGACCTTGACCGCGAAGGGGAAGCCATTGCGTGGCACCTGCGGGAAATTATCGGTGGTGATGACAAGCGTTTTAGCCGTGTGGTGTTTAACGAAATCACCAAGAATGCCATTCGTCAGGCGTTCGAAAAACCGGGCGAACTGAATATCAACCGTGTTAATGCCCAACAAGCACGCCGTTTTATGGATCGTGTGGTGGGGTACATGGTGTCGCCGCTGTTGTGGAAGAAAATTGCCCGCGGATTGTCTGCCGGACGAGTGCAGTCAGTGGCGGTGCGTCTGGTAGTGGAACGCGAGCGTGAAATCAAAGCGTTTGTACCGGAAGAATACTGGGAGTTGCACGCCGATTTGCTGGCCAATGCCGAAACGGCATTGCAGATGCAGGTAACGCATCACCAGGGTAAACCTTTCCGTCCGGTAAATCAGGCACAGACACAGGCGGCGCTCAGCCTGCTGGAAAAAGCCAGCTATGTGGTCGCCGAGCGGGAAGACAAACCGACCAGCAGCAAACCGGGCGCTCCCTTTATTACCTCTACGCTGCAACAAGCCGCTAGCACCCGTCTGGGTTTTGGCGTGAAAAAAACCATGATGATGGCGCAGCGACTGTATGAAGCCGGTCACATCACTTACATGCGTACCGATTCCACGAACTTGAGTCAGGATGCGCTGACGATGGCGCGTGATTATATTCAAAGCGAGTTTGGTAAACGCTATCTGCCGGATGCCGCTAACCTGTACACCAGCAAGGAAAATTCACAGGAAGCGCACGAAGCGATCCGTCCTTCTGATGTCAAGGTGCTGGCTGACCAGCTTAAAGACATGGAAGCCGATGCACAAAAGCTGTACCAACTGATTTGGCGGCAGTTCGTGGCGTGTCAGATGACACCTGCTCAGTATGATTCCACAACACTGTTGGTCAGTGCCGGGGATTATCAACTGCGCGCCAAAGGGCGTACCCTGCGTTTTGATGGCTGGACGAAAGTGATGCCGGCATTACGCAAGAGCGATGAAGACCGGACATTGCCAGTTGTTGAAGTAGGACAAGCGTTGTCGTTGGAAAAATTGTTGCCAAGTCAGCATTTTACCAAGCCACCGGCACGTTACAGCGAGGCTTCTCTGGTTAAGGAACTGGAAAAGCGCGGTATCGGCCGGCCTTCTACCTATGCGGCTATCATTTCTACGATTCAGGATCGTGGTTATGTCCGGGTAGAAAATCGTCGTTTCTATGCGGAGAAAATGGGGGAAATCGTCACCGACCGGCTGGAAGATAACTTCCGCGAGTTGATGAATTATGATTTCACCGCACGCATGGAGAACAGCCTTGATCTGGTTGCCAACAGCCAGGCTGAATGGAAAGCCGTGCTAGATGAATTCTTTGCTGAATTCAGCAAGCAACTGGAAACCGCCGAGCTGGAGCCGGATGAAGGCGGGATGAAGCCGAACCAGATGGTGCTCACCAGCATTGATTGCCCGACCTGTAGTCGTCAGATGGGCATTCGAACCGCCAGTACCGGGGTGTTTCTGGGGTGCTCGGGTTATGCGTTGCCGCCGAAAGAGCGCTGCAAAACCACCATTAACTTGATCCCGGAAGCAGAAGTACTGAATGTGCTGGAAGGTGATGAGGCTGAGACCAATGCGCTGCGTGCTCGTCGCCGTTGTTCGAAATGCGGTACGGCGATGGACAGTTACCTCATCGACAATCAGCGTAAGCTGCATGTGTGCGGTAACAACCCATCCTGCGATGGCTATGAGATTGAACACGGCGAGTTCCGGCTGAAAGGGTATGATGGCCCGGTCGTTGAGTGTGAGAAGTGCGGTTCGGAAATGCACCTGAAGATGGGGCGTTTCGGCAAGTACATGGCCTGTACCAACGAAACCTGTGGTAATACCCGTAAAATTCTGCGTAATGGTGAAGTGGCACCGCCGAAGGAAGACCCGGTACCACTGCCGGAACTGGCGTGTGAAAAGTCCGACGCGTATTTTGTATTGCGCGACGGTGCTGCCGGTGTGTTCCTGGCGGCCAATACGTTCCCGAAATCACGGGAAACCCGTGCGCCGTTGGTGGAAGAGCTGGTGCGCTTCCGTGATCGCCTGCCGGAAAAACTGCGTTATCTGGCTGATGCGCCGGTAACCGACCCTGAAGGCAATAAAACGCTGGTGCGGTTTAGCCGTAAGACCAAACAACAGTATGTCTCTTCTGAAAAAGAAGGAAAGGCAACGGGATGGTCTGCGTTCTATGTTGACGGCAAATGGGCAGAGGCCAGCCGTTAATTGTGCCGATAAATTGACTAAAACCGCATTTTTTCCCAGTGGTTACGGTTACATTAGCTTAAGCCAGCCTGCACAGGCTGGCTTTTTTGATCCATGAACCATGAATATCATCCGCAGGCAGCCGATAACAAAAAAGGAAATAAAAATCCGTTTTCCAGTGCCAGTACTGTCTAACCAATATGGGAAATGGTTATAAAAATATTTTTTTATGATTAAATGGCATTTATTACATGGCGGGAATCTACACCGTTGCATTGAGCTGTCACCACCTTGTCAACGCAGATAACGTCAATAACACAGATGCCGCCGCGCATGACATATTACGGAATGGGATAACTTATGAAACTGCAACAGCTTCGTTATATCGTTGAAGTTGTTAATCACAATCTGAACGTTTCCTCCACGGCCGAGGGGTTGTATACCTCGCAGCCGGGGATCAGTAAACAAGTTCGGATGCTGGAAGATGAACTGGGTATTCAGATTTTTGCACGCAGCGGAAAACATTTAACGCAAGTGACACCCGCCGGACAGGAAATCATTCGTATTGCCCGAGAAGTCCTGTCCAAGGTCGATGCTATCAAGGCCGTTGCGGGTGAGCATACCTATCCGGATAAGGGGTCGCTGTATGTGGCAACGACTCATACTCAGGCGCGTTATGCTCTGCCTGATGTGATTAAAGGATTTATCGAGCGTTATCCACGCGTATCGCTGCACATGCACCAGGGTTCGCCCATGCAAATTGCTGAGGCGGTGGCGAAAGGTACGGCGGATTTCGCCATAGCCACTGAAGCGCTGCATTTGTATGAAGACCTGATCATGCTGCCGTGCTATCACTGGAACCGTGCGGTGGTTGTGAAACCCGATCATCCGTTGGCGGGAAAATCCCAGATCAGCATTGAGGAGCTGGCCGCTTACCCGATTGTTACCTATACCTTTGGTTTTACCGGTCGTTCAGAACTGGATACCGCGTTCAATCGGGCCGGGCTGACGCCGCGCATTGTGTTTACCGCCACCGATGCCGATGTGATTAAAACCTATGTCCGTCTGGGGCTGGGCGTTGGTGTTATCGCCAACATGGCAGTCACACCGGACAGTGATCCGGATCTGGTGGCGATCAACGCCGATAACCTGTTTAGCTATAGTACGACAAAAATCGGGTTTCGTCGCAGCACGTTCCTGCGTAGCTACATGTACGATTTTATTCATCGTTTTGCACCGCACCTGACGCGGGATGTGGTCGATACCGCGATTTCGCTGCGCTCCAATGAAGAAATCGAAGCCATGTTCAAGGATGTGACGCTGCCGATAAAATAAACCGTCGATTGTGCATTCGATTGCCACCCGTGGCGATACCAATAACGTATGACACAACATGGTATGACAAGCATAAGGGCAGGTGAAAACCTGCCCTTATCATGATAGGAAAGCGCTGTTGTCGGTCAGATATCGACTTTTTCTTTGTATTCGCACAGGTCTTCTATCAGGCATGCGCCGCAACGTGGTTTACGGGCGATACAGGTATAACGGCCGTGGAGAATCAGCCAGTGGTGGCAGTCGACTTTAAATTCAGCCGGGACGTATTTCAGTAATTTTTCTTCTACTTGTTCGACGTTTTTGCCCGGTGCGAAATGGGTACGATTGCAGACACGAAAAATATGCGTATCAACTGCGATAGTGGGCCAGCCAAAGGCGGTATTCAATACGACATTGGCGGTTTTGCGCCCCACACCCGGCAGGGCTTCCAGTGCGGCACGATCTTCCGGCACCTGACCTTGATGTTTTTCCAGCAGAATACGGCAGGTTTTGATGATGTTCTCCGCCTTGCTGTTGAATAACCCAATGGTTTTGATATACGCCTTCACGCCTTCCACGCCCAAGTCCAGCATGGCCTGCGGCGTATTCGCGACCGGGTAGAGTTTTGCCGTTGCCTTGTTAACGCTTACATCGGTTGCCTGTGCGGACAGCAGTACCGAAATGAGCAACTCAAACGGCGAGTTGAATGTTAGCTCGGTAGTCGGATGGGGATTGTTGTCCCGCAAGCGACTAAGAATGGCAATCCGTTTCTCTTTGTTCATATTATTCCGCTAACGTCTGTGATGAACCGATGACGGTGGGGCGTACCGCACGGGCCTGACGCTGTTTCCGTTTCTCGTCGATAAGGTACTTACCGGCCAGCATCATTCCCAGCCCGATAAACGCACCAGGGGGCAGAATCATCAGCAGGAACGGCGAATCCATGTGTACCACCTCAACGCGCAGTACCCGTGCCCAACTGCCCAGCAGCAGGTCAGCGCCATCAAACACGGTACCGTTGCCAAGAATTTCTCGTATCGCCCCCAGCACAAACAGCGCACTGGTGGCTCCGAGCCCCATGAACAACCCATCCAGCGCGGACAGTATCACCGTATTTTTGGAGGCGAAGGCTTCCGCCCGCCCAATCACGATGCAGTTGGTCACGATCAACGGGATAAAAATGCCCAGCGACTGATACAACCCATAGGCGTAAGCATTGATCAGCATTTGCACGATGGTGACCACCGAGGCGATCAGCATGACGTAAATCGGAATACGAATTTCACTTGGTACCCAGCGGCGCAACGCTGAAACGGCTATGTTGGTGCAGGTCAGCACCAGTGTGGTCGCCAGCCCAAGCCCGAGTGCGTTGGTGGCCGTTGAGGTGACAGCCAGCAGCGGGCAGAGCCCCAGCAGTTGTACCAGCGCAGAGTTGTTTTTCCACAACCCCTGTAAGGCCAGTTCTTTCGTCTGATTCATTATTTCTCTCCACATGGCGTCAGGCTGGATAAACGCGGCGGCAAGGTCTGCAAAAACAATACGCTGCGTTTCACTGCGTTCACCACCGCGCGCGGGGTAATGGTGGCACCGGTAAATTGGTCAAACTGGCCGCCGTCTTTTTTCACCGCCCAGCGACTGTCTTGTGGACCCGTTATCGTCTGGCCGGTAAAACCCGTTATCCAGTTGGAAATACGAATATCGATCTTATCCCCCAGCCCAGGGGTCTCATGATGTTCGGTAACACGAGTCCCCAGCACGTTACCATGAAAGTCCGCACCAATCAGCAGGTGGATTGCGCCGGAATAACCGTCTGGCGCGGTACTTTCCAGTGCGGCAGCCACGGGGGTACCGTCTTGGCGCGCGATATACACGCGGTGTGGTGACGTGGAGCCCAACGCCGGGTCAGTCACCAGATAACATTCGCTAAGCAGATTGTTGTTATACCGATTGGCAGGCAGTACCTGATCAAGCAGGGCACGCTGTTGCGCGATAACCTGCTGTGAAATGGTGTTCTCGGTCAGATAATTGACCAGCGCCGTCAATCCGGTGGTGAACGCGGCAAACAAGGCCAGTGTAGTCGCGTGGCGACGCATAGTGGTCAGCAACATAATCCGTCCTTAACGATGGCCATAAGCGCGCGGTTTGGTGAAATAATCAATCAGTGGCACGGTAATGTTGGCCAGTAATACCGCGAAGGCTACGCCATCGGGATAACCACCGTAGGTTCGAATGGTCCATACCAGTATGCCGATCAGCGCACCGAATATCAGTCGACCCTTGGGCGTGGTTGATGCCGTTACCGGATCGGTCGCGATGAAGAACGCGCCCAGCATCGTGGCACCGGAAAACAGATGCAGCAGCGGCGGGGCGCTGATCTCCGGATGAAGATGCCAGCCGGCCAGCGCGCATAAGGACAACGCAAGCAGGAAGCTCAACGGGATCTGCCAGTGGATGACCCGTATCAACAGCATAAACAGGCCACCGGCCAAAAAAGCCATATTAATCCATTGCCAGCCTAAGGCACCCACTACGCCGCTGAATAACGGCTGATGCAACAACACGTCGGGTTGATGGCCGCTGCGCAAGCCAGTTTTGAAGGCATCAAGCGGCGTCGCCTGACTAATACCATCGACCCCCTGGAGCAGTTGCTGGATAGTCTGGCCTGCTGTGCCATGGCCGGTAAATATAGCCATCAGCGCATCCTGAAAACCGACAGGGGATGCCTGCAATCCCTGTGGCGGTAGCCAACTGGTCATTTGTACCGGAAAGGAAATCAACAGAACCACATAGCCGATCATCGCGGGGTTAAACGGGTTTTGCCCCAGTCCACCATACAACTGCTTGGCGATAATAATCGCGAAGGTTGTTCCTAATACCACCATCCACCAGGGGGTAAACGGCGGCAAGCTGACGGCCAGTAATACTGCGGTTAACAGCGCGGAGCTGTCCTGCAGCGTTTCCAGCACCGGGCGTTTTCGCAATGCCAGTATGACCGATTCGGTAAAAAGCGCGGTGATGCTGGCCAGTGCCAATTGAATCAGGTTGCCGTACCCGAAAAACCAGACTTGCGCTACGATGCCGGGCACGCAGGCGAGCAGGACCCAACGCATAATCGCGCGGGTGGACTGGCGGTTATGGGTAAACGGTGAGGGTGCGATTCTAAAAGCCATTTAATCCTCTTGCGATGCCGACAATGCGGCGGCTTTACGTGCTTTAACCCGGGCGATAGCGGCGGCGACGGCGGCTTTGCGCGGGTCGAGGCTGTCGTTCTGGGTGGCGTCGCCCGGTGCAGCAATGAGATCACTGTCGGGGGCGGTGACTGTCGCTAATGGGGATGCTTCAAGTGACGTTGTCACGTTCTCTGTGTTATCAGCCTGTTCGGTACTATGAGATAGTGCCGTTTTACGGGCTTTTACCCGGGCAATGGCAGCGGCGACGGCCGCTTTACGCGGGTCGAGGCTATCGATCTGGGGGACGTCGCCCGATGCAGCCGTGAGACGACTTTCGGGGGATGCGCTTGTCGTAGATGGTGAAATATCCTGTGACGTTGTCACGTATTCGGCGCTATCAGCGTCTTCGGTATGATCAGAGTGTGCCGCTTTACGAGCTTTAACCCGAGCAATGGCAGCCGCGACTGCCGCTTTACGTGGGTCGAGCTTGTCGTTTGCGTCGCTTGTTTCAGCATCAGTGGTTGTGATACCGCTGGTTGTAATATCAACGGTGGTAACGCGCATTGCCTCAGCCTGACGGGCTTGCACGCGCGCGATAGCGGCAGCTACGGCAGCTTTTGGGGTATTGTCGTGCGTGGTATCCAGTGCTTTTTCCGCCTGCCGTTCACGTAACTGCACTTTGCGCGCCTCGCGGGCGGCAATAACGGTACTGTTGTCCGGCAACTGCCCAGGTTCAATGCGGATGTCGGGTTTTACGGCGGTGGCCTGTTTGTTTCGAACTCTTTCCAGCGCGGCCATTACGGCGCTTTTATCGGTAGCGGCGACACTGGCAGCGGCCTGTTTATGTCGTTCTTCACGCGAGCGCTTTTCACTCTCCAGTCGGGCCTGACGTGCATCAAAGCGCGCTTTCGCTTCGGCGGCTTTGCGGGATTCCTGATCCAACGCCTGAATCTCGGCTTTTTCCTGGCGGTAATATTGCACCAACGGGATATTGCTGGGGCAAACATAGGCGCAGGCACCGCATTCGATACAGTCGAACAGGTGGTGCTGGCGCGCTTTTTCGTGCTCTTGTCCCCGGCTAAACCAGTAGAGTTGCTGCGGTAGCAGCCCGGCCGGACAGGCATCGGCGCACTTGCTGCAACGAATACAAGCCTGCTCCTCTTCCTGCACCTGAATTTCATCGCGGGCAGGTGCCAGAATACAGTTGCTGGTCTTGATGATTGGCACGTCCAGTGCGGGCAGGGTGAACCCCATCAGCGGCCCGCCCATAATGACCATGGGTTGAGTGGTGGTGACGTGATAACCGGCATGACGCAGCAAATGACGTACCGGTGTTCCCAGCCGTACCCAAACGTTACCCGGCTGGCGCAAGGCATCGCCGGTGAGGGTGACGACACGCTCAGTTAACGGTTCACCATCAATAACCGCGCGTTTGATAGCATAGGCAGTGCCGACGTTTTGCATCAGCACGCCAATAGACGCTGAATGCTTGCCGAATGGCACTTCTTTGCCCGTCAGAATTCGGGTGAGTTGTTTGGCACCGCCAGACGGATATTTGGTGGGAATGACGCGCATTTGAATGCGCGGGTAATCCACCAGCGCAACACGTAGCGCTCTGATGGCTTCCGGCTTGTTGTCTTCAATACCCAATAGAATACGTTGCGGTTGTAACAGGTGGTCAAGAATATCGACCCCTTGTGCAATTTCCTGCGCGCACTCTTGCATCAGCCGGTCGTCAGCGGTGATATAGGGCTCACATTCAGCGGCATTGATGATCAGCGTCTCGATGCCGCGCAGGCCGCCCTGTAACTTGGCGGCGGTGGGGAAACCTGCGCCACCCAGCCCGGCGATACCAGCCTGATGCAAATGTTCCACCAGCTCAGACGCTGTCGCCTGACGATAGTCAGTCAGCGTACGACGTTCACACCAGCGGTCTAACCCATCTGGGATAATAATGATGCTCAGTTCCGTCAACCCGGAGGGGTGGTTGCTCATATGCTGACGGATAGCATGCACGGTGCCAGAGGTCGGCGCATGCACTGGCAGCATACGGCCAAAGCCACGCGTCAACGGTTGCCCACGGAGTACCTTGTCACCGACGTTGACGCACAGGTCGCCTTCCGGGCCAAGATGTTGCTTGAGCGGGATAATCAGATAGTCAGGCATAGGAACCTGACGCAGCGGTATCTGACAGGATTGGGTTTTCATTTCCGGAGGATGAATCCCGCCTGCGAAATCCCAGATTCTGTCTTTTCTAAAGGCGGCGAACAGCTTAAACATGGTTTTCAATCACACGGTTTTCCGCCTGGATGACACGCACCGGAATGGCGTCGAGATTCCATTTCCAGTTGGCGGTTGTCGGCGCTAAAGGTCTTAATTCGATACAATCCGTCGGGCAGGGAGCCACACACAGGTTGCAACCGGTGCACAGATCGCGGATGACGGTATGAACGGCACGCGTGGAACCGATAATGGCGTCGACCGGGCAGGCCTGAATACATTTGGTACAACCGATACAGTTCGCTTCATCTATCCAGGCGACCAGTGGTTCTGGTTTTTGCTGTGTATCGGCATCCAGCGGTTGTGGTTCGATGTTCAGTCGCTCCGCCAGTTTGAGCATCAGCGGCTCTCCGCCCGGCACGCATTTGTTGATGAGCTCGCCATTGAGGGCGATAGCTTCGGCATAAGGTCTGCACCCCGGATAGCCACACTGGCCACACTGACTCTGTGGCAGCATTGCTTCCAGATGTTCGACTACCGGATCCGCTTCCACGCGAAAGCGTCGGGAAGCGAATCCCAGAATGAGCCCTGACACTATCGCCAGCGCGCTGAGGGCGACAATGGCCATTCCGATAGTGTTCATCACAATTTCACCAACCCGGTAAAGCCCATAAAAGCTAGCGACATGAGCCCAGCGGTCACCAGTGCAATCGATGAGCCCCGAAACGGTGCTGGCACATCGGCGACCGCAAGGCGCTCACGCAGTGCGGCAAATAACACCAATACCAGTGAAAAGCCGACGGCAGCACTGAATCCATAAATGGTGGATTGCAGGAAATTGTGCGACTGATTAACGCTTAACAATGCCACCCCAAGGACGGCGCAATTGGTGGTGATCAGCGGCAGAAAGATACCCAGTAAGCGGTAGAGCGCCGGGCTGGTTTTGCGTACCGCCAATTCGGTGAATTGCACCACGACGGCAAACACCAGGATGAAAGCCAGCGTGCGCAGGTAGAGCAGGTTTAGCGGCAACAGCACATAGGTGTTGACCAGCCAGGAAAATACCGACCCTATCGTCATCACAAATGTGGTGGCAAACCCCATGCCAATAGCGGCTTCCAGTTTTTTGGACACGCCCATGAATGGGCATAGCCCCAGGAATTTCACCAGTACGAAGTTGTTGACTAAAATCGTGCCAACAAACAGTAATACATATTCGCTCATTACAGTGCCTACACAATAAAACCGGCGTATTATCGGGTATTGTCAGGCGTTCGGCAACTTACCCTCTGTGGGGTTATTGAGTAATCGTACGGGTAAAGCAGGGAAAAAGATAAGCTGCAGGTGTTACCCTTCATCCGTTAAGCTGCGGGATGACGTTATTAATCCTACCCATAAGCCTTGTGCTACAGGGCTAACCTGTTGCGCTGTTCAACATATCCAGCCGCCTGAAGTATTTGGGTATAAATAGTAAGAAAATATAAAATGACGCGGAAATCCGCCGGGTAGCGCGTGTGGTTTGGGCACGGGTCGCCACCATGCGGTAAGGGTTATCCATGCAGTCTGTGAGGTTTGTGAGGTTAGCGGACTTCTCAGACCACAAAATGCCAGACAGATTTCGGCACCTGGCCAATATCAAACAGTTTTCCGCCCGCGGCTAATTCCGCCCGACGATGATCAGCGGCACGGTACATATTAATAATGTCATGATCATCAGTCAGAGAATAATTTAGGTGATCAAATAATTTCTCAAGACTTTCTGGTGAATTCACTTTTCTGAACTTTAACAAATATTCGTAAACGCTCATTTGCGCAAAATTATCAATAGTGGTGATTTTAGGGGATTCAGTATATTCGTCGTAATGTTTCTGTCCAGTAGTGAATTCAAAAATATACACTTGGCACGCATTGTGGTTAATAAAAATAGTCGTCAGGCGATGTCATCAAGTATCAATGCGCCGTTGCGGGTTTCATTAACACGTCATTTCGTAAAACCACGAATAATGTGCCTGTGACTGATAAATAAAAGGACGAATAGTGCTTTCACTGGTTTTCTATATCTGCCGACATTCGGATTGTAGTAGAAAACACTGACGTAAAGATTGGCGTTATATCTTGTGTCTCAGGGTAAATAGCGTGTTCTATGGGCGCGTCGGTAGTGTGCGCTCCGGAGATTGTTGAACGTCTGCCCAATAGGATTGCCAGCATGCCGTAACCTGAAAATGCGAAAGTGGTCAGGCATATCTTCGTTTCTTTGCCACCATCCTGAGCGTCAGGGCAATAGCAAAAAGGTGGGGATATCATCGGTTGCACAGAATGGGACTCCGCACAGGTGGTGAATACGCGGGGAATCCGCATGTTGACGAAGGAGCGTTGGTCATGACGTCCAATCGGTTTCTTTCCGTTGATGTCGGGTCATGTCGATGACGTAGAGAAAAGGGAAATGGTCTATGCAAAGCAGAAAAATGCTTATCGCAATCAGTATACTGGGTTCCTCACTGGCACAGGCGGCATCACCGTCTGATGTCAGCGTGGGGCTTTCCGGCATGAAAGCACAAATAGATAATGGGTTAGTTTCCGTCGCGATTGGCAGCGATGGCAGTATCGGCACACTGTCAAACGGCAGTCAAAATCTTATCGATAAAGCCAATAGCCAGGTGAACGCGCTGGGTAAAAGCAGTACCGGTTATCTGGATTATTATTCAGGCGCATTTCTGAAGTTTAAACCACAGCAGATTTCTGTGATTGAAAACACGAAAGACATTGTACATATTGCTTATATCGATAATGAAACCAGCGCCTTGAGTCTGGAATACCATTTTATCGTACGGCGTGGTGTCAGCGGGATTTATAGCTATGCCGTGGCGCGTAATGATACGTCATCCAATCTGACGGTGAGCGAATTACGCGGGGTGTACCGGTTTAATCCTTTTCTACTTGATCATATCTCCAATGGTATTCATACCACCAAGCCTTACCTCTACTCCCAGCTCAATAACTTTGAGAAGATTCAGGATGAAACCTGGAAATTACCGGATGGTAGTTATTACTCCAAATACGACTTCGCCGGTTATATGCGCAAAACCCCAGTCTGGGGGGTATACGGCAACAATATCGGTGCATGGATAGTCCCAGGTAGTACTGAGTATATGTCCGGTGACGACACCAAGCAGGATTTGATGGTGCATCAGGACGGTCTGGCGATCATGTATATGACGGGGTCGCATTTCGGTACGCCGGACTTGATAGCCCCTCCCGGCTGGCAAAAACTGTATGGCCCCTGGTTATTGTATGTGAACGCCGGTACCGATGAGCAGATGTACAGTGACGCGCTGGCGCGTAGTCGGCAGGAAATCGCTTCGTGGCCATATAATTGGGTGAACGACAGTCGTTTCCCGGTGGACCGCGCCAGCGTAACCGGTAGCGTGAATACCACCATCCCGTTGAACGTAACACTATCGTCTTCGCTCAATGAGGCATCGGATGTACAGACCTTAGGATATGCCTTCACCACCAATACCGACAGTCAGGGAAATTTTCGCTTTGATAAGGTACGTAAAGGAAAATACACCCTGACGATTTATGCCAATGGCGGCAGCAGGCCGGGCGTGCTCTACAGTGATGTAGTGAATGTTACCGGCAATACGCCGATACCGGCTATCCAGTTAGCTAAAGCGGCACCGGTGGTGTGGGCTATTGGTCAAAGTGATCGGTTGGCGTCTGAATTCCGATTTGGCGACCAGTTGCGTAATTATCACTGGCAGAATGATGTTCCGGCCAATCTGACGTATACCATCGGCGAGTCAAGTCCGGCACAGGATTGGTATTACGCCCAAACGAATCCCGGTAGCTGGAATGTGAATTATATCGATCGTGCCGATGGCAGCAGCAGGGTGCTGAATGTGGCGTTTGCCGCGGCCAGCAATCGGGGGATGACCAACCCGACGACGCCGTCGCTGTCGGTGTTGGTCAACGGTACTAAAGTCAAAGACATTCAGTATGACAACGATAAATCCGTGTACCGCGGGGCGCTTAACAGCGGTAAATATCACTACGAGCGTATTCCCATCGACAGTGGTTTACTGCGCGACGGCACCAACACCATTACCTTCACACTGAATGGCGGCACCTTTATGTACGACGCTGTGACACTGACAAAATAGCGACCGTCACTGGCTGCGTTTAGGGGTAATTGACTGATCTATAAAATAAACAAAGCCGACACATGGTGTCGGCTTTGTTGTGTACAGCGTTGTCTGTTTACCGTGTGACTGACCGGCAAGCGGTTGGGGGGATTAGGCCCGATGTCCGCACAGCTTGTAATACAGGTCGTTCCAGCGCAGCCCGTCTTTAAAGGCTGGCAGGGTGGTTTGCTGGTCGATGACCGTCAGTTCGATGTTATGCAGGTCGGCGTACAACCGCAAGTAATCCAGATCAAGCGACTGCGTGAAGACGGTATGGTGTGCGCCACCCGCCAGAATCCAGGCTTCGGCTGCGGTTTCCAGTGATGGCTGTGCCTGCCACAGAGCACGGGCAACTGGCAGTTTCGGTAATGGGTGCGGTTGCGCGACAGCATCGACCTGATTCACCAGCAGACGGAAACGATCGCCCAGATCGATCATGCTGACATTCAGTGCTGATCCGGCCGGGGCGGAGAAGATCAACCGCACCGGATCCGCTTTACCGCCGATCCCGAGGTATTGTGCGTCCACCAACGGCTTGGCTTCGCTGGCAATACTCGGACAGACTTCCAGCATGTGTGCACCCAACACCAGATTGTTACCCGGTGCAAAATGGTAGGTGTAATCCTCCATGAAGGAAGTCCCGCCGGGTAAACCTTGTGCCATGACTTTCATAACACGCAGCAGTGCCGCGGTCTTCCAGTCGCCTTCGGCACCAAAACCATATCCCTGTTGCATCAAGCGTTGTACCGCTATGCCAGGGAGTTGCTTCAGGCCGTAGAGGTTTTCAAAGTTGGTGGTAAAGGCTTTAAAGTTGCCCTGATCGAGAAAACGCTTCAGACCGAGTTCGATGCGAGCGGCATCCAGCAAATTCTGCCGTTTGGGGCCGTGCAATTTGACCGCGTCGCTGAGCGTATAGGTTGCTTCGTACTCTTCAATCAGCGCTTCCACATCGCCCTGGCCGATATCGTCCACCACACCGACCAGGTCTCCCAATCCCCAGGCGCTGACGGCGTAGCCAAACTGAATTTGCGCACCGACTTTATCACCTTCGGTGACCGCCACTTCCCGCATGTTGTCGCCAAATCGTGCCACTTTGAGCTGGCGGCTTTCCTGCAACGCGGCGGCTACTCGCATCCATTTGGCAATGCGTTCATGGGCGTTGCGATCCTGCCAGTGACCGACCACCACCTGATGTGCCTGACGCATGCGCGCGCCGATAAACCCAAACTCACGCCCACCGTGGGCTGTCTGGTTCAGGTTCATAAAGTCCATGTCCATGCTGTCCCATGGGATATCGGCATTGAACTGGGTATGGAACTGTAACAACGGCTTATTCAGGATGCTCAGGCCACCAATCCACATTTTGGCGGGTGAGAAGGTATGCAGCCAGGTCAGCAAGCCGATGCAGTTATCCTGATAATTAGCGTCGCGGCATAGCGCGGTAATTTCATCCGGCGTCTTGACCAGCGGTTTAAGTACCAGCCGCACTGGCAGATTGGCGTCACGATTAAGGCCATTCACCACTTTTTCGGCATTCTCTTTCACCTGACGCAGTGCTTCCGGGCCGTACAGATGCTGACTGCCAATCACAAACCAGACTTCGAGCGGCTTAAATTGTTCCATGATGACTCCTGTTTGGGTTCCCAAAGGGATGTAAAAGTGATGGTCGGCAAACACTCAATGGTCTGCCCCGGAGTGGGGGCTGTAGGCGGGTTCCGCCAGCCGACACCACTGCTGATAACGTTCGTAAAGCTGTTGATAACGGGCGACACGCTGTGGGTCCGGCATCAATGTGCGTTCGATTCCGCAGGCCATGTGCTGTTGTGCAGATGGAATATCCGGGTGCGTCCCGGCGGCGACAGCAGCGAAGATGGCCGCACCCAGCGCGCAACATTGATCTGAGGCCACGATTTGCATCGGGCGGTTCATCACGTCGGTACACACTTGCATGATGGTGGCGGATTTACGGGCAATCCCGCCGAGAGCCAGCAGGTTTTCCACCGGGATCTGTTGAGACTCGAAGCACGCCATGATGGCGCGTGCGCCAAAAGCGGTGGCGGCAATCAATCCACCAAACAGCGCCGGGGCATCGGTACCGAGATTGAGGTCGGTAATCACACCTTTGAGCCGTTGATTGGCAAACGGCGTGCGACGGCCGTTAAACCAGTCGAGCACGATTGGCAGATGATCGAGTGAAGGGGAGTCGGCCCAGGCTTGTGTTAGCTGTGTCAACAGGCTGGATTGCAGTTGATCTAATTGTGATTGCCATTCGGGGTGTTCGCTGGCGGCCAGTTGCAACGGCCAGCCCAGCACACGGCCAAACCAGGCATACATATCGCCAAAGGCCGATTGACCCGCTTCCAGCCCGATATAACCGGGCACCACGCTACCATCCACCTGACCACAGATCCCGGCGATCGTTTTATCGCCAACACGATCCGCGTCTGCTATCAGAATGTCGCAGGTTGAGGTACCGATGACCTTAACCAGCGTGTAGGGCTTAGCGCCTGCACCGACTGCACCCATGTGACAATCGAAAGCGCCGCCGGATATCACGACATTGTCAGGCAAACCTAATCGCTGTGCCCATTGCGGCGTCAGTGTGCCGACCGGGTGATCAGCCGTCCAGGTCTCGGTAAAGAGTGGGTAGTGCAGTTTTTCTGTCAGGCAAGGATCGAGCGCTTGCAAGAAATCTTTTGGCGGTAGGCCACCCCAATCTGGGTGCCACAGTGATTTATGCCCGGCGCTGCAACGGCCGCGACGAATTGCGCCCGGCGCCGTGGTGCCAGAGAGCAGGGCGGGTACCCAGTCACACAGTTCTATCCAGGAGACCGCTGCCTGACGTACTGCCGCATCCTGCCGGGTGATATGGAGAATTTTGGCCCAGAACCATTCCGATGAATACACGCCACCAATGTAGCGGGTGTAATCCGGGAATTGGCCGCTGCGGCATAGCTGATTGATGGCTTCAGCTTCATCAATAGCGGTGTGATCTTTCCATAGCACAAACATGGCGTTGGGGTTATCCGCAAACTCCGGACGTAGCGCCAGCACATTGCCTTGTTCATCTATTGGCGCAGGCGTTGAACCGGTGGAGTCGACGCCAATGCCGGTTATCTGCTGGCGCTGTTCGGGAGTCAATCGTGCGACCACAGTCCGAATCGCTAATTCCAGTGATTCGATGTAATCCAATGGATGGTGGCGAAACTGGTTGCTGGCCGGGTGACAATATTGTCCCTGACGCCAGCGCGGATAGTAGACCACTTCTGTTTCCAATTCCTGCCCGCTGTGGCAATCCACCGCCAGCGCACGGACAGAATCGCTGCCAAAATCAAGACCAAGAGTAATGGCGCCCGCACTCATCGTTGCTGCTCCTGTTAATCGTAGGGATCACGCTGTTTACGATAGACAGGCCGATTTAACGCCGTGAGGAGTCATTAGCTGGAAGTATGTACTTTTCTGTCACGCTCAGGGGTTTTGTGATGGCGGTCATAAGTTAACGGCAGGTTAAATTTGCTGAATCTATGCACGAATCAGCTGTAGTTTCTGAATGTGATTGCGCTCTCTCTTCGTGGTGAAAATACCCGCTACAACTTACGCGTCTGAAGGTAAACGGAGGATGGAATCACAATAACTTATTGTTTTTCCGTTGTTCCAGAAAAAAGCATTTTACTGAGAGCGTTTACATACGTGATGGCACCTCCGGTTGCCATCGTGGTAAAGATAACAATGAGCGGAGAAAACCATGCATAAATTCACTAAGGTTCTGGCGGCGATTGGCCTGGCTGCGGTTATGTCACAATCGGCTATCGCAGAAAATATGAAGCTGGGCTTTCTGGTTAAACAACCGGAAGAGCCCTGGTTCCAGACTGAATGGCGGTTCGCCGACAAAGCCGGTAAAGACCTGGGATTTGACGTTATCAAGATAGCTGTGCCCGATGGCGAGAAAACCCTCAATGCTATCGACAGCCTGGCTGCCAGCGGTGCCAAAGGTTTCGTTATCTGTACACCTGATCCGAAACTGGGGTCAGCTATCGTTGCCAAAGCGCGCAGCTATAACCTGAAAGTGATTGCCGTAGATGACCAGTTTGTGAATGCCAAAGGGCAACCGATGGACACCGTCCCGCTGGTGATGATGGCCGCCACCAAGATTGGCGAACGTCAGGGCCAGGAATTATGGAAAGAGATGCAGAAACGTGGTTGGAAACTGCAAGACACTGCAGTGATGGCGATCACCGCCAATGAGCTGGATACCGCTCGCCGCCGCACATCGGGATCGATGGAGGCACTGAAAGCCGCTGGATTCCCGGAAAAACAGATCTATCAGGTACCGACCAAGTCTAACGATATCCCCGGCGCATTTGATGCCGCTAACTCGTTGCTGGTGCAACACCCTAACGTGAAAAACTGGCTGATCGTCGGTATGAACGACAACACCGTACTGGGTGGTGTGCGTGCAACCGAAGGTCAGGGATTCAAGGCCGCTAATGTCATCGGTATCGGTATCAATGGGGTGGACGCGGTCAGCGAACTCTCCAAAGCACAACCGACCGGTTTCTACGGCTCACTGCTGCCAAGCCCGGACGTACATGGCTACAAGAGCATCCAGATGCTGCATGACTGGGTAACAAAAGGCGTTGAACCGCAGAAATTCACCGAGGTGACGGATGTGGTGCTGATTACCCGCGATAACTTTAAAACTGAACTGCAGAAAAAAGGCTTGATGTAATGACCTTTGCCCGTACGAGCTGGTAGCCGCGCGGGCAAAACACTGGCCGCGCCGTCATCCGACGGCGCAGACCATTGAGGATGCTGAAATGACCGTACAGTCACCTTATTTATCCTTCCGGGGGATCGGCAAAGTGTTTCCCGGCGTCAAGGCACTGGATGACATCAGTTTTGACTGTCATGCCGGGCAAATCCACGCGTTGATGGGAGAAAACGGCGCGGGGAAATCCACCTTGCTGAAAATTTTGAGCGGCAATTACACGCCGTCGCAGGGAGAGATTCACATTAAAGGGCAACCAGTGCGCTTCACCAATACGATGGACGCGCTGAATGCCGGTGTGGCGATCATCTACCAGGAACTGCATCTGGTGCCGGAAATGACGGTAGCGGAAAACATCTATTTGGGGCAGTTGCCACACAAGGGGGGGCTGGTAAACCAATCGCTACTGCGTTACGAGGCCGGTTTACAACTGGAACACCTTGGATTGGATATCGACCCGGATACCCCGTTGAAATACCTGTCCATTGGGCAATGGCAGATGGTGGAAATCGCTAAGGCGCTGGCACGCAATGCCAAGATTATCGCCTTTGATGAGCCGACCAGCTCGTTGTCGGCACGTGAGATCGAACAACTTTTCCGGGTGATCCGTGAATTGCGCAGCGAAGGGCGGGTGATTCTGTACGTGTCACACCGTATGGAGGAAATCTTTGCACTGAGCGATGCCATCACCGTGTTTAAAGACGGGCGCTACGTGAAAACCTTCTCCGATATGCAGCAGGTTGACCATGCGCAACTGGTACAAGCCATGGTGGGCCGCAATCTGGGTGATATTTACGGTTATCAGCCGCGTCCACATGGTGAACCGCGGCTGGAACTGCATGAAGTCAAAGCTGTGGGTGTGAAATCACCGGTGTCGTTATCAGTACGTAGCGGCGAAATTGTCGGACTGTTCGGGTTGGTGGGGGCCGGGCGTAGTGAGCTGATGAAAGCGCTGTTCGGCGCTACCGGCATTACCAGCGGCGAGGTGCGGTTGGATGGGCAACCACTGCGTGCCAGATCCCCCGGCGATGCGATTCGTAGCGGGCTGATGCTGTGCCCGGAAGATCGTAAGGCCGACGGCATCATTCCGGTGCACTCGGTGCGGGATAACATCAATATCAGCGCCCGTCGCAAACACATCAAGAACGGTTTCATCATCAATGAAGCCTGGGAGGAGGAAAACGCCGATCATCACATTCAGGCGTTGAATATCAAAACGCCGTCGCCGGAGCAGTTGATCATGAACCTGTCCGGCGGTAATCAGCAGAAGGCGATCCTTGGTCGCTGGCTGTCGGAGGATATGAAAGTGATCATGCTGGATGAACCGACCCGCGGCATTGACGTCGGTGCCAAGCATGAGATTTACCACGTGATTTATGAGCTGGCCCGGCAGGGTATTGCCGTGTTGTTTGCGTCCAGCGACCTGCCTGAAGTGCTTGGGCTGGCGGACCGCATCGTGGTGATGCGCGAGGGTGCCATTTCCGGCGAATTGCTGCACGGTGAAGCCAGTGAGCAGCAGGTCCTGAGTCTGGCGATGTTAAAAACGACTGCTACTGAACCCGCGGTTGCCTGACCGCCAAGGAGTTGATGAATGTCTACGGTTAGTTCCCCTTCCCATGCCGGTAAATCTCATGCTTTCAGCCTGTCCCGTATCTGGGATAATTACGGCATGCTGGTTGTGTTTGCCGCACTGTTTTTAGCCTGCACGTTTTTTGTGCCCAATTTCGCTACCTTCATCAATATGAAAGGGCTGGGGCTGGCGATTTCCATGTCGGGCATGGTGGCGTGCGGCATGCTGTTTTGCCTGGCCTCCGGTGATTTTGACCTGTCGGTCGCGTCGGTGATTGCCTGTGCGGGTGTTACCACCGCGGTGGTGATCAACGTCAGCGAAAGTTTGTGGCTGGGCGTCGCCGCCGGTTTACTGCTTGGCGTTGCGTTCGGTTTACTCAACGGATTTGTTATCGCGCAACTGAAAATCAACGCATTGATCACCACACTGGCAACCATGCAGATTGTGCGTGGGCTGGCGTACATCATTTCTGATGGCAAGGCTGTTGGTATTGAAGATGAGCGCTTCTTCACGCTGGGTTACGCCAACTGGCTGGGGTTACCGGCACCGATCTGGCTGACGGTCATTTGTATGGTGTTGTTCGGTTTATTGCTCAATAAAACCACCTTTGGTCGCAATACGCTGGCAATTGGCGGTAACGAAGAGGCCGCCCGGTTGGCCGGGGTACCGGTAGTACGGACCAAAATCATTATTTTCGGTCTGTCCGGGCTGGTTTCTGCGGCGGCGGGTATCATTCTGGCATCGCGTATGACCAGCGGACAGCCGATGACGTCTATCGGTTATGAATTGATTGTGATTTCAGCGTGCGTACTGGGCGGTGTGTCACTGAAAGGTGGTATCGGCAAGATATCCTATGTGGTGGCCGGGGTGTTGATCCTGGGGACGGTGGAAAACGCCATGAACCTGCTGAATATCTCGCCCTTTGCCCAATATGTGGTGCGTGGTCTGATTCTGCTGGCCGCGGTTATCTTTGACCGCTACAAACAAATGTCGAAGAAAACGGTGTGATAGCCGGATAGCGCTAGCCAGTGCTGGCGCTATCCATAACGAGACGAGAATCTCTTTTCAGGAGGCCGCATGTATCACCGTATGGCGCATGAGTCCCAGCCTAACCCGTTGCTGCCCGGTTATGCGTTTAACGCCTATCTGGTGGCGGGACTGACGCCGATTCTGGCTGGCGGACCGCTGGATTTCTTCATTGATCGTCCAGATGGTATGAAGGGATACATCATTAACCTGACCATCAAAGGTCAGGGGAAGGTGTTGGATGGCGATGATACGTTTTTCTGTAACCCTGGCGACCTGCTGCTGTTTCCACCCCGGTCGCGTCACTACTATGGCCGTGCGCCCGGTAGCGACTGTTGGTATCACCGCTGGGTCTATTTCCGCCCTCGTGCCTACTGGGCCGACTGGCTGGAGTGGCACAGTAAAGGTTGTGATGTCGGGCGGTTGACGCTCTCCAGTACCGGGCTGTTGCAGGAGTTTGACAAGCTGTTCGCCAATATTGAACAGACCCATCGTTCCGGGCGGCGTTTTGCTGAAGAACTGGCGATGAATCTGCTGGAGCGCCTGTTATTGCGCGCGATGGAGGAAGATCCACAGAGCCCGCAGCGCATTATGGACCCGCGCGTGATCGAGGCGTGCCAGTTTATTACCGGTAATCTGGCCGGAGAACTGCGTATTGATGAGGTGGCTCGCCATGTGTGTCTGTCGCCGTCGAGGCTGGCCCATCTGTTTCGTGAACAGGTTGGCGTGAACATCCTGCGCTGGCGTGAAGACCAACGAGTTATTCGCGCCAAGCTGTTGTTGCAGACCACACAGGAGTCGATAGCTGCTGTCGGTCGTGTGGTGGGCTATGACGATCAGCTCTACTTTTCCCGCGTTTTCCGCAAGCGGGTAGGTGTTAGCCCTAGCGATTTCCGGCGGCGTAACAGCGAAATCCATCATCCGTTGATAGAAAAACCGGTGGAGGTTTCTCCCTGGCGTGGTGAATCGCTCGCTCCGCCTCACCCTTGGGTCGTGACGCCATAATTACCTGTTGATGTACCCTGGCTATGGCTGTGATGGGGAGTCATAGCCGGGGGCTCTATCAGTATTATCATCTCAGTATTACTATCCAGCGCAGCCATCTCAGTACTGTCCGATAATCATCATTTTCCCCGGTGCTATACTAGGCAGTGTTCCGCCAGCGCTGAGCTGAAGGCGGAACGCCGCCTAATTGCACGAGGACAACGGGCCTGATCTTCAGGTCCGCCAATGAGGGGAAATATATGACGGAGACCATCCGTGTTGGTCTGATAGGTTATGGTTATGCCAGTAAGACATTTCATGCGCCACTGATTGCAGCCACGTCAGGAATGAAGCTGACGGCGGTATCGAGCCGCGATGCGGGAAAAGTTCAGGCTGACTGGCCCTCAATGCACGTCGTGCCGGAGCCGCAAGCGCTGTTCACTGATCCTGATATCGATCTGATTGTCATACCCACCCCGAATGACACCCATTTCCCACTGGCTCGGCAGGCGTTGCTGGCCGGTAAGCATGTGGTGGTGGATAAACCGTTTACCGTGACACTGTCACAAGCACGTGAGCTGAACCAACTGGCAGAACATGCGGGTAAACTCCTTTCCGTATTCCATAACCGGCGCTGGGACAGTGATTTCCTGACATTACAGCAATTGCTGAAAGCCGGGGCGCTGGGCGATGTGGTGTATATGGAATCGCATTTTGACCGCTATCGACCGCAAGTGCGTCAACGCTGGCGTGAAGAGGGCGGCGAAGGAAGTGGTATTTGGTACGATCTGGCGCCACATTTGATTGATCAGGTATTGCAGTTGTTCGGTTTGCCGGTGGCGATTCAGGCGGATATGGCGCAGCTTCGTCCCGGCAGCAAAGCCGCAGATTATTTCCATGCGACGCTGATTTACCCCCAGCGACGTGTCGTGGTGCACAGTACCATGCTGGCGGCGGCGCCAAGCGCCCGTTACATCGTGCATGGCACCCAGGGCAGCTATGTGAAATTTGGTCTTGACCCGCAGGAAGACCGCTTGAAAGCGGGTGAAAAACCACAAGAACATGATGACTGGGGGCAGGATAACCATGACGGTATTCTGACGCTGCACCGTGAGGGGGTACTGGCAGAACAAACCGTGCCGACCATCCCTGGGCATTATCAATCTTATTATGCCGGTATTCGTGATGCGCTGCGGGGGCGGGGCGACAACCCGGTACCTGTCGGACAGGCGATTAACGTGATGGAGTTGATCGAGCTGGGGCTAACCTCATACGAACAGAAAAAAATGATGACACTGAAGAGCAGTTAGCCGGTAATCGTCATGATTTGTGACGTAAATCCCTGAACGCGAGGCGGGTTTCTGTCTTGCATTATGGGTATTTATTGCTGATAGTGGGGCATTGTTTAAGCAGGCGATCTTAGGATCGCCTGTATTTTTTATGTCTGAGGATGCAAACACACTATGGCATGGTTACAACGCTTGAAAATTGACAAATTTTTGCTGGTTTTAATTGCGGTCGTTATTACCGCGTCCATTTTCCCGTGTGAGGGCACGGCCAAGGTTTTTTTCGAAAACCTGACCACCGCCGCCATCGCACTGCTGTTTTTCATGCATGGCGCCAAGCTATCTCGTGATGCGATTACGGCCGGTATGGGCCACTGGCGACTGCATCTGGTGGTGTTTGCCAGTACCTTTATTCTGTTCCCATTACTGGGGATTGGCATGGCGTTCCTGTCACCACAGGTGTTAACCCCCGGACTGTATCTGGGGTTCCTGTATCTGTGTGCATTGCCTGCGACGGTGCAATCCGCCATTGCTTTCACCTCGATGGCTCGCGGTAACGTTGCGGCCGCGATTTGTAGCGCTTCGGCATCCAGCATTCTCGGGGTTTTCCTGTCGCCGATCCTGGTCGGCCTGCTGATGCATACACAAGGTGGGCAAACTGATACGCTGCATGCGATCGGCTCCATTATCATGCAACTGATGGTGCCGTTCGTCATTGGTCATCTGTCCCGTCCGTTGATTGCCCGCTGGGTCGATCGTCATCGCAAACTGATCAATATCACTGACCGGTCATCTATTCTGTTAGTGGTGTACGTGGCATTCAGTGAGGCGGTGGTGCAGGGGATTTGGCACCAGATTAACGGGTGGTCGCTGCTGGCGGTGGTTATCTGTTCGCTGGTGCTACTGGGGATTGTGCTGGTCTGTACCACGCTGGCAGCCCGCAAATTGGGGTTCAATACCCCGGATGAAATCACCATCGTATTCTGTGGTTCTAAAAAGAGTCTGGCCAATGGTATCCCGATGGCTAACGTACTATTTCCTGCCGCCGCTGTTGGGGCAATGGTGTTGCCACTGATGATTTTCCACCAGATTCAGTTGATGGTGTGTGCGACGCTGGCGCAGCGTTATGCAAAACGAGCCGCATCGCCGGATGAAGAAAAAGCGGGAAAATAACGCGTCATATGCAACAGGGTTAAAACACGTTTCCTGATGTCGATCGTTTCCTTACGAAATGGTCAACCGAGAGCACATTGACTATAGTGTTAATCTGTGAGGCTTTTTGAAGCCTCGCAGCAATAGGGATAGAGAAAGTAATCATTACTTAATTGATGAGGGATAGACATGTATAAGAAAGTGCTGCTCTCGCTGAGTTTCCTCAGTGTCGTTACCGTATCTCAGGCTTATGCCGCGACAACGGAAACCTGTGTCAAGACCGATGAAAGCGCTATCGCCAGTTTGTTTGATCGCTGGAATGCATCGTTACAGACTGGGGATGCGAAGAAGGTCAACGCCAATTATGAGACCGACGCGGTGTTATTGCCGACGTTGTCTGGCAAAATGCGTACGACAGATGCTGAGCGCATTGACTATTTTGAGCATTTCTTAGCAAAAAAACCGGTGGGTAAGATTGATAACCGCGTTATCAAGATTGGGTGTAACGAAGCGCTGGATATCGGCAATTACACCTTCACATTTGGTGATAACTCACAGGCTAAAGCGCGTTACACCTATACGTATGCATTCAAAGACGGTAAATGGTTGATCTCCAGTCACCATTCGTCCGTACAACCGAAAGATTAATTGTGCTGGGATGGGATGCTGTCGACCATGTTATCGGCAGGTCACCTTAGGCATGAAAAAAGCGGATACCATAAGGCATCCGCTTTTTTTTGTCCGGTGCAGTCTTATTACGTCTTACGCCTGTCGTTGCTGAGCGCGCTGGCGCAACAGCTGTTTTTCCTGTTCAGAGATAAACGCCATACGCAGGCCGTTTTCTTGTGCCTGTCGGATATCTTCCGGCAACAGTCCCGCTAATGGTGCCGCTATCTCGTATTCATGGCGAATATCGATCCCTTGCACGGCCGGGTCGTCGGTGTTAATCGTCGCTGGAATACCGTGGCGCAGGAAATGCACCAGTGGGTGCTCATGCATCGCTTTTACCGTGCTGGTCTGCAGGTTAGAGGTCAGGCAGGATTCAATGCCAATCTGGTGTTCTGCCATATATTCCATCAGCTCGCTGTCGACGATCGCTGTGACGCCGTGACCGATACGCTCAGCCCCCAGTTGCTGTATCGCCTGCCAGATACTTTCCGGACCGGCGGCTTCGCCTGCATGGGCGGTGATACGCCAGCCCGCATCGCGCGCTCGGGTAAAGTGGGTAGTGAAGAGTTCACCGGGGAAACCGAGCTCATCGCCTGCCAGATCGATAGCAATAATGCCGTCTTTGTGTGCCAGCAACGCGTCAAGCTCTTGCTCACAGGCGTGGGTACCAAAGGTACGGCTCATGATGCCGATAAGACGCACCATCACGGCGTGATTATGGTCACGACAACCTGCGGTAATACCATCGATTACGGCTTCAACCACGCCTTCCAGCGGTAATTGGTGACTGAGGGCCATGTAGTAAGGCGAAAAACGTAACTCAGTGTAATCCAGTCCGGCACGGATTGCGTCTTCCACGTTTTCGTAAGCAACGCGGCGGCAGGCATCCAGCGATCCCAGTACGGCCACACCCCAATCCAGCTTTTGCAGAAAGCTGATTAAATCGGGTTCGTGATCGATTATCTGTACGTGGGGACGCAGGGACTCGAGGTCATGGCCGGGCAAATCGATAGTAAACTGGCGGCCTAAGTCAAGGATGGTTTGGGGGCGGATATTACCATCAAGATGGCGATGGATATCCGTCAACGGAATGTACGGATCAATCATGTTGTATGTTGTACTCGTTTTTTATTAAAAAAATCCATCAGCAGGCGGTATTCCTTGTGACGCTGGCATTACGCCACCGTTCCACAAGGGACAGAGTCTGATAACTCGTGTGCAGTATAAGAATAAACGCGGGCAATTTACCATTGATTGATAAAAAGAAGTTTATATATCAATGCGGACATAATACAAATTAAGCATAAGCACCTGATGCCAGCGTGTGTCATCCGCCTCGCTGTCTGTTGTACGGCATACTACGTGGTACTGCATGTTAAAACGCGATGTGCTTGCCGAGCGAAAGAAACCGGCGCCTGAGCGGCGCCGGTGAGCGATTACGGACTGACGGAGGCGTCCGGTTGGGTGTCTTCTGGTGCATCATCACCTTGCTCGGGCACATTTTCCGACGGCTGGGTGATAAACGGCGCGATGAACTCAGCCAACGGGATCTTACGCCCGTTGAAGGTCACGGTGCCATCGCTGTACTGCAGTGAACTGGTGATGGCATTGTCTTTGGTGACGGTAACCTGGCTCATCTGACCAATATTGGCCATCAGTTGGGTCTGCTGACGAGCCATCTGGTCCAGTTGCTTTTTCTCTTCATCCGTGGTGGCTTTCGGCGCTATCTGTATCATCAGTTCGGTAAGCATATCCATCGGCACGTTGAGGCGGGCGTCCAGACTTTTAACAGACTGGCGGATAATTGCTTCCTCGTCAGAGAGATTCGCGGTTGGCGCGGTGCTCTTTTGCAGCGGATCGGTTAAATCCAATGCCAGCGTGAAGGTACTTTCGCCTTTCGCGTTTTTCCAGCTTAATGGCGCTACTTTGATACTCGGATTACCTTTCAACAATTGCGGCAAATTGTGCAGAACCAGAGCAGCTAACTGCTGGTCGTAAACTTCTGGCGTCATCTGATCGATGTTTTGCAGCAAGGATTGCAGGTTCTTCTGGTATTCCGTCACGAATTGGCGGGTACCTTTGCCATCCAGCCCGGAGAAGGCGAAGTTAATGTTCCACGACCCCAGATTTTGATCGCGAAATAGCGCCGATCCTAGCGACAGGGTCAGCTGTCCTGCCAGATTCGTGTCGTCTTCCGAGCTGTGATTGACCAGCGAGAAATCGTTCAATACCAGGTTATCGCCGCTCTGAACATCCAGCGCCAGTTTCTTCAACGTGAGTTTGGCGTCGCCGATATTGAGATCGAATTTACCTTTGTGGGTGTCGCTGTTAAGCGCCAGATCCTGCAGCGTCAGTTTCTCATTCTGTCCTTGCAGGTTAGGTTTCTCCATCGTCAGGTTGGCCACATTGCCGACCACTTTGCCTGCACGCAGATTACCAGCCACATCGACCAACAGTGTTGTACCGCTGAAGTTAACCTTCGTATCCTGACTTTTAACGTCCAGCGCTTCCAGCGTGACGGCAGAGTGAGTATCGCCGTTATAGTCAATGCGGCTGTCTGTAGTGATGAACGGTTTGTTCTTCGTCAGATCAAACAGCGCTTTTACCGATTCAGTGTTGGCCAGCTCGCCGTGTACGGCGGCTAATGCCGGTTTCAGGCTAAACTGACTGGCGCTCAGTGGGAAGGGGCCGTGGAATACGGTGGCGTTAAAGACTACTTCGTCATTGGCACCTAACAGGCGTTGCCGGGCATCGGTACCGTCAGACTGTAACACCAATGCGACCTGGCTTTTGAACATACCACGGTGATAGTCCCGGTAGGCGACCTTGATGCCTGATTGCGGGTACGCGTTTTTTAACTCGTTGTTCAGATTGTCGGTGACATCCCCAATATGCTGTTCAATCTGTTTGCCGGTATACCAGGAGGCACCTCCCCAGGCTACGGCGAGCGCAATAACAACCCCAGCGGCTACAACTGTTTTTTTTGCCACGTTATATTTCCTTGTTGATTCAATGTGTTGTATTCCTCATCAGGGAATACATGGCGTTATACCAGTAAAGGCCGGTTATAAACACGGGCAATCTGACCTTTCCCCTGGATGTGTACCGGTGATTCACTGGCGGGGATAAAGCATGATTCGCCTGGCAGCAAGCGGACCTGCTGTGCGCCGTGTTCCAGTACTGCCTGACCTTCGACACAAAAGATAATAGCTGCACTTTGCTGACTCAGCATCTGCGGTACATCGGTAAGATAATGCAGTGAAAAGGCAAAGTCATCGACCGGAATAGGAAAACTCAGTTCGTTGGCCGTTTTTACCGGCGACGTCAGTAAGGTGTCAGCCGGTTTCGACTCAAAGCGGACGTTGGCGAGCAATTCAGGGATATCGATATACTTAGGTGTCAGACCGGCACGCAGAACGTTGTCCGAATTGGCCATCACTTCCAGCGCCACCCCTTGAAGATAAGCATGCGGGGTTTCGGCATACAAAAACATGGCTTCGCCGGGTTGTAGTGTAACGACATTCAGCAGTAACGGGGAAAACAGGCCGCCGTCATCAGGGTAAAACTGTGCAATAAAGCGAATGGTGTCCCAAGGTTCGCCATGTTGATGGCTCAAAACCTCTTTCAGTCCGGCGATAGCGGAGGCTTTCTGCTCGCCTTCCATGCTCAACAGGCTGGAGAACAAGGTACTGAGCGTTGTGCTATCAGGGCATGACAAAAATGCGGCGATAGCCGGGTGGGCGTTGGCTAGTGGTTGCAACAAACCGGTGATCGCTGTCAGCTCACGAAAGCCATTCATCGCCAGATAAGGGGTGAGGGCAAAGACCAACTCCGGTTTGTGATTAGCGTCTTTGTAATTGCGTTGTGGGGAGTCAAGCGCTATACCGGCGGCATTTTCACGCGCAAACCCGACTTCGGCCGCAGACTTACTGGGGTGAACCTGAATCGATAACGGCTGTTCAGCACATAATACCTTGAAAAGAAAAGGTAACTCACCAAAGCGTTTTGCTACCGCCGTACCTAAAAAACCGGCCGGGTCTTTATTGATCAGATCCCGAAGGCTCTGTGCCTGCCCCTGCTCATCAAGTAAGAGAGAGCTACTTTTCGGGTGCGCTCCCATCCACAGCTCTGCCATGGGTTGATTGTCTGGGTTTTCAATCCCATACAGTTCGGTTAACGCGTGTTTACTGCCCCAGGCATAATGCTGCACATTGTTGCGCATTTTTTGCATAATATTTTCCTGCTATTAAATGGATTGTTAATTTCATGGCGATAACGGCGGGTAATCGCGCCTGAAAAGGTTCCGCCATCTCAATGCCCGCTATGCTAATGCTTTATATGCCATGATTCCAGAAGGGTAATAATTCGCAGTCATCTGAAAATGACGTGTTTCGCAAAGGAGAAAACCATGTCAGACACGCGTATTGAGAAAGATTCCATGGGGCCGATTGCCGTGCCGGCAACGCATTTGTGGGGTGCTCAGACCCAGCGTTCACTGGAGCACTTTCGTATTTCGGAAGAAAAAATGCCAGGTGCACTGATCATGGCGCTGGCACAGACCAAACGTGCGGCAGCGCGCGTCAACATGGATTTAGGGTTATTAGCCGACAATAAAGGTGATGCCATTATTCAAGCGGCAGACGAAGTCCTGAGTGGTCAGCACGTCGGAGAATTCCCGCTGGCTATCTGGCAGACGGGCTCTGGCACGCAAACCAACATGAACATGAACGAGGTTCTGGCGAATCGGGCCAGCGAATTGTTGGGGGGCGTGCGGGGTAATGACCGGCTGGTGCACCCGAATGATGATGTCAATAAAAGCCAGAGTTCTAACGATGTTTTTCCTACCGCCATGCACGTTGCGGCAGTGACCGTGCTGCGTGAACATCTGATCCCTGAATTGAACGTGTTACAACAGACCCTCGCGGATAAGGCGACGCAGTTTGCCGATATCGTCAAGATTGGCCGCACTCACCTGCAGGATGCAACGCCGCTGACGTTAGGGCAGGAGATTTCTGGCTGGGTAGCGATGCTATCGCATAATGTGCGCCATCTCGAAAATAGCATTCCTCACCTGTGTGAACTGGCGTTAGGTGGTACAGCTGTCGGTACCGGGTTGAATACACACCCTGAATACGCGGTACGGGTGGCGGCTGAACTGGCTGCGTTGACTGGGCATCCCTTTGTGAGTGCGCCGAATAAATTTGAGGCGTTGGCCACCTGTGATGCGCTGGTACACGCGCACGGTGCACTGAAGGGGCTGGCCGCATCATTGATGAAGATTGCGAATGATGTGCGCTGGCTGTCCTCCGGGCCTCGTTGCGGTATTGGCGAGATTGCCATTCCGGAAAATGAGCCCGGTAGCTCGATTATGCCGGGGAAAGTCAACCCGACACAGTGTGAAGCGATGACCATGCTGTGTTGCCAGGTGATGGGGAACGATGTGGCGGTTAATCTTGGGGGCGCATCCGGTAACTTTGAGCTGAATGTCTTTCGGCCGATGGTGATTCACAATTTCCTGCAATCCGTTCGGTTATTGGCTGATGGTATGAAGAGCTTTAACGAGCATTGCGCCGTGGGCATTGAACCTAACCGCGAGCGGATCAACCAATTGCTGAATGAGTCGCTGATGCTGGTGACCGCGCTCAATCCGCATATTGGTTATGACAAGGCCGCTGAAATCGCCAAAAAAGCGCATAAAGAGGGGCTGACACTGAAGGCATCAGCCTTGAAACTGGGCTATCTCACTGAGGAGCAATTTACGCAGTGGGTTCGCCCAGAGGACATGGTCAGCAGTATGAAACCGTGATACTCAGGCACCGTCATCGGTATACAGATGCAAGCGCGGGATCAGTAACCGCAACGGCTTGGCTTTGGGTCGATGGCGATGCTGAATGTTGTCAGCATCGTAGTCATTGAGGTCTCCCATCACCGGCATCGTATCCTGATGACACAACACCAGCAGCGGTGACGGGCAGGGATGCTGTACTTGCTTCTGCTGTTCCTGATACCAGACCCGTGCAATCGGCTGAACTTTCACGGGCCGCTTGATTTTTAGCAACGCCTGTTCCGGCAGGCGCTTCACATCTCGGATTTCCTGCTCCAGCAACGATGCCCATTGCTCCTTGCTGTAAGGGGCCTGGCTGCGTCCTGCCTGCAGACTTTTCTCCAGTTTTTCCAGTAACGTATCACGGGTAATGTTGTTGATGATGTTCTTGTTCGCCCAGCCAAATCTCACCGAGGCCGGATCAAGCAGCAGGGTAATGGTGCGATAGGCGCTCAGTGTTATCAGCCCTTTGAGGTGGGCATGGACAAAATCGAAGCGCTGTTCGGGTTCCAGTCCAGACTCCACGGTGATGATCTGCTCCAGTTCCTTTTTCCGGGCGTTTATGTTCGTCACTAACTGACGAGCCTGTCGTGATTCAGCGTTATTAACCCGAAAACACAGTACGCCGGGCAGGCGGATGGCTGCTTTGCTACTGATAGTTTCAGCGTAGTGGTGAATGAATAAATGCCGAAAATGCTGCAAACCGATATCTCGGGCTTCTATACCAGTGACGGGCGTAACCTGAATATGCGTTACCGGGTCATGCTCTGTACCTTTTTCTACCGAAGGAAGGGTAAACAAGCGCCCGCCGGTAAATTGAAAGGCGAGAAACAATTGATGCATTTCAGCCAGATGCGCTTCCAGTGAGGTAAAGCAGTGGTTCATCCGTTCAATCAGGTCGTAGGCAGGCATAATTATCAACATCAAATTAGTTACAACATACTATTTATTATATCCCAAACGCCCAGTTCAGCAACGCATCTTTTTATCAGCTTGGTAGTACGAAAAAGCAGAGTACCCACCGATTCTGAATTTTCAGCACCGGTGGGTAGAAGGGGGGAGATAAGTCACCGTTGAATCAATTTTTCAGGGATTTCAGCTTGAATCCTAAACCGATAGCCAGCGTCAGCAAGCATGACAGAAACAGCACCAACCCCGTCCAACCATAGTGATACCAAAAGAAACCACCTGAAGTACCCGCGAGGCTCGACCCCAGATAATAACAGAATAGATACTGCGACGAAGCCTGACCTTTCGCACGCAATGCACGCAAACCAATCCAACTACTGGCAACCGAGTGGGCGGCAAAGAACCCGGCGGCAAAGAGCATCATCCCCAAAAACATCATCAGCAGCGAACTGAACAGGGTCAATAGAAGGCCTGATAACATCAGCATAATACTGCCGACCAATACCGGTCCCCGGCCGAAACGAGCAATCATCGCCCCGGCGCGTGGTGATGCGTAGCTACCGGTGAGGAAGACCACCGACAGCAAACCCACCACCGTTTGACTCAGGTTGTAAGGGGCATCCAGCAAGCGATAGCCAATATAGTTGAACAGCGTCACAAAGGAGCCCATCAGCAGGAACCCTTCGGCAAATAACAACGGTAGACCAGCATCACGCCAGTGTAAACGGGTATTGATCCACAGTGTTTTGGGGCGCAGCGAACCGGCACGAAAGTGATGAGAATCAGGCAATATCCGCCAAAACGTCAATGAGGCCAGTAACGCGACGATGCCAATACAGGTGATGGATACACGCCAGCCGAAAAAATCAGCAATGACCCCGGTTAACAGACGGCCGCTCATCCCGCCAATTGAGTTACCGCTAATATACAACCCCATAGAAAATGCCACCACACTGGGATGGATTTCTTCACTCAGGTAGGTCATGGCTACCGCGCCCACACCGCTGAGCGATAAGCCAACCAGAGCGCGCATCACCAACAGGCCGACCCAGTTGGTCATCATGCAACCTATCAGGGTAAATACCGACGCCAGTAGTAGCGATACCACCATGACATTTTTACGACCAATGGTGTCTGATAGCGGGCCGGTAAATAACAATCCGACAGCCATCGTCATCGTGGAAACGGAAAGCGACAGGCTGCTGGTGGCCGGAGATACGCCAAAAGCCTGCGACAATATCGGCAATATCGGCTGTACGCAGTACAACAGGGCAAAGGTCGCCAGACCGGCAGAAAACAAGGCGAGCGTAACGCGAATGAACGACGGCGTACCTCGGCTGATAAATGGATTTTTGTAAACAGGAACGCGGGTGTCGCGTTGAGGTTGGATATCGTCAGTGACAGAAACGGACATTCTCTGTGCAGACATGGGGGTACTCAAAATCAATCCTTATCCGGAAAAATACGGCAAAAACATCAGTGGGTAAATCATAGAATTAGCTCGATTGTTTTGTATAATATATTAATTGTTAATAATGATATTTTATAAATATGAATATTGAGCTCAGGCATTTACGCTACTTCATTGCCGTCGCCGAAGAGCTGCATTTTGGGCGGGCAGCGGAAAGATTGCATATTTCTCAGCCACCGCTCAGCCAGCAGATTCAGGCTCTGGAAGAGCAAATCGGCGCTCAACTGTTGGAGCGAAATAACCGTAATGTACGCCTGACACAGGCGGGCGAATTATTTCTGAAAGAGGCCTGGGCCATCATCAGCCAGGTCAATCAGGCGGCAGAGCGAGCGGCCCGCATTCAGCGCGGTGAAATAGGGGAGCTTAATATCGGTTTCACCTCATCAGCTCCGTTTGTTAAACAGGTTTCGCGTAGTCTGTTGCAGTTTCGCCAGAGCTATCCTGAAGTACATATCCAGATGATGGAGATCAACACTAAGCAACAGATTGCACCGTTGCTTGACGGTAAGCTGGATCTGGGCGTCATGCGTAACAACCCATTGCCGGATATGCTGCGTCATCAGCTACTACTGCATGAGCCAATGGTGGCGGTTGTGCATGAGGAACACCCGCTGGCTTCTGTTCCCGGCGGGCATATCAGTATCCAGCAGTTAGCCAATGAACCCTTCGTGTTTTTTGCCCGTGAGGTGGGAACGGCGCTGTACGATGAAGTCCTGAATTTGCTCAAAAGATACGGCATTACACCGTACATTACGCAGGAAGTCGGCGAGGCGATGACGATTATCGGTCTGGTCTCATCCGGGTTAGGGGTTTCCTTGTTGCCAGCGTCATTCCGTCGTATCCGGATAGATGGCGTAAAATACCTGTCGTTGCAGGAAAAAGACGCTATCAGTGAAATGTGGTTAGTAACCCACCAGCATCGCCCGCTGAACACCGCCGCCCAGACGTTAATCACGCTAATGTTGGGTAATACCCTCAAAAATATGTGCGGTTAATCACATATCGAATCAAATATTTGACGGCTATTTACAAAAGCTCCACCATAGCCTCAGTTTTTTATTTTACAGCGTAAAAAATACCCATTACGCCTAATTGCAGGAGCCGCTTTACCGTGATTGTCAGTGGTCAGCCGGGACACATCGATCAGATCAAACAGATGAATGCAGGTGGCGTTTATCGACTGATCGATGAACATGGCCCCATCTCCCGCATTGAGTTGTCAAAACAGGCCCAGCTTGCTCCCGCTAGTATTACCAAAATCGTGCGCGAATTGATGGAAGCGCATCTGGTACGGGAAACCGAGTACCAGGAAATGGGAAGCCGTGGGCGGCCGGCAATCGGCCTGGTGTTGGATACCGAAGCCTGGCACTACCTATCGGTACGAATCAGCAACCAGGTGATGACGTTGGCCCTGCGTGATTTGAGCGGCCATCTGGTGGTGGAGGACAAGGTTGATTTACCGAGTGAACATCCCCAGCCACTACTGGAACGCATTCTGACGGACATCGATCAGTTTTTTATCCGCCACCAACGTCAGTTGGAACGACTGACCGCTATCGCCATCACGTCACCCGGTATGGTGGACTCATCCACTGGCATCATTCACCGTATGCCGTTTTACGCCGTAGAAGAAATGGCGATCGGCCCGGCGCTGGAAAAGCGCACAGGGGTGCCAGTTTATCTGCAACATGATATTTGCGCCTGGACGATGGCAGAAGCGTTGTTTGGCGCATCACGCGGTTGCCAAAACGTTATCCAGATTGTTATCGATCATAACGTCGGTGCCGGCATTATTACCGGCGGGCGTATACTGCATGCCGGTAGCCGAACGCTGGTGGAAATTGGTCACACGCAGGTTGACCCTTATGGTAAGCGCTGTTATTGCGGTAATCACGGGTGCCTAGAAACGGTTGCCAGCATCGAAAGTATGCTGGAGCTGGCCCAGCAGCGCCTGAAAGGTTCAATGAGTTCACTGTTGCATGGCTCACCGTTGACGGTCGAATCGCTGTGTGAGGCAGCGCTGAACGGCGATCAGCTGGCAAAAGATATTATCGTTGATGTTGGCAATAACGTGGGCCGTATTACCGCTATCATGGTTAACCTGTTCAATCCGGAAAAAATTCTCATTGGTTCTCCGCTTAATCAGGCCGCTGATATTCTGTATCCTGCCATTCTTGATTGCATCCGCCGTCAGGCATTACCGGCTTATAGTCACCATTTGCAAGTCACATCGACCCATTTTTATAATCAGGGAACGGTGCCCGGTGCCGCTCTCATCAAGGATGCGCTCTATAACGGTTCTTTACTGATTAAACTGATGCAGGGTTAATCAGTATCGCGTCGTGTCTTCGCTTACCGACAAAACATTGCGCTAACGCAAGCCGCTCCACAGGCCCATCCCCTAGACTTTAGGCTTCATCAGTACGTTTTTTGAGGTTTATTTTTTCAGGTGGGGCCTGCCGGAGTGGTGTTTTCATGTTAAAGCGTATGTTTGTTACAGGAACGGATACTGCCGTTGGAAAAACAGTCGTATCGAAGGCGTTATTACAGGCGCTGACGAAAACGGGCAAAACCGTGACGGGGTATAAGCCTGTTGCCAAGAGCTGCAAGGAAACAGAAGAGGGGCTGCGTAACAAAGATGCGCTGATCTTGCAGGAAGCCTCGTCGATCCCACTGTCTTATCAGCAAGTCAATCCTGTGTCGTTACAGGAAGATGAAATCAGTGCCAGCGAACAAGAGATTAACTACTGCGCGATGACTGAAGGGCTGAACCAGCTTGGCGGGTTATCGGACATGGTTATCGTCGAAGGCAGTGGTGGCTGGCGTACCTTAATGAACGACATGCGGACCTATTCGGAATGGGTGGTTCAGGAGCAATTACCGGTCGTTTTGGTGGTTGGGATAAAGCTCGGTTGTATCAATCATGCGCTACTGACGGCGCAGGCGATTATTAATGATGGGTTGCCGCTGGTCGGCTGGGTCGCCAACCGCATTAACCCAGGGCTGGCTAACTATGCTGAAATCATCCAGGCGCTGCGGGAAAAAATTCCTGCTCCTCAATTGGGTGAGCTACCGTATTTGCCCCGCGCAGAACAACGAGATTTGTCCACGTACATTGATCTTTCCGCGATTAGCCAGTCGTTCTAACTGTCGACGGGTACCCGGTTCTATATCATCCACGGCCTATGGTGGAGGTAATCCCCGGGTATTTGAATAACAAAGAGGAAAGGGGAGAATGTCGCTCCCCTTTTTTATATCGCATCATGACATCAATTGATTACGTCTAGCGCTTATTACCCACCGGGTGAGCGCTCTGATCGTCGTTATCAATTATCCGCAAGGCGGATATAAACGATTTTCTGTGTATCCTGGCCGCAATGACCAACAACCTGGCCGCCGTGCTGGCTGACCTGATCGTTAGGTACGATATCCAGCTCGAAACCGGATTCAGGTACGCCATTGTTGATAATCTTGCGGGCGATGTCATCGCGAATCTGTTCACACGAGGCTTGTGACGCTTGTGCGATAAGTGGTGTCAGTAACAGCGCTATTGCACCGGCCAGCATCGTTTTCTTCATGGCATCCTCCCACTCATCTTGATGGTTTATCTGCCCAGTCTGGGCAGATAAAGTATAGATCAATCTATCAGGGTGTTACCGGACGGCCAGAGCGACGGTCAAGGCAGCGCGAAGAGCTGGGTTCCCAGTAAGCATTGAAGTTGGAACTGGCTTTGCATTTCTCTTCAAGTGCTTCTGCCATATCGGCTTTATCGAAATCCCGATCGGCTTTATCAACGCGTTTTTCAAGATGCTTGTTCACTTTATTACGCAATGTACGTGTCTCATTCCAGTCTTCGCTACTCTGGCGCGCCGCTTCTTTTGATAACGCACTGTTGCCGTTATCAATCACGATGTGTTGCGCAGCCTGTGCTGATGAAAAAAGACCCAGACTAAACAGGGATGAGGTAAGAAGAAGGAGTAAATTACGTGTTTTTTTCTGCATGTTTCACCCAGACAGGAGTTTCTGTAAATACGAAAGCAAGGTTGTCATAACCAAAGATAGCGTCATGGTGACTATAGCATCCGCTACCATCAACAAACTATAACTGAACTAACAGATTCAGGGTACGTCGCTGCTTTCACTGCAGTATAGTCTGGGCGGAGTCGGTATCACTGCGCCTGAATGGCATGGCAGATACACCGCTCCGCGTTCGTCCCTGAATGTTCACATCAGGCGTTGGCGCATCACACCGAAAGCCTATTGATGTGGTATTACTTTATCTGGTACTACCGGTATGAATTACTCGTCGCGGGTAACCTTCAAGCCACCGTATGTCTGGCTGACCGGCATCATTTCCAGCGTGTTGATATTGACATGAGCAGGTAATGTCGCCACCCAGAACACCGCTTCAGTCACATCTTCCGGCGTCAGTGGGTTGGATTTGTCATATGTCTGGCTGACCTTGGCTTCATCGCCTTTAAAGCGTACGGCGGAGAATTCTGTGCCGCCAACCAGACCGGGTTCAATATTGGTCACTCGCACACGAGTGCCGGACAGGTCAGCCCGCAATCCCAAGCTGAACTGACGCACGAATGCCTTGCTGGCACCGTAGACATTCCCACCAAGATAAGGCCAGTTGCCCGCAGTCGAGCCGATATTAATGATATGGCCTACATTACGTTTCACCATTTCCGGCAATAGCGCATGGGTCATAAAGACCAACCCTTTGTTATTGGTATCGATCATGGTTTCCCAGTCATCTACGTTGGCTTTATGCGCAGGCTCTAACCCCAAAGCCAGACCGGCATTGTTGACCAGCACATCAATATTGCGCCATTCGGCAGGTAACGTAGCGATAGCCTGCTCAATGGCTTGTCGATCGCGAACATCAAGACGAAGCGTGAAAAGCGCATCGCCATATTCAGCTTTCAGCGCATCAAGACGTTCCTGGCGGCGCCCTGTGGCGATAACCTGATGGCCTTCTTTGATAAAACGCCGGGTAATTGCCTCACCAAAGCCCGCCGTTGCACCGGTAACCAAAATAATCATGCGTTTTTCCTCTGTTATTTCTGACTGCAATGCCTGGCTGCAATCTTCCGCTTTTGACAGCGTTTGAGCCCAACTTGAACCCAACACGGTGCTTGCCACGTTATCACGAAGATCTTGCCTGTAACATCATAATGAAAATCAGCATACCTCAACGTCATGGCTATCTCTATGTCAGTGTTGATCTTTTCGGTGCCACTCGTACTCAGGATACCGCGTTGCACTATGTTGCAGATATTCTGTCGAGCCGGGCCGCAGGCTAATCCACACAGGTTTGTTATCGATTATTGACTGGCTCTATAGTAGTTTTTGAGGTAATGATGAGTCTGGGTATCAATAACACGGGTAAGGAACAGGTATGGAAAGCAGCAAAAGTCACCAGCAGTCCGTCGAACAACAGTTTGGTGAGCAGGCTAACGCCTATCTTAACAGCGCCGTTCACGCTCAAGGCGAAGACCTTGCCCAGTTGGCCCAGCGTCTACAGGGCAACCACCATACCCGTGTGTTGGATTTAGGCTGTGGTGCCGGCCATGTCAGCTTTACCATTGCCAGTCTGGTCGAAAACGTGGTGGCATGCGATTTGTCGCCTCGGATGTTGGATGTCGTTGCCAGTGCTGCACAGGAAAAAGGGCTGGCAAATATCAGGACTGAGCAGGCGGTAGCGGAGTCATTGCCATTTGCCGATGGTAGTTTTGATGTCGTGGTAAGCCGTTATTCAGCCCATCACTGGCAAGATGTCGGGCAGGCGCTGCGGGAAGTCAGAAGGGTGCTGAAACCGGGTGGAGAAGCAATTTTCATGGACGTGATTTCACCCGGCCACCCGGTGCTGGATGTTTATCTGCAAACGGCGGAAATGCTGCGCGACACATCGCATGTACGCGATTATACCTCGGGTGAATGGTTGACACTGCTGAGCGAAGCCGGATTGACAGTACGTTCTTTGCAAACATCGCGTCTGCACCTGGAATTCCAAAGCTGGGTGACGCGGATGCGGACTCCTGAACACTTTGTCACGGCAATCCGCGCCCTGCAGCAGCAAATGTCGGCCGATGTTATCCGCCATTACGCTATTGAGCCGGATGGCTCCTTTACCACCGATACGGCTTTTATTGTTGCCAGTCGGGGGTAAAGGAGTAAGACAGCAGACTATGCATCACTCATTTCCTGATTATCTGCTTCAACGGCGTCGTACAGCCGCTCCAGAATATCAGGAAATGCTGACTGAACACGGTTCCAGCTGGGGACAAACGGTTTGTCCCCAGGACTGTCACTGTATGCCTGCCCTGATTGGGTAATGACATCAGCAAACAGTTCGACTGCCGATTCTTCGGTATGGCGATCAAAATGCAGGCCATTCATACGGGCATCATGTTCGAATGAGTCGATCATATCCAGCGCGGTTCGATAATAAGTAGCACGTAACACCCGGAACGAATCCGTTGTGATATTCACGCCCTGAATTGCCAGTTTGCGGTATAACGCTTTGGTGATATCCATCGCCATACGCTGCAATCCGGAGCTGGGGTCGTTTTCCGACATCGGTTGATGTTTGTGGTCGTAATTGTCAGCGATATCCACCTGACAGATACGGCTGGTCGCTGTTCCCCGGTGGATTTCCGATAACATACCGATTTCCAGCCCCCAGTCGCTCGGAATGCGTAAATTCCGCAGCACATGACTGCGCATCGCGAATTCACCGGATAGTGGATAGCGAAAACTGCGCATATACTCGAGATAATCTGAATTACCGTAAACGCTTTGTAGCGATTTCAACAAGGGGAAGACCAGCAAACGCCCAACGCGGCCATTCAGTTTTCCCTCCGCTACCCGTGCGTAATAGCCTTTGCAGAAATCGTAGTGAAAATATGGGTTGGCAATTGGATAGAGCAGGCGAGCCAGCATAGTGCGATCGTAAGTGACAATGTCACAATCATGCAATGCAATACAGGCTGTGCGCCGTGACGCTAAGGTATAGCCAACACAAAACCAGACATTACGACCTTTGCCTTGTTCCATCGGCGCTAATTCTTTGTCGGTCAGTTCCTGACTGAGCCGGGTCAGGCGCGGGCCATCGTTCCACAAAATGCGGTGCCGCTGCGGAAGGCGGGAGAAAAATTGCCGGGCAAACAGAAACTGCTCACGGTCGGCCCTGTCCAGCCCGATGACGATTTCTGACAGGTAAGGTACCTGAGAGAGCATATCGACAATCTTATCCAGCGCCGGGCCTTCGAGCTCAGAATACAGGGAAGGGAGGATCAACCCCATGCTGCTCTGACCGGAAAACACCTGTAATTCGTATTCCAGCTCTTCAACGCTGCGCCGGGTAAGGTTATGAAAATTGGTAATCATTCCATCCTGATAGAATTCACTCATGGTTGCCATTCCTCCCATCTCAATCAAGCAGTTCAGCCCCGTAACGGCTAAGAAAATACGTGAGCCCTTCATTCCAGCCAGCCGGTCCGGCAGCCTGAGTACGGTAGATCTCCTTATGATTTTTTTGTGACAACGTCACGTTGTGGGTATGGTGACCTTTGATGATCACGGCGTAATCAGTTGCTTCCAGTAACGATATATCGTTGGGGCCATCACCTAATCCGATAGTGACCACAGGCCCTCGGCTTGCTGATTGCATTTGTTTTATCAGGCGCTGTACCGCAGTACCTTTACTGATACCGTCAGGCATTACGTGAAGAAAACGACCGCCTTGTGTTAAACACAGCTGTTTTTGGGCCAGACAGGTCTTGAATGTTTCCAGCGATGTCGCATCGTCTTGCCACAATATAGGCTCGGAAGCGTAGCGTTGACGGGCCAGCGCCGCCTGCGGCAGCGTTAAACCTGTCTCCGCCGCCACCGTGACATCATCCATATCCGCAAAACCACAGAATAGAAAGCCGAATTGTTCACGTAAGCGTTGTAGTTCCCGACAGAGATCAGGGTAGGTAAAGGAATACATTGAACGTGCGGATAGCGGCGGTGTTTGCCAGCATGATGGCAGCAAAATGTGAGCACCATTTTCCGCGATAGCCGGCATGCTGCTTAACCCCAGTTCCTGCTGCAGCGGCAGGAGTTCCGCGGCTGTTTTACTGGTGGTGATGACAACTGGCACCTGATGACGTTGCAAGCGGTTCAGCCAGAGTTTGGCTTCATCCCAACGGTAGGTGTAGTGGTCCAGTAATGAACCGTCCAGATCGGTAAAAATAACCCAATTCGTAGTCAATTCAGGCACTTTACCTCCTGTGTCTATGTGGGGGTGATGAGGGAATGGTATAAGGCAACTGACATGCGGATTGGCGACATAACGCTATTCGCCTGATTATTTTTATGGAAATGATTCGAATGCTTTATTAAGCCTAGACAGGGATCACGGTTTTGGCAAATGTGGGTTATAGCTCAAGTCAGCGCGATTGACCAGCCCGAACGCCAGAACCCGCCTGACCTTACATTGGTTCGTATAATGTATATTATGTTAAATTAAGTTTGAAGGACACTACGTTCATAAGCATGCACAGACCACCACCAACACTTATCTCATCTTCCCTTCTTCCTGGCAGATATATGGGGATAACGTCGCACAGGTGTTTTGCACGCGGGTGAGAAAATCCGCACAGCTATGAATCGTGATCACGGATCTCGGTGATTCGACCTTCCTGCACGACGATCATTGATTTGAGCTCCATCGCCAGTATAACGCCAGCCTCAAACCGCCCTGGGATGGTTACAATCGGCGTGCCACGCCATTCAGTGTCGATCAACACGAGATCACCCACGGCATACATCCCGCGGATCTGCGTAAAACGACGATCAGGGAAAATGTCCACGGCCATCTGTTCCAACATCGCGATGAAGCTATCGGCGTCTCTGGCGTAAGCGCCACGACTCTGATGCGAGAACTGGAAGTGATCGGAGTTGAGCAGAGAGCGGAGTGTTGCGAAATCCTGCTCGCAATACGCCTCGATATAGGCTCGCGCGACGTCGACAACCTCATTAACGCCTGCGAATAAAGTCGATTTAGGATATAGCCCTCGACCAGTGTCGTCATTTAAAGCCATACACTTCCTCCCTCCGGCGTACATATTCTCTACTGTAAAATATTTGCGCAACTCTTCCGTTGAACGCTAACAGATGAGGTAAGTTTGTCCAGAGCCAACGCATGATCATGGATTAATCTGATGCCTTCCCGGCTTTATCCGCGGGCCCCACCCCCGACCTATTCACACCATGGATAGGTCGTATCCACCAGGTGCGGATTCTCAAAAAATGTTGGTGGAATAACATGAGGCTTTTCGTAAGGAGCCCACCATGTTTATTGCAAAAAAACTTGCTACAACAACGCTGTTAACCGGATCGTTGCTGTTATACCCTGCTCTTCACTCTACTGCGGCTGACGTACCTCAGCATACTGTTCAACAGCAGGCTGGTGGCTATAGCGTTCAGGTTGGCAAAGTTCTTGTCACATCATTTACCGATGGCAGTGTCGCGCAAGATCTTCACCGGCTGCTGCGGCGTACAACAACGCAGAATACGGACGCGTTATTGGCTAAAAACTTTCAGTCCAACCCGGTTGAAGCATCCATTAATGCATTTCTGATCAGTCTGCCCGGACGCAAAATAGTAGTTGATACCGGTGCTGGCCAACTATTTGGCCCCGGCAATGGCGGTCGACTGATTGAGAGCCTGGCAACCCAAGGGATTCACCCGCAGGATATTACGGATATTTTGCTGACTCATGCGCACTCCGATCATGCTGGTGGCATGGTTAAAGACGGTCAGCGGGTATTCGTCAATGCACGCGTGTTCGTGGGAAAACCGGACATTGATTTTTTCTTTGATAACGCGAATCAGAAAAAAACAGGCTACGACAAAAGTTACTTTGATATCGCCGAGAAAACCTTAAAACCCTATTTGGATGCGGGTAAAGTTGTGCCGTTTTCAGGCTCAACGGAGCTAATTCCGGGTATTACGGGCACAGTGCATCCTGGGCATACGCCAGGATCGGCGTTCTATACGCTGACAAGCGAGGGTGAAAAGATAACCTTTGTGGGCGATCTTATCCACATCGCGGCCGTGCAGTTCCCACAGCCAAATATCACTATCGCGTATGATGAAGACCAGGATCGTGCTGCTCGCGTGCGCATTCATGCGTTTGAAGACTTTGCCAGAAATAAAGATCTTATTGCCGCCCCCCATTTGCCGTTTCCCGGTATTGGTTATGTTGGCCGAAACGAACATGGCGGCTATACGTGGGTGCCTGTCACCTATACTGATCGTGCCGCTGCCATCACAAAGTAAACGGATAACAGAATGATGCCATTTTCAGACATGGATATTGATCTGATGCTAACGCTAGATGCATTGCTAAAAGATCAGAACATCACGCACGCCGCCGCGCGGCTGGGTATCAGTCAACCAGCAATGTCGGCCCGACTGTCGCGCTTGCGGGCCATCTTTGGCGATCAACTGTTTATTCCTTCCCCACATGGACGTGGGGTTTTACCAACCCCACGAGCTGAATCGCTGCGACCGCAGGTTGTGAGCGTTCTGCGCGATATATCGACCATGCTTGAACCGGTGAATTTTGATGCGGCAAGCAGTAATCGTACGTTTGTGATTGCGCTGCATGAAAATCCAGCCCTGATGCTGGGGGCAGATCTGGTTAATCAATTTCGGGTTGCGGCACCGGGTATCCGGCTTCGCTTCGCCCTGCCGGAAAGTGCTCGTTTACCTGAGCTGTTGGAAAGTGGTGACATCGACATCTATATTGGCGTGAATGCCGGTGCGCATGATGCCTGGATCAGACGCAAACTTTTTGACGATGAGTTTGCGACCGCGCAGCGTAAAGAACATCCTCGAGGCACTGCTCCCCTTGACCTGAAAAGTTATTGCGCCCTTCCCCATCTGGTGGTTTCCTCCGAAGGGGATCCGTTTACCGGTTTTGTTGATCAAACGTTGGCAGGTCTTGGGTACCAACGTAGCGTGATGATGTCCACCCAAAGCTATGCCATGGCACCACCGATTGTTGCTGGAACCGATCTGCTTTGCACGTTACCCAGACGAATGTTGCAACGTTTTGCCCAGACACTCGATATTTTCGAGCCACCGCTACCCCTACAACCGATTGTCATCAGCATGTACTGGCATCCGAAAAATAGTCATGACCCGGCCAACATCTGGTTACGTGCGCGACTGTTGTGTGCCGTCGGCCTTCAGCCGTGAGGTTAACTATTCCGTTGTCAGCGCATCGTAAACACTGCGTAGCCGCGTACGCAGGTAGAGAACGGCTTTGTGTTTACGTGATAACAACGCCTGAACGCTAACACCGGTTTCAGCTGACAACTCGTTATAGCTGTAGCCCTGCAACTCAGTCTTGTCGAACACCTCACGTTGTGCGGATGGCAATTCAGATAACGCTGCGTCCAGTTCGTCCCACAATAACGCTTTAAGATACTCATCTTCCGGCGTTTGCGGTGTGCCGAACAGCGTTTCCGCCAGTTCATCCTCTGGGAAATCCCCATCTTCATCATCAGTGAAATATCCGGATAACGGCAGCTCGCGTTTTTTGCGCGCCCGGTCGGTCATCTCGTTACGTGCAGCACGAAACAGCCAGGCGGCAACATTTTCCACCGGCTGCTCCACCGTCATCAACTGATATGTCACTTCCTGCAAGATATCGTCAGCGTCATCATGCACAGCCGTCCGGCCGCGGATAAACGCGGTTAACCGCGACCGGCAGGCTTTGATAGCTGAAATCAGCAATGACTCTCCCGCCATTTCGGCTTTCATTGCGGTTACTCGGCTTCCGGTGTTTTAGGTGTTGCATCGGTCGCATTGCGATCATGACGGCGCCCATGCCAGTTACAGCGATCGCGATGGCCGAATCCGTCACGGCGTTGCCGGATAAATTCTTCACGTTGTTCCGGTGTCATTTGCATCCAACGCTCGTGCATACGACGACGCTCGCGTGCCATACCAAATATCCCAGGCCGGAATCCCAAGCCGCCAAACAGAATGCGACTCAGTACCAACAGCCCCAACGCCTGCCAGAAATCAATACTTTTTACCCCAATAATCGCGGGTAATAACGCATTCCATAACGACATCACCAGCAGCCCCAGTACGACAAACAGCACAACAGCAATCAATAACGGTTTTGCCATCCGATGCCCATGGAACCCAGAACCTCTGCCGTGCCGATACATTTCACCATTTCTCATCATATCTCTACCTCATTACATTCTCGGATAACTTGCTTGTGATGTAGTAGACGAATGAGCGGGAGAAATATTGCTGAAAATTTGAAAAAAAGTCGGAAAGACGCTTCAACAGCCCACCGGTGGCTTGCGGGGTAGCGCCTGTTATGCTGTTAGCAGGTGGCTATCAGACACCAGTTGCCAAAGTATCTCGGTATCAATTTCCTGCAAGACGATACTTACCCAATGTTCTTTGTTCATATGGTAAGCCGGTAAAACACCGTTGATTGAACGCAGTGAACCGATCGTCTCTGGTCTGGCTTTGACGTTAACGACTCCCACTTCCGCATCACCTGTTCGCCCCAACTGGTGATTTTTCACGGTCATATGCACACAAAACCATTTTCGGTTCGGATGCCGAAATACGCAGGCATTCGTGTTTTTCCATGGATAGTCTGGTGATACACCATATTGCCGTGCAATGTTTTCAAAAAACTGTTCTTTATTCATACCACATGGTTCTCAGTTGATACTGTTTCCGAGCCCTATTCTGATAGTTGTTCAATGTGATTGTACAGTAAGTCTCAAAGCATAGAGACTGCGAGTTTAACGATCACACAACCCGCCTTAGATAAGGTACTTTCTTTATAAAAAAGACCGAAATAACACAGCATAAAAAAACAATTGCGGAAATTAAAGGGATAGTGATGACAGATTGAACCATCCACCGTCTTGAGGCCAGATAATAAAACAACTCGACAAAAATAGGATGAATGAGATAAATGCCAAGGCTAATTTCAGATAAGAACTTTAACTTTTCCGGATTAATGTATTTAGTGCGACACCCTTTAAGGATCCACATGAAAGAAATGGACATAAGGATAACATTAACACTGAGATAATTATAAAAATAGAGACCATTTTCTTTCCCAAAAATCAAGGAGAGGAAATAGCAAAATAGGCAGGTAAAGACAAACGACGAGAAAAAAATAACACTATAATGCAGTGACGAACGGCTGGGATTACCCCTGACTATTAAGTGCCCACAGATATAGTAAGGGAGATAATAGAGGAACTCACCAAAAAACAGGAAATCGTTACTTTTTATAGAGAAATTATACATATCGCTCAATGAGCAAAAAGCGAACATCATGAATACGAAAAATAATAAAAACTTTCTTTCCGTATTGAATACCACGACTCTAATTAATGGGGTGAAAATATACAGCCCCATTATCATATATAGAAACCACAGGTGATAATAGGGTCTACCATTTACGATGTTTCTTAATATCTCAGTCTCACCACCACCACTAATCCTTGATTTGATTACGCCCCAAAAAATAAAGAAAGCAGACCAAAACACCAACGGATAGAAGATCCTACTCATCCTCTTTTTGTAGAAAAAAGAAAGACTTTCGTTTTTTTCTGGCGAGAGCAATAAGGCCCCACTAATCATTACAAAAACAGGGACACACCAACGAGTTAATGAATCATATATATTGCCAGCCCACCAGGAAAGACTGCCAAGTTCAGCTAAATTTACTGTATAAGCTGAAATATGCAAAACAATAACCGCAAAAGTCGACACAATCCTAGCTATATAGAGCCATTCCATTCTGTTATATTCTCTTTGTTATATATTCCATGCAAACGATCGGTGGCATAGTATCTTATAGGTGATAATTTTAATCCATTTCAATTAATACACATCCATGGCATGTCTAGTTTTATAGCACAATAGATATGTTGAACTGACAAGGATAAGTCTTGCTCGATAGAACAGCGTAACGATTACCCTTTTGTGGATGAAGGTATCGACGATGACCGAACTTAAAAGATGGCAAGTGAAATAACCCTAATGAAAAAGTGAAGCAATCATATCACAGTCAAAATAGCATTCCACGTATAAAACATGCTACTGACGCTACATGATAAAAAATCGTGAGCACGATATCACTGCGCATAGCCCTACCCAGACAGCCCGCTACCGAAAAGCCTAAGAGTTTGAGAACCAGGGGGACTAGCGGCCCCTTCTGTTTTAGTGGCCTAACCTCACGGTGGTCATCTCGCCAGTCAATTAAGCATTGCTTATGTACAGTCGAGCTAACAACCGTTTCGTTTATTACCAGTCTTTTCCACAAATGCGTCAATTTTGTTATTCCCAAGTTATAACAAAAAGTTAGCCGGAGTATTACCTATGAGAGGGATAGACATTCTTTGCCAACTATATAAGTATACCGGCCGATGATGGGATGGCTTTTTGAACACCAGCAAGAAAGGACGTCTTCCTGGCCTCATGAACGCTGCATCGAATAATAATTTGAAATTTTCAGGAGACTGGTGATGAAAAAATCACGTCTTAACCTGCCCTCGGGTTACTTTGGCATCGTTCTGGGGATTATTGGGCTGGGGTTTTCATGGCGGTTTGCAGCGACCATATGGCCGGTTACAACAATACCGGCGAACATCCTTATCATGATGGCCACTATTATATGGGTGCTGCTCATGGCGGCACTCATTGTCAGGATGATCAGGCATGCTGATACGCTTTTGCAAGAGATAAGACATCCACTTAAAAGTAGCTTTGTGAGTCTGGCTCCTGCCACCGCCATGTTGGTCGCAATAGGGCTCGTGCCCTGGAGCTACCCAACGGCGCTCGGTCTTTTTCTTATCGCCGTAACAGTCCAACTCACCTATGCCGCATGGCAAACGGCAGGATTATGGCGTGGACGGCATCCCCATGAGGCAACCACGCCGGGGTTGTATCTTCCTACTGTCGCGAATAATTTTATCAGTGCGATGGCATGCGGCGCGTTAGGATTTCAGGATGTGGGTACCCTGTTCCTTGGGGCGGGTATTTTCTCGTGGCTTAGCCTGGAACCGGCAATACTGAGCCGCTTGAGGAATGTCGATGAGATGTCTCCTGCGGTGCGTTCTTCATTGGGTATTCAGATGGCTCCGGCGTTTGTTGCTTGCAGTGCCTGGTTGAGCGTGAATGGTGGCCAGGCAGACGTGTTTGCCAAGTTGTTATTCGGTTACGGTTTGTTGCAGGTACTCTTTATGATCAGGCTGATTCCGTGGTACTGCTCCCAACCGTTTTCCCCTACATTCTGGAGTTTCTCGTTTGGTGTGGCGTCGCTGGCAACAACCTCTATCCGGTTGGGGCATGCCGTGCCGGGAGGCGCATTATACTGGATGGCCTTCCCACTATTTATTGCATCGAATTTTATTATCGCCCTACTTATTATTAAAACCAGTATGCTTTTACTAAATGGAAAGCTCATTGTCTGGGAAGAAATAGATAAAAAGTAATCGTCGAGTTCAAAACACCGGCGGCAGTCGGTGTTTTGATTATATGTATCGTTACCTGAAATCGACCACTTTCACCATTGCTCACTCGATATCTATCATTGCATTACATGTTTCAATTTCTTTATCTATTCCTGATGATGCCTAATTTTTTCATAAAAATGACAAAGCACGCGCTTATTCAAAGCAGTAAATTAAGATTTTTCTGATTTCGCAAAGAACAATTGTCCAACACTGTTAGCGCTGAAGCAGGACATGCTTCTTAATTCTTACATTAAATAATATATGGACATGAAAATGATGAAACTCAAAAAAGTTTTATTAGCATCCTCAGTATTATTTTTCCCTCTGACTCAACATGCCCAGGCAGCCTGGGAACTTGGTGATATTTGTTATGGGTACGCGACAGCCACCGGTTCAGGTTATTCCGGTGGTGCTCTATTATTGGATCCTATCCCTTCCAATATGGAAATTACTGCGTTAAACCGGACACAACTATACTATAAAGGAGTAAAAGCAGCACTTGCCGGTGCTTATTTAAAAGTTACCGGTCCCAAAGGAAGCACGACTGTATATGTTACGGATCTGTATCCCGAGGGGGGCGATTGTGCTTTAGATCTCTCATTCAATGCCTTCGAGAAAATTGGTAATTTACAAGATGGTAAAATCAATATTCAGTGGGAGCTGGTTAAAGCACCGGTGAGTGGTAACGTCGTGTATAGGATTAAAGAAGGCTCGAATCCTTACTGGGCGGCAGTGCAGTTCAGGAACGTGAAATACCCCATTGTCGGGGTGAAGTATTTACGAGGTACACAATGGGTCAGCGCGCCAAAAACGGATTACAATCACTTTATTATTGAGTTCGTTGGCAAAAATGATATTCCCATCGAATTTACCGATCTTAAAGGCAACATATTAAGTGATACGCTGCCACCGATGCCAGATGGCACGTCGTCAGCCTATCTGATCACCGGAAAAGTCCAATTGCCATAATCGATCGGTAACGCTTGTGGCCACCTTCTGAGGGTTACCGGTACAACCGGTAACCCTCTTCTTTCTTTTGAGCCCTCCGTCTCGCCACGCCACCGTGACATAAACGTTGCTTCACTTCACACTTTTTTATGTTTTCTGATGTTGTTCAGAACTACGGCGGGGTCACACTCAGATAATGATAACCGTCTACACTATGATTACACGGCATTTTTCCTGATACTAACCCTTCACCGGGATGTGCATATGATGAATACGCAGCAAGATAAATCACCAGGTTTATTGGCCATTTCCGCTTTGGGCATTGTTTTTGGCGATATTGGTACCAGCCCACTTTATACCTTTAACACCGTAATACAGTTAGCTGGCGACGCCGCTCAGCCAGCTACCATCCTGGGCCTGCTTTCTACGCTGTTCTGGACCTTAATCATTGTCACTTCTGTTAAGTATGCGCTGTTTGCCATGCGGATTGATAACAAGGGCGAAGGTGGCGTTCTGGCGTTGATGTCTCTGCTACAAGGTAATCAACCCAAACATCAGAAATGGATCATTGCCGCCGGCCTGCTTGGGGCAGCGTTTATTTATGGGGATGGGGCGATTACGCCAGCTATTTCTGTACTGTCAGCGCTGGAAGGATTAGAACTGGTGTTTCCTGAAACCGCAAATTATATCCTGCCGCTGACGCTGGCTTTGTTGATTATTCTCTTCGCTATTCAGCCGCTGGGCACAGACAAAATCAGCCGATTTTTTGCACCGGTGATGCTACTGTGGTTTGCTGTTCTGGCGTTACTGGGTATCAAGAGTATTGTGAGTTATCCCGCCGTGCTCTGGGCACTGAACCCAGGTTATGCGTTGGCATTTTTTGCCAGCCACGGACATATCGGCTTATTGATTCTTGGTGGTGTGTTTCTGTGCGTGACGGGAGCGGAAGCATTGTATGCCGATATGGGGCATTTTGGTCGCAAGCCTATCTGGCTTGCCTGGTATGTGATGGCACTTCCTTGTCTGTTGCTCAATTATGCAGGTCAGGCCGCGTTTATTTTATCCGGTGCAGATGCCAGCAATAATATCTTCTATCGCCTCTGTCCCCCCTCATTGCAAGTGCCCTTGATTGTTCTGGCAACCCTTGCGACTATCATCGCCAGTCAGGCGATTATCTCAGGTGCCTTTTCGATGACCCGCCAGGCCATTCAGTTGGGCTGGTTACCCAGAATGAAAATTACCCAAACGGCAGAACAAAGTTATGGGCAAATCTATCTGGGAACTATCAACTGGCTATTAATGGTGGTGACACTCAGTCTGGTTATTTTTTTCCAATCGTCAGAACGACTGGCCGCGGCTTACGGTATTGCTGTATCCATCACCATGCTGATGACGACGCTGTTGTTGTATATGGCGATGCGTAAGATTTGGCGCTGGAACCGGATACTGAGCCTGAGTATCACCACTGTCTTTATCCTGATAGACCTTGGTTTTTGCGTCGCCAATATGCTTAAAGTATTTGAGGGCGGCTATGTTCCCCTGCTGCTGGCCATGCTGATTTTCTGCATCATGTTTATCTGGCGTCGAGGGGTGACCCGGGTATCACAAACGGTGTCGGAAAAAACGCTGTCGGTGGATGAATTTCTGTCATCATTGCAGAAAAATGGCATTTCACGCGTGCCGGGTGTGGCCGTATTTTTGACCAGAATACAAAATGTAGCGCCCCCGGTAATGCGTTGGCACGTGAAGCGCAATCACGCGCTGCATGATAAAATCATCGCATTGACCATTCAGGTACTGGATGTGCCTCGAGTCAAAAAGGAAGATAAGCTGATTATCACCGAGCAGTACCCAGGCTTCTGGCAAGGTGTGGCGTACTACGGATTTATGGAAAAACCCAATATTCCCGAACTGCTTAAACAAACGCCACCCATTCAGGCATGTAACGATCATGAAGCCGTGACTTACTATATCGGCCATGAGTCCATTGTTGCCAAAGACGGCACTGATGCCCTGCCACGCTGGCAATCCTATCTTTTTGCCTGGATGATGAGAAACAGCCTGCATGTCACCGAGTATTATCAGTTGCCGGGCAATCAGGTAATCGAAATCGGCCGCCGAATAGCTATCTAACCTGCCTTGAAGGGTGACAAGCGTTTCTTCCGCCGTTGTCACCCTCTCATCACCCTTTTTAACCCTGCTTTGCGATAGGAACGATAGAGTTTCAGGTGAGAGTTTGGTTGATAAAAAATAGTATGTTGTAACTAATGTAATATTGGTTATTGGTGCATGAGATGTGATGACATGCGATAAATATTGGTGGGAAGTGTTCAGGAATAAAGGGCGGATAACCGCCCTTCTCTGATGTAAACGTCAAACAACGAAATCCGCAGTTTGTGACACCTGCCCCACGATTTTCACCAGAAATTCCGCAGAAGTATTGTTATCGAGATTCAGGTAAAGATTGCTGACATTGGATGACGCATCCCAATTAAGCATAATTTCCCCACCGCTACCACTGAACTGATTAACAAAGTGCAAATTGTGGCCGGTATTGAATGCGGAAAGATCGATCTTATCAACCCCGGTCTGAAAATCGAGAATCCAGTCAGGGGCGTTAACACTTGAGTCAGACACCGCGGTATAGACAAAGGTATCTTTGCCACTACCACCATACAAACGATCGGCCCCGCCCCCACCATAAAGGATATCGTCACCCGCACCACCCTGTAAGGTGTTATTGGCATCGTTACCAATCAGTAGATCATTGCCTGAACCGCCAATCGCGTTTTCAATGGTGACCCCGTGCGCAATCGATATATTGCCTTTCAGGCCGCCGACATCCGAAAACGCGCCTTCGTTGAGGTTGATGCGCTGGTTATTACTGTAGCCGGAGAAATCAAAGGTGTCGTTGCCGCCCGCATCCCATACCGAGAAAATCAGCGCCTTACTGCTGCTGGTCGCGGTATAGAAATCACGATCGGTATTGGAATGGAACCCGTAGATGGTATCCCCCGTACGGGTGGACATATTGGCACCGTATAAACGCTGGATAGCTTCGATATCATCCAGCATCGGCCCGGCCGCATAATGGCCTTTGAAATCACCACCGGTATTTTTCTCACTCCAGTAACTCATAATACTGAACTGGCGAGTGTCTTCCGCGTAAGTGACATCGCTGTAACTGGGGTTCCCGACACCGGCATTATAATCACCGGGATGATTCAGGCCCAACGCATGGCCAATTTCATGCGTCAAGGTCTGGCGACCATACTCCATCGTATCCGGACTACGAATGTTATCTACATTGTAGTTGTACCAGGTCGAACCGGAAGCGCTACCACTTCCCGGCAGGTACGCATAAGCCTGAGAGCCGTAGTCTAAACGACCACTGGAATCACGGGTGTAATTACCGAAGGTGACATTAGCTGACTGATTACCGGTGACCTCCGTAAACGTGATATTGGCGACATCCGCCCAGGATTGTAGTGCCAGCTTCGCCTGGGAAATTTGCGCGGCATTGAATTTGACAAACCCGGTATCGCCATCCGGTGTAGCTCGCGCTGACTGCAGAAATTTAAACGTCAGGTTAGCGGATTTACCAAACACATTCGCACCGTTCCAGCTCACATTGTCACGGGTAATTTGTGCCCCCGCTTCCTCAAGCGAGTAAGAGGGTTTGCCGTTAATCGTTAATCCATTACCGCGTTCATGGTAGTGCAGCAAATTATAAATTGCGTCATAACTGCTGCTGGGGGCAGATAGTGAATGCAAAGCGTCATCATCACGTGAAGACAGATTTCTTTCCATAAAACCCTCATTCTCATGAATAATCATAAATTGCCATTAAATTTACGGATAAAAATACCCTACCAACTTAATGGCCTATTTTTAGGAAATAAATTTGCTAATATCAGATATAACCTGGTCAGCACCGTTACCAGCGCTGATTAGTTATATAATTCACTGTAATGATTTTGTAAAGAATGTATCGCTATTTTTCTATTTCATCACAGCACTGGCATGAAAATTTAAATACACCGCTAATTGATGAAATTAAAATAAGTTATAGGTATGACGAGAAGGAATAAAGAAAACGATTGCTTTACGCTAAAGCAAGTATTACTAACCGTAGATTATTACAGTAAAGAATAATACCCTGTCGCGGTATTAATGATAAAATAGGGCAGAAAGTCTGCCCTGTAAGTAACGTTCAATAATTAATTACACGATAACATCGGATTGTGCTACCTGACCGACGATACGCACCAGGAAATCGACAGAACTGTGGCCAGCCTCATGTAACCACAGATTCGTAACGCTATCTGCCGCATCCCACTGCAGTATGATTTCCTGACCTTTACCAGAGAACTGATCCTGCACAAAACTCAACTGCCCCTCGCTACGGAACGCCGACAGATCGATTTTGTCCACACCAGTCTGGAAATCGGTGATCCAGTCATACGCCGACACAGTAGAGTCCTGACCGCTGCCGTAGACGAAGGTGTCACGCCCGGCACCGCCGGTCAGCGTATCTGCCCCTGCACCGCCGTACAACACGTCGTTGCCTGCGCCGCCCTGCAGTATGTTATCGGCGCTGTTGCCGACCAGAATATCATTGCCAGAGCCGCCAATCGCATTTTCGATGGTCACTCCGTGGGCAATCGATACGTTGCCTTTCAGACCGCCAACATCCGAGAACGAACCTTCATTGAGGTTGATGCGCTGGTTATTGCTGTAGCCGGAGAAATCAAAGGTATCGTTGCCGCCCGCATCCCACACCGAGAAAATCAGCGCCTTGCTGCTATCGGTCGCGGTATAAAAATCACGATCGGTATTGGAGTGGAACCCGTATACCGTATCGCCAGTGCGGGTAGTCATATTGGCACCGTACAACCGCTGGATGGCGGCAATATCGTCAATCATCGGCGCACCACCATAATGACCGTTGTAGTCAGCGCCGACTTCATTCTCACCCCAGTAACTCATGATGCTGAACGGATAGCTATCCTCAGCATACACGGCGTCGTTATAGGTCGGCTCCCCTTCACCAGCATTGTATTCCCCTGGATGTGCCAGACCAAGCGCATGCCCAATTTCATGGGTTAGAGTCTGACGACCATACTCTTCCGCCCCCGGATTGCGGATGTTGGACTGATTATAGTTATACCAGGTGCTGCCTGCGCCCTGATACTGACCCGGATAATAAGCATAGGCCTGTGTGCCATAATCCAGATTACCGCTGGCATCACGGGTATAATTACCAAAGGTGATATTGGCTGATTTATTTCCCGTTACTTCGGTAAACGTCAGGTTGGCAACATCGGCCCAGGATTGCAATGCCAGTTTCGCTTGTGCAATTTGCTCTGCATTAAATTTCACAAACCCGGTATCACCCGCTGGGGTTGAGCTTGCTGATTGCAAAAACTTAAACGTCAGATTAGCTGATTTGCCAAATACGTTGGTGCCATTCCAACTGATATTCTCACGGGTAATCTGCGCTGCGGCCTGATCAACAGAATAAGAAGTCTTGCCATTAATCGTCAGACCATTACCGCGATCATGATAATGCAGAAAATCATAAACGGAATTATATGCACTGCTCGCATTTGCTGATAATGCGTGTTGAGCGTCATCTTGACGTGAAGACAGATTTTTTCCCATAAAATCCTCTGAAAATAATATAAGCGAGAGTAGCCATTACTTATTCAGGGCGAACAGAACCCTGCCAGAATGACATATGAATAAGATTTCGATGGAAATCTTATTAAACAGGATAGTGACACTACCCTGTTTAATATTTTCAGTGATTAATTACACGATAATATCGGACTGCGACACCTGACCGACGATACGTACCAGAAAATCCGCAGAGCTGTGGCCCGCTTCATGTAACCACAGATTCGTGATGCTATCAGCCGCATCCCACTGCAGTATGATTTCCTGCCCTTTACCAGAAAACTGGTCCTGCGCAAAACTCAGCTGCCCTTCGCTACGGAATGCTGACAGATCGATTTTGTCCACACCGGTCTGGAAATCAGTGATCCAGTCGTACGCAGACAGGGTTGAATCCTGGCCGCTGCCGTAGACGAAAATGTCGCGACCGGCACCACCGGTCAGGGTATCCGCGCCCAGACTGCCGAACAGCACATCATCGCCCGCGCCGCCCTGCAGGATGTTATCAGCGCTGTTACCAACCAGAATATCGTTACCAGAGCCGCCAATCGCATTCTCGATAGTGACCCCATGCGCAATCGATACATTACCTTTCAAACCGCCAACGTCTGAGAACGAACCTTCATTGAGGTTGATGCGCTGGTTACTGCTGTAACCGGAGAAATCGAAGGTGTCATTGCCACCCGCATCCCACACCGAGAAAACCAGCGCTTTGCTGCTGTCGGTCGCGGTATAAAAATCACGATCGGTATTGGAGTGGAACCCGTATACCGTATCGCCAGTGCGGGTGGTCATATTGGCGCCGTACAGCTTCTGGATAGCGGCAATATCATCCATCAATGGTCCGGCTGAGTAATGGCCTTTAAAGTCTCCGCCGGTATTTTCCACATCCCAGTAGCTCATGATGCTGAACTGGCGGGAGTCTTCTGCATAGGCCGCGCTGTTTTTATAGCTGATATCCCCTTCACCGGCGTTATATTCAGCCGGGTGGCTCAGCCCCAATGCATGCCCAATTTCATGGGTGAAGGTATGTCGCCCGTATTCTTCGGTACCCGGGTTACGCACAGTCGACTGGTTATAGTTGAACCAGGCGCTGCCCGACAGCGGATGCGTCCCCGGATAAGCCGCATAAGCCTGCGTATCCGTATTCAGGCTGCCATCCGCATTGCGGGTGTAATTGGCAAAGGTAATATTTGCTTTTTGACTGGGGCTGACTTCGGTAAAAGTCAGGTTCGCAACATCCGCCCACGACTGTAATGACAGTTTTACCTGCTCCATTTGTACCGGCGTAAATTTTACCGGTCCAGTATGGCCGTTAGGCGTCGACGTAAAGGTATCCAGGAACGAATAGGTCAGATTCGCCGCCTTGCCATACACATTATCGCCGTTCCAGGTGGTATGCGGTCGGGTTAACCCTTCATCCACCGCTTTATCGGTGGAATAGGACGGTTTGCCATTCACCGTTACGCCATCGCCACGTTGATGGTAATACCAAAAATCATAGACATCGGCATAGCCGATATAATTACCTGCCTTGGCAGCAGCAGAGGTATTTGATGGTATATTCTCGTTTTGTTGCATATTACTTCTTCCATAAAGTCTGACTTATTTATTACAGTCAGAATGCCTTATTCGCCATTATATCGTCGGCAGTCACCCTGACCGCCCAACGCATGGCACACCCATCTTTCGCAGCCTGCTACGAAAGAAATCTAGTGGAAACGGCATCACTTCGCGCAACAGGCGCTTATTAATGTGTTTTATTGCCGGATGACGTTTTTACCTTACCCTTTCTGGCAACATCGGCGGGTTGAAACCAGGCGGCCAGTTGCATCATGTCCTGCTCATTGAGCGTACCTGCGGTATAGCGCAGAATTAACCATGCCTGTAGCCAGCGATATTTCACTTCCGCCAGCTCGCGCCGGGCGTTGTACCATTCCTGTTCCGCCATCAATACATCCAGATTAATACGTTCACCACCGGCAACGCTTTGCCGTGTAGCGCGAATGGCTTCCTCCGCGGCGGCGACACTCATTTGCCAGGCTCGGATCTTGGCTGCGCCGTTGGTACACAGGTTAAATTGACGACGTAACTCCGCGAAGGTTTGCCGGGTTTGATTATCCAGTTCAGCCTGACTTTGCTCGTATTCCGCTGTCGCCTGACGCATTGACGCCGACACCGCACCGCCGGAATACAGCGGTACACGCACCTGTAACCCTACCGTCTGGGTGTCATATTTCTGGTTATAGTTATATTCAGATTCAGACAGGCTATTGCGAGTCGACGCTACCAGATCCATGCTCGGCAGATGACCTGCACGGTTACGCTCGATTTCATTGCGGCTGTAACCGACGTTTTCTCGCTGCACCGCCAGTTTTGCGTTGTACCGGACCGCCAGTTCACGCCATTGCGTTAAAGAGCGGTTTTCCGTCACGTTATCTGGTAACACATCCAACGCCAGCGGCGACAAATCCTGAATCTGTAGCGGCGAGCCAATCATATTTTCCAGCGCAGTCATGGCGGCATCCAACGTATCTTCCTGCTCTATACGTTGTGCATTAGTGACGGTGTAACGTGCTTCTGTCTCACGCAGATCGGTTTGCGTCCCTTCTCCCGCCGCCAACAAGCGACGATTCAACGCCAGTTGCTCCTCATAGGCACGACGTTGCGCATCAAGTAACGTTAATTTTTCCTGCGCCAGCAGCGCGTCGCTCCATGACTGATACAGCCGTACCATCAAGTCCTGGCTACGATCACGAAATCGCTGATCGGCCATCAGTTTGCGGCTGATGCCCTGCTGATAACGCGCCCAGGCGGCATAATCCAGCAACGGCTGACGCAGCGTCAGCGTTGATACATAGTTGTCGTAATCACGTTGACTGGTGTTATTCACCGTGCGATCCCGCTGCGTCACCTTGGAATGGCTGTAGTTAACGCCATAGTTATACTGTAACGACGGCAGCAGCCCGGCCCGACCGATCGCCACCTCTTCCTGCCCGGCATCCCGTTCAAAACCAGCCGCTCGCAACTGTGCATCATTACGCAACGCCAGTTCCCAGGCGTCGACCAACCCCATCGCCTGAGCGCCGCCGCCCGGCAGAGATAACACTATTGACAGAGATAACACCATTGCCAGTAATACTGCTTTCCTTCGCATTGCTTTCTTCCGTTACTCTTCCGTCAGCGCCAGATGCATACGATCCATCAACGGCTTAAACAGATAATTGATAAACGAACGCTCCCCGGTACGCACAAAGCCCTGCACCGGCATGCCGGGTTTAATTTCCAGCCCATGCAACGTTCGTTTGCCTTCTTCGCTCACCTGAATTCGCAGGCTGTAATATGGCGCGCCGTCTTTCTCATCGACCAGTCGGTCGGCGGAAAGCAAGGTCACTGTCCCCGGAACGCGCGGTGTCGTACTCTGGCTAAACGCGGTAAATTGCAACTCCACCGGCAACCCGGCCCACACTTTATCCACCATTTCTACCGGAATGCGCCCATCCACCAGCAAGGGCTGATCTTCCGGCACGATTTCCATCATCACCTGTCCGGCGGCGATCACCCCACCTTCAGTGAAGACCTTCATATCCACCACGGTACCGGCAACCGGTGCACGCACCTGCACATTAGCCAGATTAAAATCCGCCTTCTCGCGCTGGCTTATCACTTCGTTCAGTTTGGACTGTACATCAGATAACTCGCTGCTTACTTCTTTGTCATATTCCTGCTGACGCTGGGCAATGCGCAGTTTCTGTTGCTGAATATCCCGACGGATTCGCCCTGCATCGCCACTGGTCTGCGCCAGTTCACCACTCACCTGCGCAAACAGTCGCTCCATTTCCAGCATTTTATTGCGCGGCACATAATTCTCCGCCGCCAGTGGACGTAATCCCTGCAACTGCTGGCTTAATACGGCTTGTTCCGACTGCTTGCTGGTGATCACTTTTTGCAACGCGCCAAGCGATGTCTCCATCCCCTCGATACTGGCGCGCACACCTTCAGTTTCCAGTTTCAGAGCCTGTTGTCGGCTATACAGCAGATTTTCCTGTAACGCGATAATGCCCGCTATTTCTGGCCGCTGGCGTGCTTCAACCAGCCGGGGCGTCGCCACTAACGATGACTGATTGCGCTGTTCCGCCAGTAATCGGGCTTCGCGCGCAATCAACTGATCATATTGGGAACCTAATCCCTCGCTGGTGGTACGGGCATCAACGGCATTGAGCGTCAGCAATACCTGACCGGCAGCAACACGGTCCCCCTCTTTGACCTGAATGCGCTCGACAATGCCGCCTTGCATGTGCTGGATCACTTTGCGATTGCCAGAAACCACAACGTTCCCCTGCACCGCCACACCTTTATCCAGCGGCGCCAGTAATGCCCACAGCAGAAAACCGCCAAAACCGGCAAATACCAGCCACCAACCCAATCGCAACGCCCGTTTTTCATCACGACTGGCCCGATCGCGCATTGTCGCTTCGTTTAATTCATCCTGTGTCGTTACATCCATGCCTGTCATTGGTCCGTTCCTGTCATTGCGGCATCACAGCCGGCGTATTCATCCGGGCCTGATTGGCAGCGCTACGTTGCTGCAACTCCGTCAGTACATCCCGTGCCAGTCCCATACGTTGTTGCTGGCCTTCATGGAGGATAAGAATTTTTTGCGCCAAGGTAGTTAGCGCTGGACGATGGGTGATGAGCACCACGGTGGCGCCACGTTTTTGCAGTGCGACGATCGCCTGCATCAGGGCCTTATCACCGTCACTGTCAAGGCTGGCATTGGGTTCATCTAACACCAACAGGCAAGGATCGCCGTACATCGCCCGGGCCAAACCAATACGTTGACGCTGCCCCCCCGACAGGCCACTGCCGCCATCCCCTAACTCCGTGTCATACCCTTTGGGTAGGGACAAAATCAGCTCATGCACCCCTGCCAGTTTTGCCGCCGCCACCACTTTCTGTGGGTCGGCTTCACCGAAGCGGGCAATGTTTTCCGCCAGTGTTCCTCTGAATAACTGCACATCCTGCGGCAAATACCCAATAGCCGGACCAAACGCGCTTTTATCCACCAGATCCAGGTCTGCACCGTCCAGACGTACTTTACCTTGCGTCGGCGCTTGTGCACCGACCAGCAACCGGGCCAATGTAGACTTACCAGAACCAGAGGCACCTAGCACCACCAGCGTTTCCCCCGCTTGTAGTGAGAAATGGATATTCTGCAATCGGGCGTTACCATTACCTTGTGCCGGGCGCAGTGATACCTGTTCAACACTGAGATGACCTTCGGGTGCGGGTAATGCCATCGATTCTGGACGCGGCGGATATACCGCCATCAGCCGGGTCAAACGCTGCCAGGCAATGCGTGCACTGCTCCACTGTTTCCACACCCCGATCAACTGATCGATCGGGCTTAAAACACGACCTACCAGAATGGAGCCAGCGATCATCATCCCCGGTGTAATTTTGCCGTCGATCGCCAACAATGCCCCTAGCCCCAACATGAATGATTGCAACGCAATACGGCTGTATTTGGAGGCACCACCGACAGCCGCAGCACGTTCACTGGCGAGATTTTGCAGAGAAATAAAGCGATAATGACGCGCCAGCCAACGCCGACGCAGGTTACCCAACATCCCCATCGCTTCAATCACGTCAGCGTTACGCAGTTGAGCATCAGCCAGGTGGGTCGCCTGCTGGGATTGCAGGTTAGCTTCCGCCAGCGGCTGGCTGGTCAGATGCTGGTTTAGCCAGGTCAGCGCAACCAGTACGACGGTGCCGCCCAGAGCCAGCAACCCCAACCAGGGGTGCAATAAAAACAGTACCAGCAGGAACAGCGGGAACCACGGTACATCGAAGAAGGCGAATAACGCATTACCGGTAATAAACTGGCGCAACAATGTTAAATCGGTGAGTGCCATTCCGGCGCGACCGTCACCGGCGTCAAGATTACGGGCAAACGCGGCATTGAAAACATCCTGATTGAGCGCCAGGTCGATCCGGGTCCCCAGTCGCACGACCAGCAGGCTGCGCACCCACTCCAACGCGCCCATAAAAACACACAGTCCCGCCATCAGCAGGGTCAGCATCAGCAGGGTAATGCCGTTACCTGACGCCAGCACCCGGTCATACACCTGGAGCATGTAGACCGAAGGGGCCAGCATCAGCAGGTTGATGACCGCGCTGAAAATGCCGACGCTCCAAAAACTGCGGCGAAACTGACGCAGTACGCCGAACAGCGAACGATCTTGCTCAGTGGAAGCATTCACGACGGGCGACTCCCACTCAGGCTTTCTTTTTCAAAATACGCACACTGCCGTTAGCCAGCGTATGTTCGTACTGATCATGACTACGGCTGAAAAACGCCACTGCTGAACCGTCAGTCTGTGTCAGTGTCACCCCATCAGGCGTAGGCCGCCAGCCAACCGGCGCTTCCGGCAACAGCGCTTGCAGGCAGGTCTTGTCGCCCGCCAGTCGCCAGGTCGTGCTATCAAGCACCTCGGTATTCAAACGGATATCGCAGTGCTGTTCCGTGCCGCTTAATACCCACTCTCCGCTCAGCTCCGCTGCAGACGGTAATCTCAGACTGCTCGCCATACATCCTCCACTCAGTGCACCCAGTAATGTCGCAATAATCAGCTTTTTCATGATATTCCCATCATTCGGTTATCAGAGCGCGCGATTCATGATTGAAACTATCTTGTTAAAGACATTGATAATGGCAGGATCATTTCACATCAAACATCACCTGCCATTATTTAATGGCCCTGTAGATAACAGGTTTTTTTCTGTTCTTACTTTCTCTGTTCTCGTTAAAAAATTATGCGGTCATTAAACGATCACACCATTGTTAAACAATGAGATTTGACTGTTAAACAATGAAATCCGACGGCTGCAACGCCGTACCGACAATGTTCACCAAAAAATCAGCCGAACTGTGTCCGCTTAAATGCATCCACATATTGGTCTGGTTCGCCTGACCATCCCAATTCAACAACACTTCGTTGCCAGCTCCGGAGAAATGATCGACAAACTGGAGATCATGATTCTTATTAAAGGCGGACAAGTCGATTTTATCTTCACCACGCTGAAAATCAGTAATGGTATCCGGTGCCGATGCGAGCGAGTCTTTTTCCCAGGCATAAACAAAAATATCTTTACCCGCCCCGCCCGTTAAAATATCAGCGCCGCCATCACCGTACAGCACGTCATTACCTGCTCCACCGTCGATGTGGTTATCAGACAGATTACCGACAATGACATCATTGCCTGAACCGCCGATAGCATTTTCAATTACCGCGCCCGCCGCAATAGAAACATTTCCTTTTAAACCGCCGACATCTGAAAACGTACCGCTAATCAGACTGATGCGCTGATTCGAGCTATAACCGGAAAAATCAAAGGTATCATTGCCGCCGGCATCCCAAACGGAAAATATCAGCGGTGTTTTGCTGTCGGTCGCGGTATAAAAATCACGACCTGTATTAGAGTGGAACCCGTATACCGTATCGCCAGTGCGGGTGGTCATATTCGCACCATACAGTTTTTGGATCGCGGCGATGTCATCCATTAACGGAGCGGCGGCATGATAGCCATGAAAATCGCCACCGGTATAACCCTCATTCCAGTAACTCATGATACTGAATTGACGGGTATCTTCGGCGTAGGTCACGTCTTTATAGCCAGGGTTACCATCGGAGGCGTCATAATCCCCTGGATGATACAATCCGAGCGTGTGGCCAATTTCATGTGCCAGCGTATTGCGGCCAAATTCATTAATATCCGGCCGCTGGTTATCAGCCTGATTGTAATTAAACCAGGCCGAACCAGCCCACTTCCAATTTCCAGGATAGAAACCAAAGGCCTGGCTATTGTTATCCGTATGGCCATCTGAGGTTAATGTATAGTTACCGAACTTAATCGTAGCCTGTTGAGGGTTTTTGACTTCGGTGAACGTCACATTGGCTACATCAGCCCAGGATTGTAATGCCAGTCTGGCCTGCTGAATTTGTGCGGCGTTAAATTTAACGAAACCTTTGTAATTATCAGGCATATTGGCATCAGAAACTGACTGAAGAAAAGCGTAAGTCAGTGCGACAGGTTTACCGAAAACATGATCACCATTCCAGGTGACATTACCTCGGGTTATTTGGTCGCGAGCCTGCTCCAGCGTATAGGATGGCTTATCGCCAATATTGCCATCCCCACGGTGATGATAATTCCAGAATTGATAGACATCCGCCACACCGGTATACCCACCGGACGATGCGGAAGAAAGATCGGTTTTTTTGCTATATAAAGCCATCACGCTTCCTCCATGAAATACGTTCATATCTGATGATGTTATGTGCGGACATATACCCGTCATACTTCAAGTTGCTGGTGTGTTGGCTACATTCGCTCACCCGAATCACTAACCTCATCGGGATTCACTCTCTTGCCGCCTTCCTGCAACTCGAATATTTTGGGTACAACATCTTTTTATAAATACACGCGTTGTCAGCGCGTAATTCATAAAACTCTCGCTGAACACCCACCATTCACTTTTTCTGTTAAAAGCGAATGTTCCCTGTTAGGCATGAATCAACTATTCAGGCAGCATAGCCTGACAACACAAACAGGTTAGTAAAACAGAAATAAAATGACAAGATTTCATCAAGAAAATCGATGTTTTGTTACAGACAATTCAGGCTGCCAAAAAAAAACCAGACAGAAGATTGAGGAAGGAAAAATTAGCAGAATAAAAAATGGTGCGTAAGTAACCAAACGCACCACGTCAGAGCATCACTCACTTATCAATGACAACGACAAAATCATCAATTACAACGACGCCAGCGTACTACGGATGACTTCGGCATACGGCGTGGTCGGATGGCCCAGCAGCGCGGCCAGCGCGTTCTTATCATCAAACAAGCCGCCTTTTTCCGCCCCTGCATCCGAATCAGCCAGCATATCGGCAAGACCACCCGGCAAGCCTGCGCCTTTTAAGGCGTTGGCGAAATCGGCTTGCGACAGGTTGACATACTGTAATGGTTTGCCACTCTGCCGGGCGATTTCGGCGGTAAACTCCGCCAGCGTATAGCTATTGTCACCGGCCAGTTCATAAGTTTTGCCGGCTTGACCGCCCAATTGCAGCATGAGAGCCGCCGCCTGTGCATAATCACTACGTGCCGCCGACGCGATACGGCCCTCACCAGCCGCGCCGACAAACGCGCCATGCGCCAACGCCGGGGCAATGCTGGCGGCATAGTTTTCGGTATACCAGCCGTTACGCAAAATCACATGAGGAATGCCGGAAGCCTTTAACGCCGCTTCCGTCGCCAGATGCTCCGCCGCCAGTCCGAGTGGAGACGTGTCGGCATGCAGCAAACTGGTGTAGACGATAAGACTGACACCTGCCGCTTTAGCTGCGTCAATAACAGCTTTATGTTGCGTTTCGCGCTTGCCCACCTCACTGGAGGAAATCAACAACAGCTTTTCGACCCCGCTCAGTGCCTTGACCAGTGTTTGTGGTCGATCGTAATCGCCATAACGCACATGGATCCCTTTCGACGCCAGTCCACTGGCTTTCGCTGGATCGCGAACCACAGCAATGATGTGCGCTGTCGGTACTGATTTCGCCAGAGTATCAATCACTAAACGGCCTAACTGGCCTGTTGCTCCTGTAATCGCAAACATCGTGTACTCCTGTTTATGGGGAAATACCGCTGCACGCTTCAGCCCGTATATCCTAAACCTCGGTATCCGGTTGAAACTCATATCTGCAGCATATGGCCTGAACTCACTTTTAGTAAGTACTAACAAAAATGTTAGTGTGAAATAACAATGCGAGCATCATCACAACATCCCAGCTACCGGCTTCCTGCTGACGTGTTGCAGGGTAATCTGTAAGATGGCTCTCAGCCGGTTTTTTAGTTTCAGTCATATCGCACTTATGCGATATTGCTTTTTCAGAGAGCTGATGACGCAAATATTTGTCATATTTGTCACTTCTTTACTTATTTGATTCGTGCCCATCAGAATTATAATCGCAGACAGTGGACACGATTTTCTGCCTTGACGGTTTATCACAAAGGGTCTCTTTGGCGTGGCAAAATTATTTTTACGCAGTGGAAATTTAGACGATTTTCTTGCGTTGGGAGAGAACGGCCAGCCCGTTTATACTTCGGCGCTACAACTACGGGAAACACTGCGTCTTCGCAAACAACAGCCCATCGCTGATTGTCTGGCTATTCCTCAGCCTAATGAGGATGGCGATCGCATCGACTGGTATTCCCCCTTCTCCGGTAAAATTACTTCCTGGATGGCAGCCAGCGACGAACAACGCGAGCAGGCGTTGACGCTGCTGGAAAACTATCTCAACACGGTTGACGCGATCAGCGAACGAGCGCGCCAGTCCGACAAACCGGCACAAAAACTTTTCGGCGTATTGTTGTCGAAAGCCTTTCAGTTTCCGGGCTCCAATCATGTGTATCTGGTCGACGATAAACCGGTTATTACCTTCTGGGGATTCGTCAGCCTGGGCAAAAAATCTCGCCAGGATGTGCTGGAGTGCCTGCGTCCGGTTGAACTCCCTGAGCCAGTTCCGGAACCGGAACCGCTGCCGGAAGTCACGGTACACATTGCCGAGCCCGAACCGGAGTTACCGCCGCCGCCCGTCGTCGAACCAGAACCCGTCGTGATTGCCGAGCCGGTCGCAGCACCTCCTGCTCCGCTGTCGGCACGCCGTGTCTGGACCAGTCCTTGGGTTCTGGGGCCGGGTGTCGCGCTACTGGCGACGCTGGCGTTTCAGATTCGCGGCTGTGTTTCCCACCCTGAAAGCAACGCGCCGTCTGCCGTGACTGCTATCAAACCGGAAAAACGTGCACTGGGTGCAACGCCGCCGGATGCACTCCCACAACCCAATCTGCCATTAAATGTGGCCACACTGCTGCCACAGCCCGTCACGGCTGAACCACAGAAAAAAGCGGAAGAGAAAGCACCGCCAGCGGCAGTAGAAATGGCCGCCGCGCCGAAAGGCGCGCTGGTGATGCCGGCCGACGCAGTGAAAATCGGCTCCATCCGCTTCCTGGATGGCAACTGGCAAGCCACACTGTCGGTGAAAAACCCGCTGACCGGTAAGCCGCCGGTATTGCGCTATCAGCTCAAAAACGGCAAAGGCCGGGTGCACTTTACCTATGGCGACAACATCACCTGTCAGGCAGAGGTGGAGGCCGGGTTGCATCAATCCGGCAATCTGGTGATCAACAGCCGCTACCGTGCGCGCTGCAGCGATGGTTCCCGCTATCCGATGCCGGAAATCGTCTGTACCCGACAGGAGTCGAGCGAGGCTGCTGAATGTAAAGGCCGCTATGATGCCGACACTGTGCTACCGATGACGATTAAGCGTGAGAGTAAATAACCATGCTGGCAACCCTGACAGATTACAAACAACACATTACGCTGATTCAAAATAGCGGTATTCAGTTTCTTGACTTTGCGTTGAAGCTCACGCCAGCCCGCGCCGGATTCGCCAATCGTTTCGTGCGCAAAAGCGCCAATGGGCCGTTGCTGCGACTGACCTATAACGAACACAGCGGAAAATACACCCTGCCGAGCGCGATGCAGGTGCTGCCGGAAGCAGTTAACCCGGAATCCAGTTATACGCTGGAGCAGTCTCTCCACTTACTGAGCAATGCGTGGTTACCGTTACCCTTCTTCCGCTTTAACCCACCACGTACCTTTATGGGCGGCCCGAATAACTGGGCACGAGTACAAGTGCTGGAGCTCGACGAACCGGACGATGACGGCAACACTCACCGGATTTGTCTGGCGTTCGATACCCGTGTTTACCCGGAAAGCCATGACCTGGAAACGCTGGCCCCCAGCGAGAACGATATCAACGCCGGGCGACTGTTCACGCTGGCTTACCACAGCGAAGAACTGGATGATTTTCTCGATCAGACCTGGGTAGATGGCTGGTTGCGCGAAACCTTTTCGCAGCAAGCACTCACGGTGGAAAACCGCAAACCTCGAGATATCCGCCAGAACCTGCGTGAATTCGAATATCAGGCGCATTACCTGAATCTGCTGGATATTATGGCGACACTGCTGGATGTACCGGAAATCCGGATCACCAGCGGTACCTTGAAAGAACCTGCCATTAACGTGGACCTGATACTGGATGTCGGCAACTCCCATACCGCCGGGATCCTGGTGGAAGATCATGCCGATGAGAGCAACGGCTTGCGGCAGACCTACGAATTGCAGATTCGCGATTTGAGCCAGCCTCATTATTTGTACAATGAGTTGTTCGACAGCCGGGTGGAATTCGCCCAGGCGCGTTTCGGTAAGCAAAACTTCTCCTTTGAAAGCGGGCGCGACGACGCGTTTGTCTGGCCATCCATTACCCGTGTTGGCCGCGAAGCCAGCCGCCTGGCGCTACAGCGTCAGGGAACCGAAGGTTCCAGTGGTATTTCCAGCCCACGTCGCTATCTGTGGGATGAAGAGCCGTATGTGCCGGGCTGGCGCTTTAGCCAGACAACCAGCCCGCGCCAGCAGGAACCGCTGGCGACCGCCATGCCGTTGACCATGCTGGTCAACGATGAAGGTCAGCCCCTGTTCAGCTTACCGCTGGATGAACGCCTGCCGGTGTTCGACCCTCACTACAGCCGCAGTTCGGTCATGACATTCATGCTCTCCGAGTTGCTGGCACAAGCGCTGATGCAAATGAATAGCGCGGCCCAGCGTCTGAAGATGATTCATGCCAATGCGCCGCGTCAGTTGCGCAATATTATTCTGACCCTGCCTTCAGCCATGCCCAAGCCAGAGCGTGAAATTTTCCGCCGTCGCATGATCGAAGCGATCGGACTGGTGTGGAAAGCGATGGGCTGGCACCCGGCCGATGATGAGTTCCTGACGGCGGACGACAAGCGCCGCAGCACGGTACCGGTGCCTGACGTGCAAATGGAGTGGGATGAAGCCACCTGCGGGCAGATGGTGTACCTCTATAACGAAGCACAAGTGAATTTCGGTGGCCGGGCGGAGGCCTTTTTCGCCAGTATGGCGCGGCCGGATAAAGAGCTGGCGGATGACGAGCAGCCGGGTAAAACCTTGCGCATCGCGTCTATCGATATTGGTGGCGGTACCACCGATTTGGCGATCACCCAGTACTGGCTGGATGACGGTGTCGGCAGCAACGTCAAAATCATCCCTCGCCTACTGTTCCGTGAAGGGTTCAAAGTCGCTGGCGATGACATTTTGCTGGACGTGATCCAGTTGTATGTCCTGCCAGCCTTGCAGGCAGCGTTGAAAAAAGCCGGTGTTACCAGTCCGGATAGCCTGATGACCCGCCTGTTTGGCAGTGAAGGCCGTATGGATGGTCAGTTGACACTGCGTCAGCAGGTCACACTGCAAATGTTCATTCCTATCGGGCAGGCGATTCTGGAAGCCTATGAGCGATTCGACCCGCTCGACCTGAATGCGGAAATCGACACCACGTTCGGTGAAATGCTGTCGCAAACACCGACACGTAAGGTGCTGGAGTACGTCAACACCGAGATCCAACGCGAATTGCCGGATGAGGAAACCCCGTTCGACATTCTGCAAGTGCCACTGATTCTGCGTCTTAGCAAGCTACACAGCGAGTTTCTGGCTAACCGCATGAGTATCACCCAGCATTTGCGCTTGATGTCGGAAGTGGTGTCTCTGTACGCCTGCGATGTGCTGCTGCTGACCGGTCGGCCGTCCCGTTTCCCGGGCATTCAGGCGTTGTTCCGCCATCTGCAACCGCTGCCGATTAACCGCATGATGTCGCTCGATGGCTATCACACCAGCGACTGGTACCCGTTTAACAAGCGCGGTCGCATTGAAAACCCGAAATCCACCGCGGCGGTGGGGGCCATGTTATGCCTACTGGCGCTGGATCTGCGCCTGCCCGGCTTCTACTTCAAAGCCGGGGATTTCGAGCCCTATTCCACCGTGCGTTATCTTGGCATGCTCGACAACACCAACACACTCACCACCGATAACGTCTACTATAACGATATCGATCTGGATGATGCGGATTTCACGCTGGATGACCAACCCGGTTTTGAAGTCCGCGGTTCGCTGTGCCTTGGCTTCCGCCAGTTGGATAACGAGCGTTGGCCCGCTTCGCCACTCTATTCACTGTCGATAGTCGACCCGGAGCTGGCGCGTAAAGTCGCGGGTGACAGCGTCCTGCATGTGCGCCTGAAAGTCGTACCGGGTGACGATAACCCCACACCAGAACGCGTTGAAATAGCCAGTGCGGTGTTGGGGTCGGGAAATACTATTTCACCGCATCAATTGAGGTTAAAACTGAATACCTTATCCAGCACGGTTTCCGGCATGGCACATTACTGGATCGATAGCGGGAGCGTCTTCAAGAAATGAAACCATTAACGCCCAAACAGTTGTCGAGCCGCCTCAGCCGTCAGTTACAGTCCGTTTCGCAAGGCGTGGATCAGGCGATTGCCTGGGTAGAAGAGACCCGGCGCAACGTCCCTCGTCTGGATATGGAAGCCGACCGGCTGATCATTAAATTGCGCCGTTGTCGCAACAAAGCCCGTGGGCTGTCCGAGTCATCGCTCAAAGAGATCGCCATGGGGATGTTCGGTTTGGCTCAGGGGGGGAAAACCTACCTGCTGACATCACTGGCTGGCGGAGAAAACGGTCGAATCGAAACGTCCGTCGGCGGCGTCACGCTGGATTACCAGAAAAATATCAACCCGGACAACCAGCAACCGGCGTTTGTCACCCGTTTTACCCGTCAGGTTGAAGGCAAAAATACGCCAAACCCGGTGCAACTCCAGTTGCTTAACGAAGCCGATGTCGCCCGTATTATGGCTTATTCCTTCATTCTGGAAGATGCTCAGAATGACACGGCGGAACTGGATGAGCAGCATATTGCCGAACACCTGAAAACCCTGTCGCTGCACCGCCAACAGGAGCCGGTGACCGGGCTGAGCAGCGATGATGTGGTGGCATTATGGGATTACCTGACGCGTCATGATGCCCGGCGACAAAAACCACTGGAACGCAAGTTCTGGCCGCTGGCGGTCGAACTGGCGCCACACCTCAGTATCGACGATCGCGCCAGCCTGTTCTCGGTGCTGTGGGGCGAACGCGCAGACTACACCTCGCTGTATCGCCATTTTGCCCACACGCTGGAGCAGCTCTCCGGCGCCCGTAAAGTACTGGCACCGATTAGCCTGCTGGTGGACGAAGCGTTGCAACCGGACAGCGGTATTTTTAATGCCAGTCAGTTCGACCGCCTGAATAGCCCTTCCGACCTGAGCGTACAGGTACGCCCTATTGTGAATGGTCGTGCTGCTCGCGGCGTAGAACTGTCACTGGCAGAACTGATTATGCTGACAGCCGAAGTGCTGGTTCCACTGCTGTCACCGCCGAAAGAAACCCTGTTCGGTCAGGTCGATCTACTCGATTTCCCAGGCTTTAGCCTGCAGGATGAACCCGAAGCGGAGGTGGATGACGATAACCCGGACCGCCTGTTGCGGCTCAAACCGCACCCGTTATCCCGAACGTTGCTGCGCGCCAAGCGCGCTTATTTGCTGGAACGCTATACCGACGATCAGGAAATGAATCTGCTGATGGTGTGTACCGCCGCAGCCTGTAAAGCGGATGTGCGCCACGTTGGCCGTGCGCTGGACTTTTGGGTTCGCCATACCCAGGGGGAAAACCCGCAAATCCGCAGTCGCCGTAAGCCTGGCCTGATTTGGGCGGTCACCCGCCATGACAGGCGTTTCACTCATGGCCATAACAACGATGAAGCGGTGCAGCGCTATGTGGGTAACCCCGGCGATGCCTGGGGCACCATGCTGGCGATGGACAAGCGCGGCATCAACCGTATGACTGCCTGGCTGGATACCGAAGTCCGCCGCGAGGTCAAACTGGGGCGTATCAACGAACAGTTGAGCGAATTACAGCGCGAGCTGTCTGATAACCTGCTCGGCAGTTGGTACCAACCTGCGGGTGCTGACGATCCAGCACGCAAGCAACACATCGCTGAATCGATGCTCAAGGCGCTGCAGACACGAACCGGCGTACACGGCGAATTGCTGGAGCGGCTGTTACCCTCTCGCGATGAGCTGCGTCATCTCTATTTGCAGCAACAAGTGCAGCAATCGCGTAATTTTGCCGCCTATCAGGAAACACCGGATACCGCGGTGCCGATGGCCAGTTACGAGCCTTTTGGCGTTGGGCTGGATATCGACCTCTTCAGTGATGAGAGCGCGCAGGCTGAAAGCGAAGAAAAACCAACGCCCGTCGTACCCGTTGTGCAAACGGAAGAAGACCAGGCCGAGAATCACAGCTATGAGGCGGAGTTCGCCCGCAACCTGTACCGTTACTGGATCAATCACCTGCGCAATTTGCCGGAAAATGTCGCCATCATTGAGCTGTTGGGTATTAACCGCCCCACGATCGAAATGCTGGTGGAAGAGCTGATTACCGCCAGTATTCGTCTGAAACTCGAAGACGAATTACAAATCATGCTGGTGGATTCCGGTCAGCTAGGGATTAACCGGGAAAGCAAAGCAGACCGTCAGGTATCCCGCGCACTGAATGTGCTCGGTGATTTCGTCGCCTGGCTGGGCTTCCAGCAAATATCGGAATCCCTACGCCCGGACAGTCGCGTCAACAAAGGCAACAAGATCTTCGCGAAACCGGAAAAGCAGGTCGCTAATTTTGGTGCCTCACGTCGGCTGACGAAGCTATCCGTCACTCCGGTCAACAATACCGCGTATTACATCTATGACTGGTTGATTGGTCTCAATGAGATGATTATCCAGAACGCGGGTTACGCGGCTGGTCGTGATATCAAGCCAAAACAACGTGAACGTCTGGGAACGATCCTCAGTCAGATCAAACCCACGGAAAGCTAACGGCTCAGGCGGAGCATCAGGCTCCGCCTTCCGCCCGTCCCCGCACAAAAGTTTACATAATCAAATAATTATGTCGCTTTTCGGGTCACTCCTTTCGACAAAATCACGTTATAAATCAGGCTGGTCTTGCAAAAACGCAGCACTCACGTCATAGTTTCTGGCGGGGTGCGTACTGTTGTACCGAATGTCTGTTATTGTCATGCTTTTTCGTTAATCGCCCGGTTTAAAACACGCTGTTGATTTAAAAAAAGGAACACAGACCACCCCGTTCTTTTTCCGCCATCTTGATGCTGTTCTGTTTCTTCTGCTCTCCGGCGAAGACAGAAAAGCACCGCTTCCAGGGATATCAGTTGCCGTTATCGATTGGGTATGTGCCAGTCGTACTGACCATCCGCATTCACATATCCGGTTGCTGATGCCGTTTTTCGGCCTATCACCGTAAAACGATTAATTAAGATCGATATTAACGAAGATAAAGAGAGCATCGCCTATTCCACGACGCCTGACACCCGGATCAGTCGCGCGGGTTTCTTTTAGCTGTTTACGACATGGCACAGGTAACGCATCATGAGTAACAGTAGCGAATCCGATACCGCATTTGATGATTTTCTAACGCTTTCCGCCCTGCTTACCGGGTTCAGTCGATTTGAACTGACCGGTACCGGGCTGGCCCATGACTATTTCGACTGGCTGCAACAGGCTGCCCCTTTACCCTTCAAACAATTGCAGCGCGATTTTTCAGCACAACCCGACGATGACACCATAAGGCTCACCTGGCTGCAAAACACCGTGCTGACATCATCCTCACTCGGCCCCGTCACACGCAGCCTGCTACGGCTGTGGTATACCGGTCAGTGGATCCCGGTCAACCCGACACCCCAGGCAGACGCCCGTTTTCTCAGTGAGGCAGCCTGGCGCGAAGCCTTGATCTGGCAGGCTATCCATGCCCATCCGCAGTCAATCCGTCAACAGGAGTTCGGCTCCTGGGCCGAACCGCCGATGGCTGAATGGAGAACACGTGGATGAACCTTGTCACACCCCATCAGGCAGAAGAGACTGATTACGATGTGGTGATTGTCGGCGGCGGCATTGCCGGGGCGCTGATGGCCAAGACCCTGACTCGCGCAGGCAAGCGTTGTCTGATACTGGAAGCGGGCTCGGGAGATAATCTGCACTACACCGGCTACCGGGAAATGCTGACGCACTATCGTCAGCGGCCAGATAAAAGCCATCAGGTATCTGGCGTACACAATGTCAACGCGCCGGTACCGCATGATACGGCGCTGCATCCGCTACTGCCGGATGGGTACGACGACCGTGGTTATCTGGTGCAACGTGGCCCGCTGCCATTCAGCTCTACCTATTGCCGCCAGCTCGGTGGCACCTCGCTACACTGGCTTGGCAATGCCATGCGCATGCTGCCAGAAGACTTCGAGTTACAAAGCCGTTACGGCGTCGGGTTGGACTGGCCGCTGCGTTATAACGACCTGGAGCCCTGGTATCGGGCTGCCGAGTATGAGTTGGGGGTGTCGGCCAATGTCGAAGAACAAGCGTATGGTGATATTCATTTTCCACCGGACTATGTTTATCCCATGCACGGGATACCTACCGCCTGGGGCGATCGGCAACTGGCCCGGCGTTTGACCGGCATGAGTATCATGGAGGACGGACAGCCTATCCCTCTGTCGCTGCGTGGTACCCCATCAGCCCGTAACGGTGTACCGCATCCTGCTTATGACCATGGGCGCGGCTATCACCCGCGTGGGGCGGCCGGTAACCCGCACCTTGGCCTGTATTGCACCGGTAATAGCTATTGCACGCCGCTCTGTCCGACACAGGCCCGTTATAATGCGCTGAAAACACTGGAAGACGCCGATGCTACACGGCTGGATGTGCTCACTTGCAGTGTGGCGCATAAGCTACTGATAGACCCCGCTACCGACGCCATCACCGGTATCCAGTTTCGTCATTACGTCCATCATGAAACGGCACTACATCACCTGCATACCGTCAGCGCCCGACGCTATGTCCTGGCTGGCAACGCGATTGCTAACGCGGTTCTGCTGCTGGCGTCCGGTGCCTGTAAAGGCAATGATCTGGTCGGCCGCCACCTGATGGATCATCCCATCCTGCCGGTCTGGGGTCGGGCGGATGCACCGCTCTGGCCGATGCGTGGCCCACTGACCACCTCAGGCATTGAAGCGATGCGAGGCGGCAGCGCCCGTGTACACCGGGCAGCGTTCCGTATCGAGCTGAGCAATGACGGCTGGCGCTGGCCGGTTAACAAACTGTATGACGATGTTGAGACGTTACTGCAAGAACCCCTGTGTGGCCCCCGCTTACGCAGTCAGATTCGTGAGCGGCTGTCCCGCCAATGCAGCGCGCGTTGCATGGTGGAACAGTTACCAGAGTACAATAACCGGGTGACGATCCATCCGGATTACCGCGATGCGCTGGGTAATTACCGCCCGGTGATTCATTACGATCTGTCACTGTATACCCGCGCCGGTGTTGCGCGCGCCAGCACGGTTATGCGGCAGGTTTTCCGACAGATAGGTGTGCATGACTACAGCCGTTATTCACCCGGTGAACCCGGTTATTTTACCTGTCAGGGCCAACCGCTGGCGTTTACCGGTGCCGGGCACATCGCAGGGACCCACTGCATGGGAAACTCTCCGCACCACTCGGTGGTGGATCGCCAACAGCGTAGTTGGACTCATAAGAATCTCTATCTGGTAGGCGCCGGAAATATGGTTAGCATGGGAACGGCACCACCGACTCTGACACTGGCAGCACTGACGTTATGGGCAGCGCACACAATTCTTTCCGAACTGGACAGAATGTGTGCCAGCACACGTTAAACGTGAAAAAAGCGCTACAAAAGATGATGATATTCAGGTTTCATGCTAGGAATAAATAGATAAGACTAATTACACACTTCGTCACTGCCGCAACTGACTAGACGGAATAACACCATGAACTTAAACGAACAAAACCAACAGCACGATTTGGATGCGACTTTCAGGGAAAAGGGCTACGTCAAACTCACCAGTCATAAAGATTTGGCCCATGAACTGGACGACATCCGCGATCTCCTGCAAAAGGCGATGGTGCTTGAACATGCGGTAATCCCCCCTTATCTGACCATGCTTTACACGGTGAATGACGATATCGACCCACGGGTCACTGACGTGATCCATTCGGTCGTAATAGAGGAAATGTTGCACTTCGTCATGGTCGGCAACCTACTCAACGCGGTAGGTGGCACGCCCGATATTAGTAGCCCCAGTTTCATGCCTGACTATCCGGCTACACTACCGTTCGGCATTGAAGATCTGGAAATTCAGCTCCACCCATTTTCTCAGCACGCCATTCATCAGGCGATGCAAATCGAACACCCCAAGTACGTTCGCCCGGAAGTGGTCGCCAGTCATGTTTGCAGTGACATGTCTATCGGTGAGTACTACATCTACATCGAATCACGCTTGCGCGCAGCGGTGGAGTCTTTCGGCGAAAAAGCCGTGTTCTGCGGCGACCCTACCCGGCAGATCGAACCGGAACAGTTCTGCCACGGCTCATACGGCAATATCACGCCCGTGGTCGATCTCGACAGCGCGGTCTATACCCTGCGTCAAATTTGCGATCAAGGCGAAGGTTCGCCGCACAACATCTGGCAGGGTGACGAAAATAATGTGCCGCATTACTACCGCTTCAACGAAATCTACTGTGAGCGCATGTATACGCACGGCGATACCATCGCCAGCGGTCCAACCGGTGATCCATTGAATATCGAATGGGATAAAGCGGTCAAAACCCACAGTGCTGCCAAAATCGCCGATTACCCAGAAAGTGAGCTGCGTAAAGCCATTGTGCGTTTCAATCGCCGTTACAGCGAAATTCTGGAAAACCTGCAACTGGCGCTGTCCGGTCGCCCGCTGAAACTCACTCCAGCGGTCATGGCGATGGGGTCATTGCGCGAAGATTTCCGCGCCATTGTTGCGCATCCGTTCCCCGGAGATAACGCGTACCACGCGGCACCGACATTCGAATATACCCCGCCGCCGCCGCCGCGTTTTCAGGCCAAAAGCCAGGCAGTCACCTTCGCCAATAACCAGACCACGTTGGAAAAACTGTCTCAGGCTTATGCCGCCGGTGATTTGCCGATGGCACTGGCGTGCCTGAGCGAACAACTGGTGTGGGACATGACCGGCCCGGTAGATGTCCCCTATACCGGCGTATTCTACGGTCATGAAGGCTTCTCCCGTTTTTGGTCACTGATGAGCCAGACCGTGGAATTCAGCAGTGAGGTGGTGGAAAAAGTCTTCTTTAGCGACAATCAGGCGATGGCTTACGGTAGCCAGCAAGGGATCACCAAATCTACCCGCGTCCCTTACAGCTACGACTGGGCAATCCGGTATGAATTTACCAGCGATCATCGCATTCGGCTGATGCGTAATTATTTCAACCCGATGCGAATTCAGGCAGCGTTGGCGGCCACGCCACCAAAACCACGGTCGTTCATCAACAAATAACGCCGTTTTTGATGGGGTTGAATGGGCACCGCCGCATTGGCGGTGCTTTTTTATCTATATCAAATCAGATCGCGTCAGCAACTGAGTTATAGGATGAAAAACGGTTCGATTATCTGTTGTACCTCGGGGATAGCCGTTGCCACATGCATGCCCCCGGCCTCGTAGCTTCCCCGATATTTCACTACCAACCCCGCCTCCGAACCAATGACCACCCCGGCGGCGATATCCCAAATGCTGGTGTTTTTTTCCACGTAGCCGTCGGTAAAGCCCAGCGCGGCAAAACTCAGCCCAACAGTGGCACAACGATAGCGCGCCACAGCCCAACCTTCATCGCGCAGATAGCCATCGAGCATCGCCACTTCCGCCGCCGCCCATTTATTACTTTCGCCCAACGCCAGCAAGCGAACTTCGCTAAAGGGAACCTGACGGCGATAAGGCATGCCATTGCGCCAGACCCCGCATCCAATTGCGGCTGACAGCGTCAGGCCCAGCATCGGCAACGCAATGGTGCCGACCACCGCTAATCCGTTTTCGACATACCCGATGGAAATCCCCCACAGCGGCAGCCCACGTAAAAAGTTGGTGGTGCCATCAATTGGGTCGATAGACCAAAAACTATCGCCAACCTCTCCGCCCATTTCCTCGCCTAAAATGGCGTCATCAGGAAAGACATCTTTCAGACGATCACGAATCAACTGCTCTACCTGACGGTCTGCATCCGATACAAAGTCGTTGGCGGATTTCTGCTCCACTACCACGCTGTCACGCCGGGCAAACAACTGCTTCGCCAGTAACGCGGCCTCTTCCATAACCGCGTTGGCGGTCTCAAAGCGTAACTGCAAATCAGACATGACGTCCTCCGGTTATATCACCCCAGCAAATTGGGAATATCAGACAGTACGGTCTGCGCACCCTTATCCAGAAATCGCCGGGCTTGTGCGACATCATTAACAATCGCCACCGCGTATTCAATACCACTGTCGGCCAGAATATGCAGCGCTTCATCATCCAGCAGCTCCGACAAACAGTGCAAAATCTGGCAGTTCGTTTCCTGCAACAGCGCAACGGGGTTTTTAGGCGGTACCACCACGGCGAAGGCACGCGGGACATCCGGCATCAATCGGGCCGCCGCCTGCATTGAGCGAACGGAAAAACTCGACAGAAACAGGCGGTCACGATTAGCAGGCCACATTGACTTCAGTACCGCCAGTGCGACCTCCGCCGTTTCCACATCATCACCGGCGGTGGGCTTGAGTTCGAGTTGCAGCCCCATGTCTAATTCCAGTACACATTCAATCAATTCCTGCAAAGTAGGAATTGTCACGCCAGCGAATGCGTCGCCAAAGTGTGCGCGTGCGTCAAGCTGGCGAATCTCCGCCAGTGTTAACCCGGCGACCAAACCACGGCCGTTGGTGGTGCGATCGACCCGGTCATCGTGAATGATCACCGGTTGACCATCCCGGGTCAGTTTGACATCCACCTCCAGCCAGGTCGCCCCCTGTTGCGCGGCTTTACGCATTGCAATCAGCGTGTTTTCCGGTGCCAGTGAAGATGCGCCACGGTGGGCAATGAGTGAAGACGCTACCACACGGCGGCGGCGTGAGTGCTCGGTTACAACATCAGACATAATGGTTTCCCTGGTGTTTCAATGCATCGGTGTTGAGTAAAAAAATGTGTTGATATCTGGATGACGTCTTATCGTGTCGTTACGCCCAGGCTGATACCGGAAACCATCAGTCAGTTGGGCCCCGGTATTACAGCCAGGCATCGTCATCTCATTTCAGCATCACGTTTTGGATAAACTGTTTTTTAATTTCATCACCCAGCGGTTTAGCCGCCCAGGCGAAGCTGTGCGACCGGTCCAGCGAACCCACCACCGGTACGTCGGTTCCTGCTGGCATCAGCGGTGCCGTACCAAACTGAGAATGAAAGCGCAGTTGGGTATCAGGCAGTGTCAGCCAGTGGATAAACAGCAACGCTGCCGCTTTGTGCTTAGCATTAGCGGGAATACCGACGACATTACCGCCGCCCGGCATACCAAAATCGGGCAGGTAAAATTTGATATCTGGCGACAATTCCCCTTTATGTTGCAGCGACAGCACCAAATCTTCCCAGGAGGCGGCAAGTTTAAACTCACCGGCATTGAGCCGGGTGATGCTATCGGCATTGGAAGCACTGATCACCAAACTACTTTTGTAATGGTTGAACCAGCGCCAGGACGGGGCGAGCTGCTGCACTATCTCCGTTGTAACGCGCCCGTCGCGATAGTTCACATCTGGCACCAGCGTGCGGGTGACAGACTCGATAAATGCCGGTCCGGAACCGCCATTCTCTACGTTAAAAGCGAACTCGCCGGGGTTTTTCGCCAGAAACTGTTCAAGTTGGGGCAACGAATGCGGCAGGTCGGCCTCCTTGATACGGGCCGAGTTGTAAGCGATGACTGTCTGATTCCCCCAGAACGCCACGGCATAGCCTTTCGTATCAACCCCTTCTATCTGATAGGTTAGCTTGTCGCCACCGGGCAACCGTGAGGTCAACGGCCCCCAGAACAGTTTCGGCCCATTGAACAACCCAAACTGACTGCCACCCACCGATATCACATCGATGTCACCCTGGTCGCGGTTCTGTTCCGCCAACAGCTTATTGATACTGCCCGCCGCCTCACCGTCTGGAATGGTGACCCGAATACCGTACTGTTTCTCAAACGCTTTCACTTCGTCGCGCAATCGGTCCTGGTAATACCAGTTAAACCAGGTAAGTTGCCCTTCCTGACGCGCTTGTGCCTCCACGTCCTGCCAGGACATCGTTTTTAAATCTGCGGCCTGAGCCCCACACAGTGGCAACAACAACACCGGCAATGCCACCAGCTTGCGTAAGGTCGACGGCGTAAATCGAGTAAACATGCAAGATTCCCCTGATGATTTCCCTGATAAGTAGTGAGACCGCATCATCGCTATCCTTTATTGACGAACGCTGACGTCGGCACATTTTTAAGACAGCGCTCCATCAGCAGCATCAGCACCACGTTGGGCACCACCAGAATCAGTGACACCACCGCGGCATTAGGCCGGATGAAGTTATAACCAAGGTATGAATACAAAATGGTAGGTACGGTGATGAAATCCGGTGCCCCCACGATGTAGGAAACGGAAAACTCTTCGATAGAGAGGATGAACACCATAATCATCGACGCAATCACCCCAGATTGCAGCGACGGCCAGTAAGCCACCCGGAAGATCTCCCCCCTGCTGGCACCCAGATTGCGTGCCGCATCGACCAAATCCTGTCGCACCTGACTGAAGGAGACACTCAGAATGCGAATGGCGTATGGCAGAAATAACACGGTGTGCCCAAGAAAAATCCCCATGAACCGCGAATAAACACCTAACCGCATCAGTAATGAAGATAAGAACACCGCGATAACGAACCCCGGCAACACAATCGGCAACAGCGTCACTGCCTGCGCCACCCCTTTTGCCGGGAATGACAACCGCCCAAACGCATAAGCCGTCGGCATCGCCAGCAGCAGACACGTTACGGTAACGCAAGGGGCCAGCAGGTAACTGTGCAGCAGCGCATCAGGTAAGGACGTGGTATTCCACAACTCACCCCAGCGTAACAGCGACAAGACTGGCGGAAAGACATCCGGGTAAGACCAGGGATGGGCAGGATCCACCAAGGACCACAGTATCGCCATGGCAAATGGCAGAACCAGCCAGACAAGCCCCAAGAGCAAAAGCAACGTGACCAGCAGACGATTGAGTCGGTTAACGGCTGTTTGTTGCATCGGTTATCTCCTTATGCCGCGCACGACGACACCTGTCGCCATCGCCAACAATCCAGCCCCCAGCAGCGACAACAGCATCAGCATCACTGCCACGACCGCCGCCTGGTTCCAGCCATCGCTTCCCGACTGTTGTACCCGCAACATCAGTTGTGACATGGAGTTCAGGTTGACCGGCCCGGCGACCGACTGAAAGGAAAAGTCACCGGCAGCACCGATGAAGATCAGCATCATGGCCGTCTGCAATGCCCGTAACGTTAACGGCAGCACAATCCGCCAAAAGCGAACCCAGACACCGGCCCCCAGATTACGGGCGGCCTCCAGCACTGTTTCGCCGATGGCCTGCACAGAACCACTTATCAGCAACAACGCAAACGGCATCTGTTTCCAGATTTGAAGCAGGATCACGCCAATACCGTTGGCATCATTCTGCATACGCATAGGCCGCTCCGTTATCCCCAGCCGTAACATCGCGACGTTGAGAAACCCCTGATAGGAGATAAAGTTGACGAACAGAAACGCTGCCGTCAGCCCCGGCACCAGCAACGGCGCTTTAAGTACCGCACGTAAGGTGATGGCACCCGGGAAAGGTTTACGCAGCCAGATTGCCAATGGGTAAGCCAGCGCAACGGACAACACGGCACTAAACAAGGCGATGCGGGCTGAATAGAAAAAAGAGCGCCAGAGTTGCTCGTCTGCCAGCATGACTTGCCAGAAACGCAGCGAAAACGCACTGTCACCGGCGAAATTGAAAAAACCCAGCGACTGGGAGAACGCCATCCCCAGTACCGCCCCCATCGCCAGCACAATAACCCCCACGCCAGGCAACAGTAACAGGTAAGCCATGAATGACGATTTCATGTCACCTCCTCGCGCAAAAAACGTAACGCGTCAGGTGGTAGCGAAAAGGTGTAAGTTTCCCCTTCCAGTAACGGCTGGTATCCCAACAGTTGGATACGATAGCTGGTCATGTCGGAGTCTGGCGGGCTTCCCTCGATGTCGGTCAGGTTGCCGAGGAAAGTATGGCGTTTCACCCGCAGAGAAAAAATATTCTGCCCTGTCGCCGATATGGACAGCAGGCTGGCATTTTCAGGACGCCAGCACAGGTAAAGTCGATCCCGAATCGGCGGTTCGTCGGATGCCACGACCAACTCACCCAGCGGCGTCGCCACCCGATAATGTCCGCAGAGTTCATCCCGCGACATGACAGTACCAACCATAATATTGGCGGTACCAATAAAATCTGCGACAAAGCGGTTAACCGGCCGCTGGTAAATATCCTGGGGAGTACCGGCCTGGATGATACTGCCGCCGTGCATCACCATCACCTTGTCAGACATGGCTAACGCTTCAGCCTGATCATGCGTGACATACACAGCGGTAAAGCCCTGTTTGCGTTGTAACGTGCGAATCTGCAACCGCAGTTGCTCGCGCAGTCGGGCATCCAGGTTGGATAAGGGTTCATCAAACAGCATCACGTCCGGTCGCACGGCCATGGAGCGCGCCAGCGCCACGCGCTGTTGCTGTCCACCTGAGAGCTGAGCAGGCAATTTATCCAGATGTCCGGCCATCGCCACCGTCAACGCCGTTTCCACGACCCGGTGGCTTAGCGCCTCTCCCGACACCCGGCGTTGCTGTAATCCAAAGGCAATGTTTTCTGATACGGTCAGGTGGGGAAACAAGGCGTAAGATTGAAAGCACATCGCGGTGTTGCGTTTCTCTGGCTCAAGACCATTCATCTCCCGGCCACCAATACGAATGGCCCCGCCATCCAGTGGCACAAAGCCAGCAATAGCCCGCAAGAGCGTGGTTTTGCCGCATCCAGACGGCCCCAGCAGGGTAACAAATTCACCTTCGTTAGCCTCGAATGATACCCCCTTGAGTACAGGCGTATCACCGTAAGCCACACTGGCGCGCTCCACTTCCAGTCGACTCATCACACGCTCCCCGTCGTTCGTCAGGCACCTGTTTAATCAGGTGAAAACGCTGCCAATTGAATTTATAATGCAGTATGCATAATAATAATGACAAATACGTTTCAAATGCGTCACAGAAAATAGACAACACAACCAAATGATATATAAGAAAATATATTTAAATTAACTGTAATATCTCAAAAAATCGTATCAGCCATAGAGTTGTATCTGATATCAGAGATAATTATTATTCTTTATGTTTAATAATTAACAGTACCGGTATTTACGGCATGCCTTCCGGCATCAGCCATGAGCTAACTGCACGACGGGGCGTGATAAAAGGATCATAAACACCATGAAGACACACGCGGAGGCCCGTGCCTGATGTGGCCAATACTTCACGACAATGCAAGTGTTACCGTGAATGAACGTCTGGTTCTGGATATCGTTCGTCGTAACCGGCACATCATGCGTTCTGCGGTGTCACCGCAGACCAACCTGACCCAACCCTCGGTACACCGCATCATCGATAACCTGCTGGAGCGTGGGCTATTACAGTTAGGTGAAAGCATCGTACATGGCCGCGGGAAACCCAGCCCGGCGCTGGAACTGGCGCCGTCGGCGCGGTATAGCATCGGTATTTCGGTCAATACCGACGCGCTGACGTTTTGTCTGTGCAACTTCGGTTGCCAGGTGGTCTATGAAGAAACCCTCGATATTCCGCTGGATGACCGTACGCGCGCATTGTTTATGTTGAAAGAGCAGGTGCGTAAGGCACTGCAGCGGTGCGCGATCCCCACGTCAGCCGTGGTGGGCATAGGGTTCGCTATGGCAGGCTATCTGGTGGAAGAAAAACGGTTGTTTAACGCACCGGAACCGCTTCGCGACTGGTCACTGGTGGATCTCAAAAGTGAGCTGGAAACCCTGTTTGATCTGGAAGTCTGGACTGAGAATAACGCCACCACCGGTGCGATTGGCGAATCTGTGCTGGGCGCGGGGCTACAGTACCCGACCTTCGGTTACCTGTCATTCAACTATGGCTTTGGCGCGGGGCTCATCCTCAATGGCCAATCCTTTGCCGGTTCTTTCGGCAACGCCGGAGAAATCAGCCGTATTTATACCAAACAGGAGTTTTCCTCCCGCCCCGCGCTGGGCGAATTGCTTAAGCGGCTTAATACACAAGGGATCGATATTCAGCGGGTCAGTGCCCTGCGTAAACAGTTCAACCCACAGTGGCCAGGTGTGTCAGACTGGGTTGAAGAAGTCAGGCCCAGCCTGAACCGTGCCATTGATGCGCTGCGGGCGGTGGTCGACCCGGCGGCGATTGTCTTTGGCGGCGAGTTACCAACAGCATTGGGAGAGATGTTACTGAACGTGCCCCCCACCCAACAGCCGCCACGCTATGGACACGCAGCCCGTTATCCCCGGCTATTGTTAAGCCAGATCCAGCATGACCCGGCGGTGATTGGCGCTGCACTCATGCCGCTCAAAGCTCGCTATTTTGCCTGAGTAAGCGGTTGTACAAGGCGCGTTATCACAACATTGCCACAATATTAGTGACAACGTCACTTTACGCAATAGCATCGGTGGCCTCCGTCAACAGAGCCACCAGCGTCGCAACCTCCGTGTCGTAAGGCTGTTTGTCTTCTTCCACTACCAGATAGAGCGGCGTAAAACGCCGCCCGCCTTGTGGCAAAGGCAGCAATTTCAGTATGCCGGACGCCAGACCATCGGCCACACGCGCTTGCGGCATCCAGCCATAACCCACACCGTGCATCACCGCTTCGATGGCTGCTTCCACCGTGGTAAATGTCCAGTTTTCCGTGCTGGCGGGTTTATGCAGGCTCTCTTTCTGCTGTTGTCTGTCAATAATTTCAATCAATGGATAGGCGCTAAGATCCGCAAATGACAACGGCTGCGTCTGCTGATGCAATGGATGGTCTGCCCGCGCGACAGCAACGAATGCCATGTCCATCAATAATCGTCCTCGGTTAATCCCCTCCCACGGCTGGGAAATCAGCCAGATATCGGCCTGATAGTCGGCAAGTTGCGCCCGACTCTCGCTGCGTAGCACCTCCATCAAATGAACTTGAGTGTGCGGATGACGCGACTGGAAAGTACGCAGCGCCGCAAACAAAGTCGGTTTGGGGAAAATGCTATCTACCACCAGATCAATTCTGGCCCGTCCGCCACGCCGAAGCATGTCTGCCCGCAACTCCAGCGTGTGAAAGGCATTAAGCAGCGGAATAGCCTGCGTCAGCAGTTGCTGCCCCTGCGCAGTTAACACCGTCCGACGCCCGGATGGCACCAACAACGAGACCCCCAGCCGTTCCTGCATCAATGATAATTGGTAGCTCACCGAAGACTGGCTACGGTTAAGCGCTTGCGCGGCCTGAGCAAACCCACCCAGCTCCACCACTGCCCGCAACAGCGCCCATTGCTCCAGTGTCGTTTTCGTCAGCATCTGCGTCATTCCATCTGTTGGTCTACCGGCATAAGTCAGCCAATCAATCTAATTATTGAATTAATTAACACTAAAAACAGCGTTATTCATCAATTTATTCAGGCCTTATACTCTGTTTCAGCCAACAATAAGGAAAACAGTATGAGTACTTTCGACAAACACGATCTCAGCGGTTTTGTAGGAAAACACCTGGTTTATACCTACGATAACGGCTGGAATTACGAGATATACGTGAAAAATGGTCACACATTAGACTACCGCATTCATAGCGGTATCGTGGCCAATCGTTGGGTAAAAGATCAGGAGTCGTTCATTGTCCGTGTCGCCAGCGATGTTTACAAAATTTCCTGGACAGAGCCGACCGGCACCGACGTGAGCCTGATAGTCAATCTGGGCGATCGCATTTTTCACGGCACCATTTTCTTCCCACGTTGGGTCATCAATAACCCGGAAAAAACCGTCTGCTTCCAGAATGAGCACATTCCGTTGATGGAATCTTACCGTGCGGCAGGCCCAGCCTACCCGACAGAAGTGATTGACGAATTCGCCACCATCACGTTTGTGCGTGACTGTGGTGAAAACAACAATAGCGTTATTGATTGCCCGGCCAGCGACTTGCCGGACAACTTTCCGCAGAATCTGCGCTGATTCCGCTATATCGACCAGATAACGATGCCATAAAAAACAGCAGGCCGAATGGCCTGCTGTTTTTGTCTGCCATGCCGATGGTAGTCGGCTTAAAACGTTGTCCAGTTATCCGCCGAAGTATCGGCTATAGCGCTATTACCCGGTGTGGTATTGCTACCCGGTAATGCCGCTTGTCGATTTGCGATCTCTGGCCGACGCAGACGGCTGGTCAACATCGCTGTGTTGCCTGATGTCTGAGGCTCATCCTGCGCTGACAGACGGAAGACCGACACCAGTTGCGAGAGCCTGGCGGCTTCATCTTCCAGAGAATTTGCTGCCGCAGAGGATTCATGCACCATCGCGGCGTTCTGCTGAATAGTCGAATCCATTTCGGATACCGCGCCACCAATCTGCGCAATACCACGACTCTGTTCATCCGACGCAGAGGCAATTTCCCCCATAATGTCGTGTACCCGTTTAACGGACGCCACAATATCATCCATCGCGCTCCCGGCATCGGATACCAGTACCGTCCCGGTATTAACCCGGCTCACTGATTCTGAAATCAGCCCTTCGATCTCTTTGGCCGCCTGTGAACTACGCTGCGCCAGATTGCGGACTTCACCGGCTACGACGGCGAACCCACGCCCTTGCTCACCGGCACGTGCGGCTTCCACGGCAGCGTTGAGCGCCAGAATATTGGTCTGGAACGCAATACTGTTAATGACGCTGGTGATATCGGAAATCTTTTTCGAGCTACCGGAAATCTCGCCCATCGTCTGGACGACCCGGTGAATAATATCACCACCACGATTCGCGTTATCCGTGGCCTGTTCGGAAATCTGGCTGGCATGACGCGCATTATCCGCATTGTTTTTCACGGTGGCGGTCAACTGTTCCATACTGGCTGCGGTCTCGACAATCGCGGACGACTGCTGTTCAGTGCGTGAGGACAGGTCATGGTTGCCCGCCGCAATCTCTGAAGAGGCTTTGGCCACGCTATACACACTATGTCGGATATCGGCTATCAACTGACGCAGTTTTTCCGTCATCGACATCATTGCCAGCGTCAATTGTCCCAGTTCATCATGCCGTTCCACGGTCACACTGGCGGACAAATCGCCACTGGCTATCTTCTCCGCCAGGTTCAGATTGGCGATCACCGGCCGGGTAATCTGGCGCGTAACCGACAAGGCGATCAACAGCCCCAGAATAACGGCGGTGATGCCGCAAATAACCGTCTGGAAGACAGAGTTATTAATAATATCGTTGTTGCGAGCACCGATTTTTTTGAGAACACCATCGATATCGCTAATCAATTTATCCCCGGTCGCCCGGAGTGCGGAATCAGACGCCTTCAGTTGATTCACTTTGTCGTTATATTTCACCCCACTCTGGTTGTAGCGCTCAATACGATCGCCAAGCTCGCTGATGCTATTTTTTACCTCAGCCGGGAGTCCGCCATTCAGGCTATCGAAAGATTTTTTCGCCTGATCATAAGCACCTTGCACCGCCTTAAACGCTGCGTCACTGTTCTCTTTTTGCAACAAATGGACCTTATCCACCAATTGCCCATAGAGGACAGACGTTTGATGATATTGGCGTAATAGATTGATGTCATTTGACAGGGTATACAGCGCATCACCGGGGGCGGCTTGTTGGTCAAGTGCCGAGATGCCTTTGGTCACTTCATTCATACCCTCGACACTGCTTTTGATGCGGTCGATATTTTGGGTGTAATCAGCGAAGTCCTGTTCCACATTTTTGAAATCGCCCTGATACGTCTCATCCCATTTCAGCGCCTTCGCTTTATCATTTAATTGGCGAGCCTGCTGCAGGTATTTATTCAGGTTAGTCAGGTTGTCATCATTGAGGGTATAGGTGAATTTAATGCGGGCGATTCGAGTCAGATCGATGAAATTGCCCATTTCATTCATGATTGAACTCTTAATATATAAATCACGAATCGTGAAAAAACGCACTGAGCTAAACGTTGATGCCAGAATAACCAGCAACAATACAATGCCAAATCCGCCATAAAGCTTGTGAGAAACCTTGAGATTTCTCACATAACGCCCAAACACACTCATCCTTGCCTCTCCGACTTAAGTGGAATACGCCCTGATTAAAAGCGCACAGATATTTTACTTATCGGAAATATTTGATTTTATTTTAGCGATTTAATGTGATTTAAATCACATATTATAGCAAACTTCGCGCTTAATTAATCACTGATGATTTTTTATCATCACACGCAACCTATAAAAAAGCCCTACCGACCGGCAGGGCTGAGCCATCAGGCGATCACAATCACGCTATTTAGCCGCCAGCAGACTTTTTCCGATGGACAACACCACCGCGGCCTGGCGCTGCTGTGCCGGTTCAAACGCTTTATTGTCCACCAGTGTGACCGGCTGGATCTCCACCACCCGACCTTTCACCACGGCGGAACATAAAGAATGCACAACCTGATCATTCAGAATGGTCAGCAGACACCGGAATTTTGGTGTGCCATCGGCAACCAGATCCTTTTTCTCCGGGCGAATTCGCTGGCGCAGCATCTCTTTCTCGGAACTGGCAACCGCAGCATCCAGTTCAGTTTCACTGGTCGCTTCCTGCCCACTGATTGATGGCGGAATATAAATGGTGACCAGCGTCTTACGTTTCGTTGCGGTATCTACATACTCGGCCTGCACGGAATGCTCTTTGGCATCCACTTCCACACCGCGGCGTTTTAAGCCATCAACCACCTCCGGTAACGCATTAGCCAGTTGTTGCGAGGTATAGCCGGCAATCAAATCCGGATTTTTGTTATCGGCCAAACCGCAGAGCGGCATTGCCAGCAACAGGCCACACAGCCCTTTCGTTACCACACCCTTACTCATTTTTTTCGTCTCCTTCATGCCTGATTTTTTCATCATATTTTCCATCCCCTGATTACACTATATATCGAATTGTTGTTTTATCAGTGTGATAGACCCAATTTTTGTCCTGTGTCGACGATTACACCGTCTGGCGATGCTCAAAATGCGGGTGTGTCTGGCCCTTCCAGCATTGATTGCCGTCGACAATACGTGACAACGTCACTAAAGACTGGCGCGCTATACCGTGCCGACTATATTTGGCTTGAGGGAATCCATTTTCCTGGGTACCCGTTGATGAGGTAAACGGGCGTTTTATGCCCTCGGCACGACCGATGATGTTGCCGCGTAATAATCAGGGCTGCGGCAGTACACGACAATGGAAACAAGGGAGCATCATGAAACTCAACGCACTGATTCTGTCTGGCCTGTTCATCAGCGCCATCGCCCATGCGGCCAGTACGACCGTCACACTGAAAGAGGCGCTACCTACTGGCGATGGCGATACGCTAGGTAATATCACTATCACTGAAACAGAGTATGGCCTGTTGTTTAGCCCCAACCTGAAAGGGTTGCAACCGGGCATTCATGGCTTCCATGTCCATGCTAATGCCAGTTGTGCGCCAGGTACGCAAAATGGCAATACCGTACCGGCACTGGCAGCGGGTGGGCATCTGGATCCACAAAAAACCGGTCGGCATCTTGGCCCTTACAATGATAAAGGCCATCTGGGCGATCTGCCTGGTCTGGTCGTCAATGCTGATGGCAGCGCCACGTACGAAGTACTGGCACCACGGTTGAAATCGCTATCGGAAGTGAAAGACCACGCCTTGATGGTTCATACCGGTGGTGACAACTACGCCGATACACCGAAGGAACTCGGCGGCGGCGGAATGCGCATTGCCTGCGGCGTTATCCAGTAACGGACTCCGGCCGATACGACAGCGCACTGTATCGGCCATCCTCTGGCAGCAATCCGTACAATACCCCCCATTCACCTCGAAAATACATTAGTAAATCTAAGTAATTTCATTTTTCACAAAATAATTTTCTTATCATTCTCTAACTCGTTCATCTACCACTATCATCAATGTGATCCCGCACACGGAATTAGATTTCTTGCCTATTCGAGTAATGGCAGGTGATCCCGATCACCCTACACTCTATTGGCATCTCGTAGGATAAAATCAGGCTTCCCATTAAATTAATTAAATATAGGGAGTGGAAACATTATGTCATCTTTCCTGAGCCATATCGCAATCCCGGGCTTAACAAGGAACCGCCCAGCACGTGGCACCTATCGGTGTGACGCCTTACCCAACTCATTGTCTGCTCTCGGGCTCCCCTCCAAGCCGGGATTGTTGTTGGCATTCGTCCCCCCTGAAGCCAACTTCTCCGAGGTCAATCGCGCCTGGCAACGATTTTCAGCCCCTAATCGCACCGTGATCACCCTCTCCTCCACCGGCACGTTATGCAGTCAGCGTAATCGCTCTGCTTATTGCGAGATGAATAGCCCGCAAGGCAGTTGGTTATGGATGCCTCAATCGCTGATCGCCAAACATGAGGTGCATCTGGTCGATCTGCACATGCATGACAAACCCAGCGCTCGCGTCAGAATCGACGCCATTAAGCGAGAACTGGAGCGCCTGAACGTCAGTATGCCGCTCTCTCCGGATAACACCTTTGCGCTGATTTATTGTGATGGTCTGGCGGCATCGGAAGGCTTTTTGATGCAGGCCTGGTACGCCTGCCGCCGTTTCCCCTGCCTGACCATCGGCGGTGCGGCAGGTGGACGGCTCGATTTCAGCGGTACCTACATTGGTGCGGATAACGCGGTGCTACAAGGAAAGGCGGTAATCGTGTTCTGTCAGATGGCGCCCGGCAAATCATTCGCGCCATTCAAAAGCCAGAACTTTGAACCGACAAAACAGAGCTGGCTGGTGGCAGAAGCTGACCCTGTCGCCCGTACGGTAAAATCTGTTTTCGATGCCCACGGCCATGAGCAGCCAATTATTGACGCGATCGCTGCCTGTTTACGCTGTCCGCCAGGTCAAATCAGCCAGCATCTGACAGGAAAAACCTTCGCGGTTAAGGTCAATGACGAGTACTTCGTTCGTTCCGTCGCCGCCATTAAAGAAGACCATATTGCCTTTTTCTGTGACCTGGAATTTGGTGACCGACTGCATCTTATGCAATCAACCGATTTTATCGCCACCACCGAACGGGACTGGCAACAGTTTGTGTCACAACATGGCAAACCAGAGCTGTTACTGCTCAATGACTGTGTACTGCGCCGGGTTGGCAACACCAGTCTGGAGCAGGCTCAATTTTTTGATCAGGTCCCCGCCGCCGGGTTTTCCAGCTTTGGTGAAATTCTGGGGGTACCCATCAACCAGACGCTATCCGCACTGGCATTTTTTGACCGTGACGTGAAAGCCATGAACCATTTCCCTGTCGAATACGCCGCCTACGCCGGTCATTATGCCCAACGCGCCCTGCGGCGTTGGGAAGCCCTGCATGACATTCAGTCAGCCGTAGTCAAACAGGTGGTTGATTATGAACAGGCGTTGGCACCGCTGTTGATAGCCATGCCCCAACTGGAACAGGCAACGCTACGCCAGAGCGATACACTGGATGTGGCTCAAAGCAGCATCCGTGCAATTAGCGACTCTGCCTCAAAAACACAAGAGGCACAGGTCCGGCTGGAAACCGGCCTTAACGACCTGGAACGTATTTCAACCAGCATCAGTCATATCACCAGCGGTATCAATGCGATTGCGGATAAAACCAACTTGCTGGCACTGAATGCCGCCGTAGAGGCCGCCCGCGCGGGTGAGGCAGGCCGGGGATTCGCCGTGGTTGCTGACGAAGTCCGCAAACTGGCCAGTTCCTCTAAAGAGCAGGTTGACGCGACCACCCACAGCATTAATGAAGCGGTTCAAACCATCGCGCATATCCGCTCCATTGCTCAGCAAACCGTCACGACCACTGCGCAAATGGCGGATAAGAGTATTTCGGCAGCCAACCAAATCGCCACCATGAGTGCCGAAACCGATAAGGACCGGGCCAACATGACGGCGAATCTGGGTAATCTGAAAGATCTCGCCAAAGGGATGGACGCCATGCAAGACGCCGTTAACCAGTTGACGACGCTTCAAAAACTGGCCTCATCCTGAGTCTGCAATTCCCTGGAGGTGCTGGCCGTGTACCCGGCTATCACCTCCAGCCCTTTCTCAAAATCATGCAGTTTTTATGTGACAGATGTTGCTATTAAAGCGACAATGCGCCCACGCTTAAATCTGGTTACCACGTCACTGTTATTGGCTGACGTTACATAACACGATATCCATGCAGACATTTTTATTTGATACGCTCCCCACGCCCATTGGGGAATTATTATTGATTGCTGATGAAAATTATCACCTTAGAGCGGTGGAATGGCGTGAATATGAAGAAAATTTATATCAATCGCTGAATAAGCGTTACCGCCATGACCCGTTCGTGTTAAAAACCTGTAATAACCCCGGTCAATTGACCGATGCGTTATCTGCCTATTTCGCAGGCGACCTGAAGATTATTGAGACCTTGCCAGTCGCGGCTGCAGGCACTGACTTCCAACATCAGGTCTGGCAGGCGCTTCGTACCATACCTTGTGGCACGACAACCACTTACGGTGAACTGGCTGTCAGACTCGGGCAACCAGGTGCCGCCCGCGCCGTTGGACTGGCCAATGGTTCCAATCCCATCAGTATTGTCGTCCCCTGCCATCGTGTTATTGGTGCGCGAGGTACGCTCACCGGTTACGCCGGCGGCATTCATCGTAAACAATGGTTATTAACCCACGAAGGGTATTTACCACAGCAAGATTTATTCAATAGCAGACGCTAAGTTAGTGAAAATCCGCGAGTGGTGAGGCGAAGAATCCAAATATCGTGCCAAAAATATTAATAAGCTCACTATTTACTTGTCAGTTCCAGAGATAGCAGATCTTATCAGACCCAATAAAAGCTGTTAAAATTGACCAATATCAATTATCGCCTGAGTAAAGTCTATGATTCCTGAAAAGCGAATAATCCGACGCATTCAGTCTGGCGGCTGCGCAATCCACTGTCAGGATTGCAGCATCAGCCAGCTGTGTATTCCTTTCACACTGAACGAGCATGAACTCGACCAACTCGACAACATTATCGAAAGGAAAAAACCCATCCAGAAAGGGCAAGCGTTGTTCAAGGCCGGTGATGAACTGAAATCACTGTATGCTATCCGCTCAGGCACCATCAAAAGCTACACCATCACCGAACAAGGCGATGAACAAATCACCGGTTTCCATCTGGCAGGCGATCTGGTTGGGTTTGACGCTATCGGTGGCGCTCAGCACCCCAGTTTCGCTCAGGCCCTGGAAACGTCCATGGTGTGTGAAATCCCATTTGAAACGCTGGACGACTTATCCGGTAAAATGCCCAACTTGCGTCAGCAAATGATGCGGCTGATGAGCGGCGAAATTCGTGGCGATCAGGACATGATCCTGCTATTGTCGAAAAAGAACGCCGAAGAACGCCTGGCCGCCTTTATCTACAACCTTTCCCGTCGTTTTGCCCAGCGTGGTTTTTCACCTCGTGAATTCCGGCTGACCATGACTCGCGGTGATATCGGCAACTATCTGGGTCTGACGGTAGAAACTATCAGTCGCCTGCTCGGTCGCTTCCAGAAAAGCGGTATGCTGGCCGTGAAAGGTAAGTACATCACTATCGAGAATAATGAGCTGCTGGCCGAACTGGCGGGCTCATCACGTACTAAAGCTTAACACCCCCTGTACAGCGCCGGATCAATGATTGCTCTGAATTGTTGATCCGGTCGCGCTCATCGTATTGTTCAAAGCGATTTCCTTGCGTTACTCTTAACGGGCAGGCTGCAGAGTGACAGCCAACAGGAGGAGCTATGGCGAAGTATCAGAATTTACTGGTAGCTATTGACCCCAATCAGGATGACCAGCCCGCGCTGAGACGGGCCGTTTATCTGGTCCAGCGGCTTGGTGGTCGTATTAAGGCGTTTTTGCCTATCTACGACTTTTCCTACGAAATGACTACCCTGCTTTCTCCGGATGAACGAACCGAGATGAGACAAGGGGTTATCGCCCAACGAACCGAATGGATTGCGGAACAGTGTAAATACTACCTTGATGCGGGGATCCCCATTGATATCAAGGTCGTCTGGCATAACAAACCTTATGAAGCCATTATTCAGGAGGTGATTGCCGGTAAGCACGATTTATTGCTCAAAATGGCTCACCAGCACGACAGGCTGGAGGCGGTGATTTTCACCCCGACCGACTGGCAGTTACTGCGTAAATGTCCTTGCCCGGTCTGGATGGTGAAAGACCAGCCCTGGCCGGAAGACAGCCGCGCCCTGGTGGCAGTCAATCTGGCGAGTGAAGACCCCTATCACGACCCGCTTAATATAAAACTGGTATCCGAAGCGCTGGATTTAGCTCGTCAGGTTAACCAAACCGAAGTCCACCTGGTCGGCGCTTATCCGGTCACCCCCATCAATATCGCCATTGAACTGCCGGATTTCGACCCCGGCGTCTATAACGGAGCTATCCGCGGCCAACACCTGCTGGCGATGAAGTCTCTGCGACAGAAGTTCAATTTGGATGAACGCGTCACCCATGTGGAAAAAGGTTTGCCGGAAGAGGTCATTCCCGACCTGGCGGAACATCTGCAGGCTGGGGTAGTGGTGTTGGGATCGCTTGGGCGCACCGGCCTGTCTGCTGCGTTTATCGGCAACACGGTAGAACACGTGATCGATCACCTAAAATGCGATTTGCTGGCCATTAAACCGGACGACTTTGTTTCGCCGGTCACATTGCAGGGTGAAAATGACGCGGGTAGTCAGGAGAAAACCAACTGACCGCTACGCTTATCACGCTCAGTCACTACTCTCAATAACAACAGGGGCCATCGGCCCCTGTTGTTTTACGGATGTTTCATCGAATTGATGCTGACTTACAACGCTTTCAGAATCGCTTCCACGCTTTCTTTGGCATCGCCGAACAGCATTTGGGTGTTCTCTTTAAAGAACAGCGGATTCTGCACACCAGCATAGCCGGTATTCATCGAGCGCTTAAACACGATAACATTCTGCGCTTTCCAGACTTCCAGTACCGGCATACCCGCAATAGGACTGTGTGGATCTTCCTGAGCGGCAGGGTTAACGGTGTCGTTAGCGCCAATCACCAACACGGTATCGGTATCGGTGAAATCGTCATTGATTTCATCCATTTCCAGCACGATATCGTAAGGCACTTTCGCTTCCGCCAGCAGAACGTTCATGTGCCCAGGCAGACGACCGGCAACCGGGTGAATACCAAAGCGAACCGTAATGCCGCGAGCACGCAGTTTAGCGGTAATGTCATGCACCGGGTATTGGGCCTGCGCCACCGCCATACCATATCCCGGCGTAATAATCACCGAGGTAGAGTTTTTCAGCAGTTCTGCAACCTCTTCTGCGGTGGTTTCACGATGTTCACCCACGGCTTCATCACTACCCGCCGAAGAGCCGTCCGTACCGAAACCGCCAGCAATAACGCTAATGAACGAGCGGTTCATCGCCTTGCACATGATGTAAGACAGAATCGCACCAGAAGAACCCACCAGCGCACCGGTCACGATGAGCAGGTCATTGCTCAGCATAAAACCTGCCGCCGCGGCCGCCCACCCTGAATAGGAGTTCAGCATGGAAACCACCACCGGCATATCCGCGCCACCGATAGAGGCCACCAGATGCCAGCCGAACGCCAGCGCAATCAGCGTCATCAGCAGCAACGCGAATGCCTGCATTCCAGCACTGCCGGTTTTGACAAACACCAGCAACAACAGGAATGACAGTACCAACGCCAACAGATTCAGCTTATGGCGATTAGGCAGCATCAGTGGTTTCGATGAAATCAAACCACGCAGTTTACCAAACGCGACAATCGAACCGGTAAAGGTCACCGCACCGATGAAAATACCCAAAAATACTTCGGTCAGATGGATATTTTCCATGATGGGTTCAGCAATATCGGCTTCGCCAATAAAGCTGTTGAAGCCGACCAGTACCGCCGCCAGGCCAACAAAGCTGTGCAGAATCGCTACCAGCTCCGGCATTTCGGTCATTTCTACCTTGCGAGCCAGGCGCACACCGACAGTGCCACCGATCACCATCGCTACGAGAATCCAGCCTACGTTCCCGGCATGCGGCCCCAGGATGGTCGCCAACAGTGCAATGGCCATCCCGCTAATACCGAAAATGTTCCCCTGACGGGACGTCTCGTGTTTGGATAAACCAGCCAGGCTGAAAATAAACAGAATTGCAGCAACGATGTATGCTGCTGTCACTAATCCTCCAGACATCCGTTACCCCTTAATTCTTACGGAACATTTTCAGCATGCGCTGAGTGACGGTAAACCCGCCGAAAATATTGATGCTGGCGATCAGCACGGCGATAAAGGAGAGAAAAGATACCCATCCCCCATGCCCAATCTGCAACAACGCCCCCACCACAATAATGCCGGAAATCGCATTGGTGACCGACATCAATGGCGTGTGCAGCGCGTGACTGACGTTCCAGACCACGTAGTATCCCACCACGCAAGACAGCGCAAATACCGTGAAGTGAGACAGGAACTCTTTCGGTGCCACGTTTGCCAGCCAGCCAAACAACACTATCGCCAACGCGATGAAGATAAATTTCTTCCAGGGCGAAGCGGGTTTCGCTTCTTTCGGTGCAGCCGCTGCTGCCGGTTTAGCCTGCTGCGGTTGTGCCGAAACCTGAATCGGCGGGGCTGGCCAGGTGATTTCACCCGATTTAACCACCGTTACACCGCGAATAACGTTATCTCCGAAATCAATATCGATTTCGCCGTTCTTCTCTTTACACAACAGCTTCAGCAGATTCACCAGGTTAGTGCCGTACAACTGTGACGACTGGGTCGGCAGGCGACTGGGCAAATCGGTATAACCGATGATCTTCACGCCGTTTTCTGTCACCGTAACCTGATCAGCAACGGTCAGCTCACAGTTACCACCGGTCTGTGCTGCCAGGTCGACAATCACACTGCCGGGTTTCATGCTTTGCACCATTTCACGGGTGATCAGTCGCGGTGCCGGTTTGCCCGGGATCAGCGCAGTGGTGACGATAATATCCACCTCTTGAGCCTGTGCCGCGAACAACGCCATTTCTGCCTTGATAAAGGCTTCAGACATGACTTTGGCGTAACCATCGCCACTGCCGGCTTCTTCTTCGAATTCCAGCTCCAGGAATTCGGCGCCCATGCTTTTAACCTGCTCTTTTACTTCCGGGCGTGTATCAAATGCACGAACGATGGCACCCAGGCTTCCAGCAGCCCCGATCGCGGCAAGCCCTGCCACACCAGCACCGATGATCATCACCTTCGCCGGTGGTACTTTACCTGCCGCCGTTATCTGACCGGTAAAGAAACGGCCAAACTCATGCGCCGCTTCAACAATGGCACGATACCCGGCAATGTTTGCCATCGAGCTCAGCGCATCCATGGACTGGGCACGGGAAATACGCGGCACAGAATCCATCGCCAGAACGGTCACCTGACGTGCCGCCAGTTTTTCCAGCAACGCCGGATTCTGAGCAGGCCAGATGAAACTAATGATCGTGCTGCCAGCACGGGTTAACTCTATTTCTTCATCCAGCGGCGCATTCACCTTGAACAGAATATCGCTCTGCCAGATCTCCGCTGTATCCAGAATTATCGCGCCAGCTTGCTCGTAAGCACTGTCATCGAAACTGGCCGGTTTGCCCGCCCCACGTTCAATAGCGACCTCAAAGCCCAGTTTCAGCAGTTGCTCCACCGTTTTTGGCGTGGCTGCGACACGGGCTTCATTGGCCAACCTCTCTTTTGGTACACCAATACGCATTGTGAATCCCTTTTCGTTGTCACGAAGGTTTTATAATAGGCTATGTCAATCACTTGAAAAATGACTTGTCGCTGTTACCAGCACCCGCGGCGGCAGCGATAAGTCCCTTTATAACCTACTTAAAATGGAATTAATGATCCACTGCTAAAACCATTACGTTCTAAAAGCAGAGTTATGACAGGCAGCTATGCCCATTTACGGTCAAAAATCACAGCTAAAACAAGTTTTTCTACCATTATTGCTACAACAATATTCAAAGACGCCTCACAAAAAATCGCTGTTAACGCTTTGTTAACTGCATTAATTGCGATAAATATCGTTTATAAAATGAATTCGATTATTAATGGTGATTATTTTCATTTTTCTCTTTCTCTGCTATTCGCGCATGATTTTGTAAGATTTGGCTTAAAATGCAGAGGCATAACATCAGGTTCCATGCCATAATCAGCGGCTACCACATAAAGATGGCTTGGAACGTATTCACCGTATGCGTCAGGCGAAAGGATTTTTTATGAAGCTGAGAACTAGCGTTGTTGCATCCACACTCCTATCAATAGTAGCGTTTTCGACGCAGGCTGCGCAGGAACTTACGCCAGAAAAAGCACAATCACTACAGCCCTTTAAGCGTATTACCTTTTATGGTCGTTACGATGCTATTTATGAAGCGGCTACGGCGGCCTCCCAAAAGGCAGATGAGAGCGGCGCAGCGGCGTTTTACATTCAGGGTACTTCCGAAGTTAACGGTGGCCGTTGGCAGGTAACCGTCGATTTGTATAAAAAAGATGCGCCTGCTGCCGTCAAAGATACTTCTCACCGTGAATTCAGTGGCGTTCAGGAACTGCCGAAAGATGAGGCGGTACGTCTGGAACCTTACGACACTGTCACGGTAAACGGTGCATTCAGTAACCAACCGGAAGTCAGCGAAGCCATCGGTAGTGCAGCCAAGAAAAAAGGCGCTTACTCGTTCTATATCGTTCGTCAGGCAGATATCAATTCTAGCGGGACTACCCAAAGCATCACAGCGTTTATCTACAAGAAAGACGCGCCCAAGCGTCAGGTGCAGAGCCCGGACCTGATCCCGGCCAACTCCGAAGCCGGTAAAGCCGCCGTCGCTGCTGGTGGTGCTGCCGCAGCTAAAGTGGAAATCCCCGGTGTTGCAACCTCTTCAAGCCTGAGCGATAAGGTGGGTAACTTCTTCCAGACCCAGTCTTCAAATGTAGGTTCCCGTTACACGGTAACGATGCCGGATGGCACCAAGATTCAGGAACTCAACAATGCCACTGCCGCTCAGATGGCACCGTTTGACTCCATTAGCTTCCGCGATAGCTTTAGCAGCCCGACAGATATTTCTGAAGCCGTAGCCAAGCGAGCTTACAAGAAAGGTGCCAAGTTCTACCACATCACCAAACAGTGGCAGGAAAACGGCGACCATTACACTATCGGCGCCGACCTGTACAAATAATCACCGTGCGTGATGGATAAAAAAACCGCCATCTGGCGGTTTTTTTGTGTCTGAAACGTCGATTAATTACTGGTATCCAATTCCGGGAAATTTTTAACCAGTTCATCAATCGCTTTCATCTGTTGCAGGAACGGCTCCAGTTTATCCAGCGGCAATGCCGACGGACCGTCACATCTGGCACTGTTCGGTTCTGGGTGGGCTTCAATAAACAACCCGGCGATGCCAACGGCCATACCCGCACGCGCCAGTTCAGCAACCTGAGCACGGCGTCCACCTGATGCCGCACCAAACGGATCGCGGCATTGCAGTGCATGCGTGACATCAAAAATCACCGGTGCGTCATGCGAAACCTGTTTCATGACATTGAAGCCCAGCATATCTACAACCAGGTTGTCATAACCAAAGTTGGTGCCACGATCGCATAAAATCACCTGATCATTGCCACCTTCTCGGAATTTATCCACGATATTCCCGACCTGACCGGGGCTAATGAACTGTGGTTTTTTGATATTGATAACCGCGCCCGTTTTGGCCATCGCCTCGACCAGATCGGTCTGGCGGGCCAGAAAGGCCGGTAACTGAATAACATCAACAACCTCAGAGACCGGTTGAGCCTGCTGTGGTTCGTGCACATCGGTAATGATTTTCACGCCGAAGGTGTCCTTCAGCTCCTGAAAAATCTTCATCCCCTCTTCCAGACCCGGACCACGGTAAGAGTGGATAGAGGAACGGTTTGCTTTATCAAAGGAAGCCTTGAAAACATAGGGGATACCCAGTTTCTGCGTCACCGTGACATAGTGTTCACAAATTCGCATCGCCAGTTCACGGGATTCCAGCACATTCATGCCGCCAAACAGCACAAACGGCAGATGGTTGCCGACCGGGATGGACCCGATGTTAACCACTTTATTATTCATAAACTTACCTTATTGTCGGATAAATCAGATATTCGGATTTCCGGTTATGCCCCGAACTAATGCAGCACAATCTGCTTATGTTCAATGGAGTGAATCTGTTTTTTGATCATGTCGCTGACCGGGTCTTCCGGGCACTGCTCTACAAAGTAACTCAGATCTGACAACGCGATATGATCGCAGTCTAACTGTGCATAAATCAAACCACGGTCACGAATTTCATACGGGTCTTCAGGGTCAAACTGCAGCACAGCCTCACTGGCACGCAGCGCCAGCTCCATCTGCTTTTCTTCCATTAGTGCGACTTTGAGCGTATCTAACAGCTTGCGGACAATCATCACGTTTTCCGCTTCATCCAGATCGCTATCCAGCAGTCTGGCAGAGAGGCCGATATTGCCTTTCAGCCAGACCTCAAGCACATGCTCGCTCAGCGTGTCGCCATTTAGCGGATTAATCAGCCACATTTCATCATCGAGCCAATCCGCACGTAAAATCAGTTGAGTGGGGAAAATCACGGGCATCAGTGGCAAGTCCAACTGATGAGCGATATGCAGGAAGATAATCCCGAGCGACACCGGCATCCCTTGTCGGGTGGCCAGCACTTTATCCAGCCACAGCACGTCAGACAAATGGTACACACCGCTGGCACCGCCAAAACCCCAGGTATGGAAAAAGAGCTCAATCAACTGCTCCAGTTGTTGATCCTGATCCAAGTCGGCGGAGATGGTCGCTCGCGCTTCATCAACAAGCTGTTGCAGAGTTTGCTTCACTTCCTGCGCGGAAAAATCGCGGCGTATCGACTGGGAAACCAGGATCACACCTTCGCTTAAGGATGACTGGTTAAATTCAAAATCAGCAATAGAACTCATAGTTATTCCATCAAAGCAAAGATAACGTCAGCTGCACGCCTGAAAAGCGAACTTCATAACCGCTGCCCGCGCGCCCCGCGAGTCCGGTCGCGCCAGCGAATCCGATAATAATGCCAAATCGCGTGTTCGTCAGCAGCTCTGTCTGGAACCTCAAGCGATAATGACTGCTAATCATTACCAATGTGATCCTGTTCAAGTTGTGCCACCAGAGGCCCCAACAGGTTTAGCGCTTGTCAGGCGAACCGGCTGACCATCGCCCCAACGTCACCCGCTCATTATCACCATAATCACGGTGTGTTTTCACCTGGACGAACCCCTGTTGCGACAACAGTTTCCGAACCGACTCGCCCTGCTGCCAGCCATGCTCGAGCAGTAACCAGCCGCCATCCAGCAGGAAATCACCAGCCTGTCGGATAATGTGCTGTAAATCCGCTAATCCTTGCGCACCCGATACCAATGCACTGGCGGGTTCAAAACGCACATCGCCACGCAACAGGTGCAGATCATGCTCATCAATGTACGGTGGGTTGCTGACGATGACGGCAAATCGCTCTTCGCCCAACGGCGAAAACCAATCGCCCGGCAAAAATCGGGCATTATGGATCCCCAGTCGGCGGGCATTCTGGCTTGCCAGCGCGACCGCATCCGGTTGACGATCAATACCCACAACCTGACAGTCAGGCCGCTCATGGGCAATAGCCAACGCTATCGCCCCGGTACCGGTCCCCAGGTCCAGCACCGATGACGCACCGTCGGGCAATACGGCCAGCGCCTGCTCGACCAGACATTCAGTATCCGGCCGTGGGATCAACGTCGCTGACGATACTGCCAACGGTAACGACCAGAATTCCCTATACCCGACCAAATAAGCAATCGGCTCGCCGGTTACACGCCGTGCCAGCAGGGACTCGAGCGTTAGCGCTTCGTCGCCAGTCAGTTCGGTCTCACCAAACGCCAGCAGAAACGTGCGGCGTTTGCCGGTCACATGCTCCAGCAAGATTTCGGCATCCCGCTTAGAACTCTCGCTTGCCTGAAGCCGGGCCGTCGCCTGTTTCAACCAGCGCTGATAATTCATTGATCCTGCTCAGCCAGCGCTGCCAGTTGGTCAGCCTGATATTCCTGCACGATAGGCTGAATCAACATATCCAGCTTGCCTTCCATCGCTTCATCCAAGCGATAGAGCGTCAGGTTAATACGATGGTCCGTCACTCGCCCTTGTGGGAAATTGTACGTTCGAATGCGGTCAGAGCGGTCACCACTCCCTAACAAGTTGCGCCGGGTAGAGGCTTCTTCCTGTTGGCGCTTGTGCATTTCCGCTGCGCGAATTCGGGCAGCCAACACCGACAACGCCTTGGCTTTATTCTTGTGCTGCGAACGCTCATCCTGGCACTCCACCACAATGCCGGTCGGCAGGTGGGTAATACGGATAGCGGAGTCCGTGGTGTTGACGTGCTGCCCGCCCGCACCGGAGGAACGGAACGTATCGATTCTCAAATCAGAAGGATTGATGTCAGGTAACTCGGCTTCCGGCACTTCCGGCATCACGGCCACCGTGCAGGCGGACGTATGAATACGCCCCTGAGATTCGGTGGCTGGCACGCGCTGAACACGGTGACCACCGGATTCGAATTTCAATTGCCCATAGGCACCATCGCCAACAACCTTGGCAATCACTTCTTTGTAGCCTCCGTGCTCGCCGTCGCTCGCGCTCATGATTTCGACCTTCCAGCGGCGGGACTCAGCGTAACGGCTGTACATACGAAACAGGTCACCGGCGAATAACGCGGCCTCATCACCGCCCGTACCGGCGCGGATTTCCAGAAAGCAGCCACGTTCATCATCAGGGTCTTTTGGCAACAGCAGCACTTGCAGTTGTTGTTCCAGATCTTCACTGGCTACTTTAGCCGCCTGCAGTTCGTCCTGCGCCAAATCACGCATTTCAGGATCGTCCAGCATTAATTCGGCCGTCTCGATATCATCTTGCGTCTGCTGCCAGCGCTCAAAGCAACGGGTAATGTCGGTAAGTTGCGCGTACTCGCGGGACAATGCCCGGAAACGGTCCATATCGGCAATCACGCTGGGTTCTCCCAGCAGCGCCTGCACCTCTTCATGGCGCTCTTGTAACGCTTCCAGTTTGGCAACAATAGAAGACTTCATGCGGGCAGTTCAATCCTGTGTTGAATCATTTGGGGGGAGAAGAATGCTAGTTCAGGCCGAGGCTGTCACGCAAAATCTGCAAACGCTCAACATCGCCATCACGGGCGGCCTGCTGTAACGAACGGGTGGGCGCATGGATCAGGCGGTTGGTCAGACGGTGCGTCAGTTCCTGCACTATGGCCTCAACATCACCACCATTCTGTATTGCCGCCAACGCTTTGGTTGTCATCTCTTCACGCAGGCTATCCGCCTGAGAGCGATAATCCCGGATAGTATCTACTGCTGACTGCGCACGCAGCCACGCCATAAACTCCGAACACTCCTGCTGCACGATGGATTCAGCCTGAATTGCCGCCGCTTTGCGCTGCGCCAGATTATGCTGAATGATCGCCTGCAGGTCATCCACGCTATATAGGTAAATATTCGGCAACCGCCCGACTTCCGGCTCGATGTCACGCGGCACCGCGATATCCACCATCAGCATCGGTTGGTTGCGGCGCGCTTTCATCGTGCGCTCCATCATCCCTTTACCGATGATGGGTAATGTACTGGCGGTAGAGCTGATGACGATATCCGCCTGCGGTAAATGCGCGTCCAGCTCCGCCAGCGTAATGACCTCAGCACCCACCTCTTCGGCCAGTGCCTGAGCGCGCTCACGCGTACGGTTGGCAATCACCATCCGCTTCACTCGGTGCTCACGCAGATGACGGGATACCAGTTCGATGGTTTCGCCTGCGCCGACCAACAGCACATTGACATCCGCCAGCGATTCAAAAATCTGCCGCGCCAGTGTACAGGCGGCAAACGCGACCGATACCGCACTGGCACCGATATCCGTTTCGGTTCGAACCCGTTTGGCGACGGTGAATGATTTCTGGAACATGCGCTCCAGATCGCCTGACAGCGAACGCTCGCGCTGAGAATCCGCAAACGCTTTTTTGACCTGCCCCAAAATCTGGGGTTCACCCAACACCAGAGAATCCAGCCCACTGGCGACACGCATCAGATGGCTGACGGCAGCGTTGCCTTCATGCCAGTAGAGATTTTTGCGGATGTCATCAGGGTTAAGCTGGTGATAATCACACAGCCAGGCGATTAACTGTTCGTGCCGGTTATCCTGCTCTTCCACACTGAGATACAGCTCAGTGCGGTTACAAGTAGACAACAATACACCGCCCTGAACCAACGGCTGTTGTAACAGACTGTGCAGCGCCTGCCCCTGTCTGTCCGGCGAGAACGCAACGCGCTCGCGAAGAGAGACGGGTGCTGTTTTATGATTGATACCAAGCGCAAGCAGGGTCATGGTCTACAGAGTAATCCCGGTGTTAGTATGGGTTTCATCTGAGGGGCATTCTACTTGAAGCCTGCGGGCAAGAAAAGTAACCCCGATTGACTAGACTCACATCATCAACGTCTTACCAGGTAACATCACAAGGATTGACGCTGCCAGTCAACCCCGCTAGCGTGACGCCTTGTTGTGAACCTATGATGCTTGTAACAGGACCTCTTCGACATGCCCAATAAACCCACCCAAGCCTTACGGTTACTGCCTTTGGCGAGTGTGTTACTGACAGCCTGTACCCTGACTCAGCCCTCCCTACCGGGTAAAAAAACCACCTCTCCCGAGTGGCGTGAACACGAGCAGAAAGTACAAAATTTGACCCATTATCAAACACGCGGATCGTTTGCCTATATTTCTGATAGGAAAAAACTGTATGCCCGTTTTTTCTGGCAACAGCCCTCCCCACAGCGCTACCGCCTATTACTCACCAACCCGCTCGGCGGCACGGAACTGGAGCTTCAGGCAAGCCCGGACCTGGTACAGATAACCGACAATCAGGGCAAACGTTACATGGGTAAAGACGCACAGTACATGGTCCAACAGTTAACTGGCATGGCGATTCCGCTCGACAACTTACGCCAGTGGATGCTTGGCCTGCCGGGCGACGCACAGGATTTCACACTGGACGAACATGCCCTGCTGCGCAGCGTCAACTATCAGCAAGGTGATCAGCACTGGAATGTCTCCTACCTGTCCTATATCAACGGCCCGTTGCCATTGCCGCAGAATCTGGAACTGACTCAGGGCGAGCAGCGCATCAAACTGAAAATGGACAACTGGACGACGCAATAGATCATGGCGACTGCAAGCAACCACTGGCCTTCCCCGGCCAAGCTGAATCTGTTTTTGTACATCACCGGTCGTCGACCGGATGGGTATCATAATCTGCAAACGCTGTTTCAGTTTCTGGATTACGGCGACACGCTGACCATTACCCCACGTCAGGATCAACGCATCGTGCTGCTGACGCCGCTGCCCGGCGTTCCCGATGAACAGAATCTGGTGGTTCGCGCCGCCCGTTTGTTGCAGGCGTGGTGCAAACAGGCCGGATTACCGTTTGCCGGCGCTGATATCAGTATCGATAAACGTCTGCCGATGGGGGGCGGTCTGGGTGGTGGCTCCTCTAACGCCGCTACCGTGCTGGTGGCGCTCAATCAGTTGTGGCACAGTCAGGTTCCTGTGGACACGCTGGCCGCGCTGGGCCTGAAGTTAGGGGCAGACGTACCAGTATTTGTGCACGGGCACGCCGCATTCGCTGAAGGCGTGGGAGAACAGCTAACCCCTGCCTCGCCTGAGGAAAAATGGTATCTGGTGGTGCATCCCGGAGTGAGTATTCCTACCCCGCTTATCTTTGGCGATCCAGACCTGACGCGAGACACGCCAGTACGCCCTTTGTCACAGTTACTGACACAAACTTTCAGCAACGATTGTGAAGCCGTCGTAAGAAAACGTTTTCGTGAGGTTGAAGAGCGACTTTTATGGCTGTTAGAATACGCACCGTCGCGCCTGACTGGCACCGGCGCTTGCGTGTTTGCCGAATTCGACACCGAGTCCGCCGCTCGTCAGGTGTTAGACCGGGCCCCGGAAGGTTTACAGGGTTTTGTTGCCCGTGGAATGAACGTTTCTCCACTGCAACAACGGCTTTCCGGGCAATTTAAGGGTTGCTAAAACACCACCGCCGACCGTGGTGCTCTAACGATCTTTTCCATACACCCGTATGTATATCCTGCTTGCGGTACGACACACGGCCTTCCGCAGGCGGAATATTTCTCTGGACGCAAGCTTGAGGTTCTTCTCGTGCCTGATATGAAGCTTTTTGCTGGTAACGCTACGCCGGAACTAGCACAACGTATTGCCAACCGTTTGTACACTAGTCTGGGCGACGCTGCTGTTGGTCGTTTTAGCGACGGCGAAGTCAGCGTACAAATCAACGAAAATGTACGCGGTGGTGATATTTTCATCATCCAGTCGACCTGTGCTCCCACCAACGATAACCTGATGGAACTGGTCGTTATGGTTGATGCCCTGCGCCGCGCTTCCGCAGGACGTATTACCGCTGTCATCCCCTATTTCGGCTATGCCCGTCAGGATCGCCGTGTGCGTTCCGCCCGCGTGCCGATTACGGCTAAAGTTGTGGCTGATTTTCTCTCCAGCGTCGGTGTTGACCGTGTCCTGACGGTGGACCTCCATGCCGAGCAGATCCAGGGCTTCTTTGATGTGCCGGTAGACAACGTGTTCGGTAGCCCGATTCTGCTCGAAGACATGCTGCAACAGAGCCTGGATAACCCGATCGTGGTTTCTCCGGATATCGGCGGTGTGGTTCGCGCCCGTGCTATCGCGAAGCTGTTGAACGATACCGACATGGCGATCATCGATAAACGTCGTCCTCGTGCCAACGTTTCTCAGGTGATGCATATCATCGGTGACGTAGCGGGTCGTGACTGCGTACTGGTTGATGACATGATCGATACCGGCGGCACGTTGTGCAAAGCGGCAGAGGCTCTGAAAGAGCGCGGTGCCAAACGTGTCTTCGCTTATGCAACCCACCCGATCTTCTCCGGCAACGCTTACGAGAACATCAAGAACTCTGTCATTGATGAAGTGATTGTCTGCGATACCATCCCGCTGTCGGAAAATATTAAGTCACTGCCGAATGTACGCACGCTGACATTATCCGGCATGCTGGCAGAAGCTATCCGCCGTATCAGCAACGAAGAATCTATTTCTGCGATGTTCGAGCATTAATCGATAATTCGGCTACAAAGGCGACGCCACCGGAGCATTATTATCCGGTGGCGTTTTTTATTAGAAACGAAGAACATTTCCATATTTTTACTGAAATACTCAACCGTTCGACAGACTCTTTAATATACGGTTATAGAGCAGCCTGGTGCTGACTCTTGGCTTGTAACGCTTTAACCACAGCTTCCCCAAGCCCCGCTGCAGAAGCTGGGTTTTGTCCGGTGATTAAGCGCCCATCAACAACAACGTTGTTCTCAAATATTGGTGCTTCTTCAAACTTTGCCCCGGCTTTCTTCAGCGCTCCCTGCAGTTCAAATGGTACGATCTTGTCATAGTGCCGGGAAGCTTCCTCCGCTGCGGTAAATCCTGTGAGACGACGACCTTTGATTAAATTTTCACCGCTGCTAAGTTTCACGTTGATGAGCCCTGCCGGGCCGTGACAAACAGCACTAATGACATCATTGTTTTCGTACATCGTGCGCACAATATTACTAAGTTCAGTATTATTGACAAAATCCCACATCGGGCCATGACCACCGACGAGCAGAATCGCAGAATATTTTGATGGATCAATATCCGATAATTTAATCGTTTGGCCCAGCTTGTTTCGGTGCTGAGGGTTAGTCCAAAAATCCAGGCTGGCCTGATCTTTCAGGTCAAAGCCATCGAAAGGGGCCAGGCCACCTTTGGGACTTGCAATGTCAAAGTCAAAACCAGCTTTATCAAAGACCTTTACTGGATGAGTCAATTCTGGAAACCAAAATCCCCCAACGAGATTTTCTGTTTTCTTATCCAAGCTGGAGACGACAATTAATATCTTTTCCTGTTTTTTGCGTTTCCTGGGTAGTCCCCGCAATAGCAGATGTCGAGAACACAGTAATGGCGATGATGAGACGAACGAAATATGTTGCAAGTGACATATGATTTCCTCCGGGCTGTTGGTATATCCCACTGTATCTGAGTTCAAAAACCGGAGGTAGACAGCCAAAACGGAACAGATTGTTTAAAAAAATGCATCAATGTTCTTGTGTTAGGGTAAGTTATTGCTACAAAATATAAATGCGCAGGCGGGATAAAATAATACGAGAGGATTCGAGATGAGTCAGATCAATGATTTTGATGGGTTGCCAGAATTTCTGGCTATCTCGAAAAGGCTGAGTATTCGGAAAGCGGCTATCGATCTTGGCAAAACACCGGGTTCAGTCAGTCAGGCATTGCAGAAATTGGAGCATCGCCTTGGCATGCTACTTTTCCATAGGACTACGCGTAAAATGGCATTGACAGAAGCCGGACAGAATCTGCTCTTGAAGATAGAACCTGCGGCGCGCGCAATTGCAGTCAGTCTCGAAGACGCAGCTCAGTCGTCAAATGCTCCGGCCGGAACATTGCGCTTAATAGTAGAGCGGTTGGCCTTACCGCATGTTATTGAACCATTATTACCCGCATTTCGCCAGGAATGGCCAAATGTAAACCTGGATATCACGGTCAGTAATCGCCATAATAATTTTATTTCTGAAGGTTATGATGCAGGTATTTTGATCGGCTCATACATTGAGCAGGATATGATTGCGGTACGACTTTCCAAGCCTTTTCAATGGGCTGTTTTTGGGGCTCCTGCCTATTTTAGGCTCCATGGAAAACCTAAAGTTACCAACGACCTTGCTCATCATGAATGCATCCGATTCCGACGCCCGGAAAAAGGCGATATTTATCGTTGGGAATTTATTGAAAATAATGAAACAGTTCGTATTGATCCGATAGGATCTATTACTGTTAATGACGGCGAACTTATGCGTAGTCTTGCTGTTAAAGGGATTGGGCTCATTTATTCCTCTACATTCCACACCTCACGCGAACTGGCGGCAGGAAGCCTGGAGCCCGTACTGCTTGATCGATCTCCAGGTAATGATGGTCTTTTTCTCTATTTTTCGAAAGTCGGCAGAAATCAACCTAAGTTACGTGCTTTTATTGATACGTGCTCACGTATAATGAATATTTAAAAATTCATCGTATTCTTTATGCTTAAAATAACTCAAATTGCAGGAAAAGGTTCACTCTTGTAACTCACTCTCAGCATGGCCAAACCATCTGGGACCTGAGAGGAAAACCAATCCACCTACAACTTGAATATGATGGGTATAAACAGGCCAATACCTTCGCCACCATTTACCAGCCGATATTGTTATATCGCTTCGGCCACAGACTTATGGATTCCGGTGCTGTTTGCGGCAGCAGCGTTTATCAAAATGCTTCAGCCACCAGTAACGGTCCGTCACACTCTCACGCCCACTTATACGTGCACCCGTCAGCCACAAAATAGCGCCAGCAAAAATAGCCAGTAACTCTACATAATAGAGCGACCCCGGCAGATTTAATTCAGGCAGCTGATTAGCAATCGAATACGCTATTCCGGCAACCATAAGCAACAGACCCAATCCCATGAATGCGTTGCCCACTCTCTCAGCATTTCTACGTTTCATATTTCACCTCCAGAAATATCCAGTGGAAATAATCAGACCAGGGAAAATAATTAGACCACGATGAATAATTAAAATAGTGCTGCGTGTCCTTCTGATCTGCTCACAGTATAAGCAGCCCCTACGCCTGAGGTTGCGTGAAGGATCACATGTTGGTGATCAACTGCCCCTGCGTTACACTATCGGCTTTGCCAATTTCCCAGATACGTGGCGCGCCCCTGGCCGTTTGAAAACGTATCGCGTGAGTCGTATCCAATAATGAGTGGTATGCAACTGTGAGTGGTATCAAATTGATTGTAGGCCTGGCGAACCCTGGTGCCGAATATGCCGCCACCCGCCACAATGCGGGCGCCTGGTACGTTGACCGCCTGGCTGACGCCTACCGACAGCCGCTGAAAGAAGAGAGTAAATTTTTCGGCTATACCGCACGCCTGTCTCTGGCAGGCAACGATGTACGTTTGCTGGTGCCGACAACGTTCATGAATCTGAGCGGTAAAGCTGTCGCTGCGATGGCAACCTTTTATCGCATCCAGCCTGATGAAATTTTGGTGGCACACGATGAACTGGATTTGCCACCCGGTGTTGCCAAGCTGAAACTCGGCGGCGGTCACGGTGGTCACAACGGGCTGAAAGATATCGTCAGTAAACTGGGCAATAACCCCAATTTCCACCGTTTACGCATCGGCATCGGCCATCCGGGCGATAAAAACAAAGTGGTGGGATTCGTGCTCGGTAAGCCGCCCGTCAGCGAACAGACGCTGATCGATCAGGCTATCGACGAATCCTTGCGCTGTACCGATATTTTGATGAAAGAAGACATGGTCAAAGCCATGAACCGCCTGCATTCGTTCAAAGCATCATGATGAAACATCGGGTGGATCGAGTTCATGCCACATTATGTGTATAATTAGCATCAAGACTGACTTTTTCCATTCTGACAGGCTTTCTACACGCAAAGCCTGATGATTAGTGATTTTTAAGGTGACATAAACATGGGATTCAAATGCGGTATCGTTGGGCTGCCTAACGTGGGTAAATCTACTCTGTTCAACGCGCTGACCAAAGCCGGTATCGAAGCGGCCAACTTTCCGTTTTGTACTATCGAACCCAACACCGGCGTGGTGCCGATGCCGGATCTACGCCTCGACCAACTGGCTGAGATTGTCAAGCCGCAGCGTACCATCCCCACCACCATGGAATTTGTGGATATCGCCGGTCTGGTAAAGGGTGCCTCCAAAGGTGAAGGTCTGGGTAACCAGTTCCTGACCAACATCCGTGAAACCGAAGCCATCGGCCATGTGGTACGTTGCTTTGAGAATGAAAATATCATCCACGTTGCGGGTAAAGTGAACCCGGCGGAAGATATCGATACCATTAACACCGAACTGGCGCTGGCGGATCTGGATACCTGTGAACGTGCGCTGCACCGTGTACAGAAGAAAGCCAAAGGCGGCGACAAAGACGCTAAAATTGAGCAAGCGGCGCTGGAAAAATGCCTGCCGCAACTGGAAAAGGCTGGCATGCTTCGCGCCTTAGATCTGAGTGCAGAAGAGAAGGCCGCCATTCGTTACCTGAGCTTCCTGACGTTAAAGCCGACCATGTACATTGCCAACGTTAATGAAGACGGTTTCGAAAACAACCCCTACCTGGATCAAGTGCGTGAAATCGCTGCCAGCGAAGGTTCGGTGGTGGTGCCTGTCTGCGCGGCAGTGGAGTCAGACATTGCCGAGCTGGACGATGCCGAGCGCGACGAATTCATGGCCGAACTGGGCCTGGAAGAACCGGGGCTAAACCGCGTGATTCGTGCTGGCTACACACTGCTGAACCTGCAGACTTATTTCACCGCCGGGGTGAAAGAAGTCCGCGCCTGGACCATCCCGGTCGGTGCGACGGCTCCGCAGGCAGCCGGTAAAATTCATACCGACTTCGAGAAAGGCTTTATCCGCGCCCAAACCATCGCCTTTGATGATTTCATCACTTACAAAGGTGAACAAGGTGCCAAAGAAGCCGGTAAAATGCGTTCAGAAGGGAAAGAATATATCGTTAAAGACGGCGATATTATGAACTTCCTGTTTAACGTCTAAATAAAATTTGTCGTCTCATGAGATCGCTCTGTATCTCTTGAAGACCCGCAAACCCAGAAAATCCGCGCAATTGCGTGGATTTTCTTTTCGACCACAGGTAGTACACGTTTGAGCGAGATAGGTCAGTCCAGTTAAATCAGTTTGTTATGCTTCCAGAAGCACGAATTTCCTCAATATCCTCAGAATTAACTAGCTTGAACGATCGACCTTGCCGCTCGGATGCGAGAGAAATCAGTAAAAATTTGTCCCCACAAGGGCCTACTAGTCTCCATGATCCAGATACAGTTCCAGCCAAACTAATGCTAGGCAGTGAAGTTGAAACTGTGTCCCCAACTAAGCGCGCCTTTGACTCCCCCATAAGAGAAGGCGCCTGCGAAAAGCCGTATAAGACAATGAAGTTCAATAGATAGACTTCATAACCACCCCACTGTAATTCTCGAAGTGCTAAACAGGCGATCAACTCACCTACCGTCGTTCCCGCTGCAACTGCCCAGAGTAAGCCGCTCACACCAACGAGGGTATTGGTTGCAAACGCACTTACATGTTTTTCCAATACCAATGATAGGCCATAGGCTACAAGCGCAAGAGTAAGGGAGAAAATTGACCAGCGGCGAAGGCCTTTCGTACTCACATCCTTTGTAATAAGTGAAACGACACTAATGAAAGCGAAAGTCGAAATTATTGTGATGAGAGAAATGCTCGTTTGCATCACTTGTGCCGGAGTCAGCAAGGAAGTTGCCCAAGGTGCCCCAAGCTGAAAATAGTATGCTGAAGTTTCTCGCCAGCCGATGATGTAGGCTAGGCCTGTAAAACCTACAGTAAACCCTGCAATTTGCGATAGTAAACCTAACACGGAACTAGTTGCACGCAGCGTACTTTCTGTATCTGGGATGCGGCTTATTGGCATAAATTCACCTTGGTTATTGTGAACCGATAGAATAGTAATGTAGTGCCAATTCATTGAACTATAACGTTTGGACTGAGTCACATCGAGGCAAAAAAATCACTGTCGCTGAAACTAACATTACGCCGTTCCCCCAGACACAAATCATAGCGTCAAGAATGGTGATCTTGCCTCTGTCCCCAAGGTCAATGCAATAATAGAGTTAATCTGCAATTACATCTCTTCTTGGTCGAGGCGAAGTTGCGAACTGAGACTGCTCTGTATATCTGTATATCTGTATATCTGTATATCTGTATATCTGTATATCTGTATATCTGTATATCTGTATATCTGTATATCTGTATATCTGTATATCTGTATATCTGTATATCTGTATACATATCTGTTTGATATGAATAGATAAATAATCATAATGACAGCGATAGACATCACTCAACACCTGAAAACTAAATGGAAAATCTTTCTCTCAGCAACCACCTTAGTCGTTGCTCTTGCTTCAGGACTGTGTAGGGGTCAACATCAATAATCTCTTTGATAAAAAAATATATGGCAGCGTGTTACGCAACGACAGCGTGCTATTAAGGCGCTGAACGCCAGATTACGGCGACAACTACCTTTAGATTCTGAAACATGGCAGCACCTGAACGTGGTAACGTTTATAGTATGTTGTCATTGGAAAAGCCAGAAATGCCCTGGATTTTTTTCTGTCAGCTACTAGCCTGCTGCCACCGTCAGAATAGCCTTTTCAGAATAACTACTGGGAAAATACCAATACCTTTCTTCATGACTGGATACGTGTTGAACATACCGCTCTTAACGTACTGAGGTGTCATCAGGAAAATATTGCTTTAGAAACCGTACAAAAGGAGTATCTCTCCCCGAAATGCTCCTTTTTATATTGCGGGTGTTAAGTATTTACGGACACTCATATTAGCTGAACGCCAACAACACGTGTTTTTATCAACGAACGCCGTAAAAATAAGAAAATAAAGAATACGCCACCATACCAGACATGACAGTAATAAAAAGACTGCGAGATAACACACCAGAAACCCCAGCAAAAATCGCAGCAACAAGTGAAAGACTTATTCCCGTCTCCGTCAGTGCTGGTTTATTTAGCAACTCAGTTACGATAATAGCTGTCATTATGGCTGAAGGGATAAAATTAAGCCATTGCTGCACCGTAACTGAAAGCCGGAACCTGGACAAAAGAATAATAGGCAGAGCTCGCATGCATCCGGTAATCACAGCAGAAAGTGTAATAGCAATAATGATATGTCTTTCCATATTAATCTCCATGTCTCTCCATCAGCCTGAGGGCTATCGTTGTCACTGTTGCTGATACGGCGGCAGCGATAACGACCAGTAAACTCATATCAAGATGCCCTGCGAAACAGGCGGTGATCATCATTGAGGTCACAATGGTGAAAAACTCAAGCGCTTTTCGCTTACTGGCAAACCATGTCATCAGCACTAGCCCAATGAACATGGATACGAGGCTAAAACTTAACCCTTTCATTAGGGATTCAGGAATGGCGGAGGCAAGCCAGGCCCCGGCGATACACGCAATCACCCAGTTAACCCAGGCAGCAAAGTTTAGGCCAAACATCCAGTAAAATGGTAAAACGCCCTGCCGAGCGCCATACTCAGCGGCAACGCCAAATGTTTCATCCGTAAGAAGAATACCATTGAGTATTTTTTGACTCATGGTGTTCTCTCTAAAATAAAGGCTGAGCGCTGAGCTCATGAGTAAATAACGTAAATTGACTAATACCACACTCAACACAATGGAAACTGTTTCCGCGCCAGCAGCCCACAGGGAATAGAATAAAAACTGGGCAGAGCCCGCATACAGCACGCCTGCAAGCAATGCGGTTTGCACAACAGAAAAACCAGATAGCGTTCCAATAGCGCCAGCAGCAAAACCAATGCTCCAATAACCGGTGATGGTTGGCAGACACGCCACCACGCCAGCCCTGAACAACGTGTACGCTCTGCTACCCTCTCCCGTTTCGTGCGTCACTGACATCAGAAACTCCCGTAGACCAGACATTGACGAGTCACTGATTTTAAGTAGTCTGATAATGAGTGATAGGATAATCCTGCTTCTGCGCCTCTCTCCTGGCGTCTTTCATTCAGGTCACGGTTATTCATGATAAATACACGCGATAACATCAAACTCTGGAAAGATTCGGGTTTGTTTGACGGGACAGAAATTTTGCAAGCGTCCTGTTTCGAGCACAGCTACCCACCTCATTTTCATGAGGAGTTCGTTATCGCCGCCTTTGCTCGAGGGGCCCAGAAAAATCGGATATGCCGGGATATCGGTGTCGCGACCGCAGGTACCGTCATGGTTATTCACCCAGGAGAAATCCATACGGGTGAAGCGTTTGAGCGAGATAAAGGATGGGATTATTGCGCCCTTTATCCGTCAGAAAAACTGCTGAATAAAATCGCTGACACCACTCTCAAAGGGCACGGCTATTTACATTTTGGCAAAGGCGCAATGCGCTATGATCAGGGTCTGGCCAGACAGCTTATCCACACCTCGTCGGTATTATTAACCAGTGATGATGTTCTTGAGAAAGAGTGTGCTTTATTCGGTGCGTTAAGTTGTCTCATTCATCAATATGGTAAGCGCTCTGGTTATACAACCCATCGGCTATATTCAAGAGCGGATATTCGCGATGCGATTGATTATTTGCAGGACATGCATGATAAAAAAGTCAGTGTGAAAGATGTGGCGACTGCGGTTGGCATGAGTGAGTTTCATTTTATGCGCGTTTTTCAGGCGACTACCGGGCTCTCTGTGCATCGTTATTTAACACAAATCAGGCTCTTCAAAGCCAAAGCGCTGTTATCTCAAGGTGTGAGTGCAATTGAAACAGCACACTCGGCCGGCTTTTTCGATCAGAGTCATTTGATTAAAAATTTCAGGTCGCATTTTGGTATCACGCCCGGCGCATACGCGGCGGGTTGTATTGCATAGCGGGTTGTACTACATAATAGGTTGAGAGCCACCTTTTGTACTTACTTCAGGGTATTTCCCCTTGCCACAATCGGTAGCTCTCGTATTTTCAGACTGTTCAGACTGATTTGTCAGATCACATCGTGACGACTACAGACTAATGCGACACGTTATTTACTGACAAACGTTGTCACACTTAACGGGTTCAGCCATACCGTTGCTTTCCCTCTACTATCAACCTGGGACGAGCCGCCATATTCAACGTTCAGCGATGCTGATGTGCTGTATTTCTCAAATTTAGTCACGTTGGCGTTACTGATATTCAGCGACAGCATTTGGTCTGAGTCATTGGTATTGACCGCAACAATCACCATTTTTCCATCTGTGTTCTTATACGCAGTCAGATGAACATTTGACTGGGGATTTTCCGTTGCCTGAATACGCAGAGCGCCAGGGCGAACGAAGCGGGCATATTGTGACATCACATAACCCCGCTTACTGACTTTGCCGTCTTCCGTCAATAATCCATACGAGCGACGGATATACCACCAGACATAGGCACTATAGTTTGACGCCATACTGGCATTCAGTTCAGTTCCCACCTCAATAGCCGATGCCCAGTTATTAGCTGACTGTTTGGAATCAACGTAGTGTTCGGTCATCCACAGCTGCTTACCGGCATTTTGTGCTAACGGGTACGGTTTAGGTGTCGTGCCATACAGGTGCCCGCCGATGATTGACACATATTTTGATGCGTCACTGTCTTTCAATACCGGGTCAGTTAACGCCGGGTTAAAACCTAGCGACTCCGCGACAATGACTTTAAGAGAGCCAAATTTGGATCCTTGCGATTTGAGATAGTTTTTAAATTCATCTCCACTCCATTCGCAGGATTCATAGTCAGGTTTCCAGTCTGGCTCGTTTTGTATTGAAATGGCATACAACGGTGCGCCGTTAGTCTGCATATATTTGGAGAAATCCAGCAGGTGCGAAGTATAAGCAGAATAATACGTCGGTAGTAAACGCCCACCGTTTATCAGGCTATTGTTGCTTTTCATATACGCCGGTGGTGACCAGGGGGTTGCCATTATTTTGGCCCCCAGCGAAACAGCCTGACGTGCACTCGGAACCTGTATATTCCATCTAGTGGAGTCTGGATCAATTCGGACACGCATAATCGACAGCCCTATCTGCCCCTCCCCACTACCGTATGCAGAATTAATTTGTTCTGTGGTGAGATCATTGATCCAACCGACGCCACTCATCCCACCAAAACCTTGAATTGTTTGATAATTAATTTTTGCGTCAATTTTCACGGTATCCGCATAGGCCGCGAAGGTGCCTGCTGCGGTTGATACGAATAAAGCTGCACTTAAACAATGACGAACCCAGCAAGTTACATTTCCATTCATAGCATCCATCCTTAATAACATGAACATTAGGAAATAATTGGAAATAATCGAAGTTATTATTTCTGATACTGATGGGGACAGCCTATAAACCCACCAGAACTTACATTGTAATAGTAATTTACTTATGTGTCATTTTATGAAAATTTATATTTTACGTGTTCTAACTCTCATATTTTATATTAACGAGATGGTATAGGTAGATAAATTAAGACCGAACTAATAATTAGCTCATTTTCTATATTTTGGCTTTCATAAAACTATCGAAATAAAGACACCGCTACAGACTCTGGCCGCAGCAACGGCCAGAATCCCTGAGATTATCCACTCGCCAAGGCAACGAGAGAGTACCTGATAACGGTCATCCACTCACTTTAACAACCGGACCTTCACCGTCTTCCCTTTAATTTTGCCTTGTTGCAGTTGCTTCCAAACCTGACGCGCCAGCGACTGCTTTACGGCTACATAAGCGTGCATCGGGTGGATCGTAATCTTGCCGATATCCGCGCCATCCAGCCCCATGTCGCCGGTTAGCGCGCCCAGAATATCGCCGGGGCGCATTTTGGCTTTTTTGCCACCATCGATACACAGCGTTGCCATTGCGGCCTCCAGCGGGGTGATACGCAACCCACTGGGCAATGGATGCCAGGTCAGTTTCATCTTCAGCATCTCTTCCAGTGCATTCGCTCGCTGGGCTTCTTCCGGCGCGCACAGGCTGATGGCAAGCCCCTGTTCACCCGCACGGGCGGTACGGCCGATACGATGAACATGCACTTCAGGATCCCACGATAGTTCGTAGTTAATCACCATTTCCAGCGCTTTAATATCCAGCCCGCGTGCGGCAACGTCGGTTGCCACCAACACACGGCTGCTGCCATTGGCGAAACGTACCAATGTCTGGTCGCGATCGCGCTGCTCCATGTCGCCGTGCAGCGCCAGTACACTTTGGTTACTGTGGGTCAACGCATCGTATACCGCCTGACAATCTTTCTTGGTATTGCAGAACACGACGCAGGACGCGGGCTGTTCACGGCTCAGCAACTTTTGCAGCAGATCGAGCTTGCCGTTGCGCGACACCTCATAGAATTGCTGCTCAACCGCAGGCAATTCATCCACCGTGTCAATTTCAATGACCAACGGATCACGCTGAATACGGCGGCTGATGGCGGCAATCGCCTCTGGCCAGGTGGCGGAAAACAGCAGAGTCTGACGTTCAACCGGTGCGTGGTGAATTACCTCGTCGATAGCGTCGGCAAACCCCATATCGAGCATGCGATCCGCTTCATCCAGCACCAATGTTTGCAACGCATCAAGGCTGACGGTCTCTTTTTTCAGGTGATCCAACAGTCGGCCCGGTGTGGCGACAATAATATGGGGAGCATGAATCAGCGAGTCGCGCTGGATGCTAAAGGGTACGCCGCCGCACAACACCAACACTTTGATGTTCGGCATACCACGCGCCAGACGACGCAACTCATTAGCAACCTGATCGGCCAGTTCGCGGGTTGGGCACAGCACCAACGACTGGGTATTGAACTGCCCGGCATCCAGATGCTGCAGCAGGCCCAGCCCGAAAGCCGCCGTTTTGCCGCTGCCGGTTTTCGCCTGCGCGCGGACATCTTTCCCGGCGAGGATCGCCGGTAATGCCGCAGCCTGAATCGGGGTCATGGACAGATACCCCAGTTCGTTTAAGGTGGTAAGTTGTTCCGCAGCAAGCGCGTTCAGTTCAGCAAATGAGGTCACAGTGAAAATTCCAGATAGGATCGGCCGACAATAATACCATTCCTTGACTGCCATGCCGCGAGGAGTTTTCACCTCGTCATCATCGGGTTCGGCGATATATCAGACAGGCGTAAACCAGATCATTTCTTCGAAGAAGAAGAATAAACAACGAATAAAAATGAAAGATGAAACGTTAACTCATCATTCACACCCATTTATTCACCCTGGAGCCAATACCATGAACCCTGCTTCCCGTTACCAACGTTCTTTCGCCTGCCGTTTAACTATCCCGGTACTGCTATTTTCTTTGCATGTCTCTCAGGTCTTTGCTGCTGGTGACGACAACACCAACAGTAAAACGCCAGACTGCCCGGCAGGACAGGTTTATAGCAGCGCAACAAAACAGTGTGTCCCGGAAAAAACCAGCTATCTCAGCGATCAGGATAAAACGAACTACGCTTATCACCTGGCTAAAAAAGGTGAGTATCAGGCGGCGCTGAACCTGCTGGACGCGTTGAAAAATGGTAATACCGCCGAAGCCTGGAACTATCGGGGTTACGCCACGCGAAAACTGGGGCGAACCGACGAAGGCATCGGCTATTATCAACGTTCACTGGCGCTTAATCCGAATTATGCGAAAGTACGCGAATATCTCGGCGAAGCGTGGCTGGTGAAAGGACGCCCCGATCTGGCGCGAGAACAACTGAAAACAATCGCCAGCCTATGCGGTCAAGGCTGCGAAGAGTATCGCGATTTACAGGCCGCTATTAACGGGCATCCCGAATCCTGAGTATCAGTGCGAGGACAAAAAAATCACTACCAGTGACGTTCGCCAGCAGCTTGCTGCGCATCTGACACGCCTGTGGCGCTATGGTCTGGTACTGTCGCGCAGTCACGATGTTGCTGAAGAATTGGTTCAGTCCACCTGCGTTCGCGCGCTCGAAAAGAGCGCGCAATTTACGCCCGGTACCCGCCTCGACAGATGGTTATTTTCTATTCTCCACTCCATTTGGATTTCCGACCTGCGCGCCCACCGCGTGCGTATAGGCCAGGGATTTGTCGACAGCGATGAATTGCTGGCACCGGATACCTTTGCACTGAATGACGACCGTCGGCATTACCAGAAAATCATGCAACGGGTAAACGCACTTCCCGAAGCACAACGTAACGCCCTATTTTTAGTTTATGTCGAAGGGTTTACCTATCAGGAAGCGGCAGACACGTTATCGGTGCCGATAGGTACGATTATGAGTCGGCTGGCGGCGGCACGAACCATTCTGGCTAAATCGGTTGATGACTCGCTTCCAGCGAAGGAAAAACGTTCATGACATCAGACAGCTACACCCATCCTTACAGTGACGAAGCCATTGTTGCCTGGCTCGACGGCGAAATGAATGATGCCGATGCACAGCAATTCGAACAGCGACTTAAAAGTGACGGTCAGCTTGCCGGGCGTATCGCTAAACTTCAGAAAAGCGATCTGGCGTTTAAAGAAGCCTTTGCACCTTTGCTTGATGAGGCTCCCCAGGCTCGCATGCAGCATCGGCTTGAGCAACTCCTGGCAGCAACGCCCACAGCGGAAGAAATTTCATCTCACACCGGCGTTAGCCGCCGTGCACTGATTGCCGCCTCACTCAGTTTTCTGGTGATAGGTTCAGGTGTGGGATATCTGGCGCGCCCGACCTCGGCAGTCCTGAGCGAGAGCGAGAAAATTCGCGATCTTGAGGCCCGCTACATGTCGTTGTACAGCGCGGAAACGCTGCTCGACATGGACAGCGCCTCATCCGTGCTGGCTCGTGGGCTGGCGCGCACCGCGCAGGACATTGGGCTACATCTGAGCGAACAGCAACTCATGCTCCAAGGCGCAGAGCTGAAAATGATACGAATGCTACGCTACGACAGCACCTCAATCGCGCAGATTGCCTGGATGCATGCCGAGTTCGGACCGATGGCATTGTGCATCTCCCCTAATCAGCAACAACGCGCAACCACGATCAACCATGAACAACGACATGGAATGCATCTGGCCTGGTGGCATGCCAGGGGCTATCAGTTCGTCTTGATCGGCCGCAATCCTGTGCCACAGCTTAGCGATAGTGCGCTCAGGTTGCAGACCTCACTGTCCTAAACGACTATGCGACGATGTCCGCCCCTCCACACCGTGCAACCTGGGTATGACAGGCGGGAGTTACAATGTGCGCTGCGCCTGAATACGAATATTAATCGCTACCCGGTCATCCACCAGCGCCATAAACCGATCCATATTAAACGATGAACGTGAAATAGCGGTTGTCGCATGAAGAAATAGCGTGCCCCCGGTTGGCGATGCGCCGACGTACTCCTCCAGCGTGGCGTCCAGAATGACGGGGCGCTGAATGTCTTTGACGGACAGCGTACCAAACACGCGAAAGTAACCATGCCCTTGCGCCACCACTCTGTTACTGGTGAACACAATCCAGGGATAGTGTTTTGCGTCAAAAAACATTCCGCTTTTCAACTGGTAGGTCAGCAGGGAATTAGACGCTTCAAGCGTCGCTACAGGGATTTTCACTTCAATGTGGTCGTCGGTTTCCTTTGCGGAATCCAGTATCACGTTCCCCGTTACGCCATCCAGATACGCCTGTGAAGTGTCGCCAAATGCGTGCCATGAAAGCGCAATGGCGGTTTTCTGGGTCGAAATAGTGTAGTTGAGCGGTGTAGCGTGCAGCATCGGGCTTATCAGCAGCCCAACAACCACTGCGGGAATAATACGCATCATAACGGGAATCTCCTCAAAGCAGACAACGCGTAAACGCTTCAGGAGGCGACTTTATTCATTCCCGTTGGCAGGCAGACAAAAAAGGGGCCACATCAAAACCCCGGATATTTGCCGTAGCGATAAATCATGAGCGGTTTGTTATCGTCAGATTACGATGACGGCCGCGTTATACAGGCAACATCATCCCCCCAATCAACCCCATCGCCTTAACCCTATCATCATCTTAACCCTATCATCATGTTAACAATAACCACCGCTTACTCCACCAGTCCGCTGACCCGAATTACCCGTCGGCTGACGGCCTCTGCCAGCACCGTACTGTGCTCGCCGACACAACCGAGGCTGAAGGCCTGCTTCGCACGGGTGATGCCGGTGTAAACCAGTTCACGGGTCAGAATCGGGCTTAAACTGTCGGGTAGCAGCAATGCGGTGTGGGCGAATTCCGACCCTTGTGATTTATGCACCGTCATGGCGAACACCGTTTCCACTGCCGACAACCGCCCCGGCATCATCCAGCGAATGCCAGAGGAGCCGTCACTGACCGGGAACGCCACCCGGGTGACCCATAGACGGGAACCGTCCGGCTGCGTCTGCGGTACCGTCAACGTAATGCCGATATCACCGTTCATCAGCCGCTGGCCATAATCGTTGCGGGTCACCATCACCGGCCTTCCCGGATACCAGCCTTGCCAGCCAGCCAGCAGCCTTTCCCGATACAGCAAATGGGCGATGCGTTCGTTCATGCTCTCCACACCCCACGGTCCATTACGCAACGCACACAACAACTGGAACTGGCCAAACGCCGCCAGAATCTCTGTAGCCCAGGCGTCAAAATCCTCCGACGATGCTGTCAACGCGGGTCGTGTCGACGCCATGCGCCGCAGGTAGTCACCGTAGCCCACCGGGGCGCTCGTACCCGGTCGAGCACCGAATCGGCTGGCAGCACCGTCGATAACCCATTCACGCAATGTGTTGTCATCATTCGCGGTGAGCGTCAGTTGTGCCAAATCAGCAAACCCATGCTGCCAGACAGACGCCAGCGCCGCGCTATCGCCCTTATTCACCGCATCGGCCAGTTTCCCGATGCCGCTGTCAGCACCAAAACGGTAACTGTGACGCAGCATAACGATAGACTGATCCAGCGCATTGCCCTGCGGGTCGAGCAACTCGTCATCCGGTGCCTCGCCGGTCACCTCGCGCAGCCAGTCCCGAGTCTGTGGCAGGTAATGCCCCTGTGCGGCGCGTTGGCAGAGTTCCCCCATCAGCGCCCCCGCCTCCACCGATGCCAGTTGATCCTTGTCGCCCAGCAAAATCAGCCGGGAATCGCGCGGCATGGCGGCCAGCAACGCCGCCATCATCTCCAGATCTACCATTGAGGCCTCATCCACTACCAGCACATCCAGCAGCAGCGGATTATCGGCATGGTGCCGGAAATGTCGGGTATCCGGTCGGCTACCCAGCAAGCGATGCAGCGTTACCACCTCGCTGTTAATATGCGTACGAATCGCCTCTCCCTGCGCCAGACCGTCCAGCGTCAGGCTGGCAATCGCGCCAGCGATGGATTCGTTCAGCCGCGCCGCTGCCTTGCCGGTCGGTGCCGCCAGTCGGATACGCAGCGGTTTGCCCTGTTGCTCCAGCGCCAGTGACTGCAACAGCGCCAGCAATTTCACCACCGTGGTGGTTTTGCCGGTACCCGGCCCACCGGTGATGATGCTAAAGGCACTGCCCGCCGCCAGTGCGCATGCCAGCTTCTGCCAGTTGGTGGTATGGGGTGTCGTCGCAGGAAATAGCGCCTCCAGCCGCTGGCGTAGCGCCGCTGGCGCGATGGCTGCCCGCAAGGTTTCATTGTGCCGTAACTGTCGGGTAATCGCCTGACGGACATCCTGCTCATACTGCCAGTAACGGCGCAGATAAAGACGTGATCCCACCAACACCAGCGGGGTCGCCCCTTCGCCCGACGCCACCAATTGTGGCTGCTGCAACGCCGCCAGCCAGGCTGACAGGGTCACCCCCGCCAGCGCCTGTGCCGGGCGCGCTATCTTACGGTTGTCACTGCGGTCACCTTCTGGCGGCAGCGCCAGCGAGAACCCGCTGTCAGCCAGCGTAGCGGCCAGATCGAGACACACATGCCCGCGCCCAAGCTGGTAACTGACCAGCGCCGCGCCCAGCAGCAACAGCGGTGATGCTTCCGGACATTCCTGATGCAGAAAGCGCACCAGCGCGCGATCCAACTCGCGCAACCACCCGCAATCCACCCACTGATCCAGCAGTTGCACCACGTCATCATGGTGAGTGAGGGTCATGCCGTCACCTCCGTATCGCCGCTAAACAGGCGGTCCAGCGCCTCAATCAACGCCCGCTCCGGTCGCTCAGCGTAAACGCCGCCCCCCGGTGCCTGACTACCACGCAGGAACAGGTACACCGCGCCCCCGACATGACGATCGTAGCCGTAATCCGGCAGGCGGGAGCGCAATAAGCGGTGCAAGGCAAACAGGTACAAGGCCAGTTGCAGATCATAGCGATGATCTAGCATGGCTCGCGCCATATGCGTTGAGTCATAGTCGGCAGCATCCGCCCCCAGCCAGTTGGACTTGTAATCCAGCACGTAGTAGCGCCCCTGATGTTCAAACACCAAATCGATAAACCCTTTCAGCATGCCATTGAGCGCGTCACGCATCAGCGGCGTTCGTGGTGCCCCCGCCAGCGTAGCAGCGCTGACCTGTTGGTCCAGACGTTGCGTATCGACCTGATTGAGCGCAAACCAGAATTCCATTTCCACCTGATACTGCGTCAGACCGGCCAGCGACACCGCACCAGCGGGCGATTCAGGCAACGCCAGCGGTTGATTGAGTTGCGCCATCAACCAGTCGGTCAGCATCGGTATCCACGGCGTCCAGCCCTGTCGGTTACAGCGTCGCGCCACCTGATCTTCCACTCGCGGGCGATCCACTGCCAGCGCGGCAAACCCCTCTTTACCCGCCCATTCCAACAACCCATGCAGAAAACTGCCCGGCACCGCACCGCGTGGAAAGCTGTACATATCGTAGCCGACCGGCAGAGGTGGCAGACGCTCTGCGGTTTCCTGCGGTTCGCTAAACGTTTCCTGCCGTGCGCTCTGTACTTCGGCAGCATCATGGGCGGCGGACTCACGACGCTCCTGATACTGCCCTTCCGGTGCCAGTTGCAACCCGGAATAACTGGTGATGCGCCAACGGTGACGGCGAATATCCGGTAACGGCGGCTCTTGCCCCAATGCCGGTGTTTCCCGCACCGCGCGATATACCGCATCATCACTTTCCGGCAGTGGTGCTATCTGGCTGTTCGGGCCGCTCCAGAGCGACAAACATGACGCCAGTTGCCCGGCCTCCACTGGCTCACCGGCACCGAGCAGGTAACCGGGCGCGCTTTTCTCCAGTTCTTTCAGCGGCGCTACCCCAAGCCACAGCGCATAGCGCGCGCGGGTTAACGCGACATAAAACTTACGCAGGTCCTCCCCCAGGCGCTCATGGTCTGCTCGCGCAACCGCCTCGTCGCTGGCGATCAGCTCAAGGCGCGGCTGCCCGTCATCATCATGAAATTTCAGCGGCACATCCCGATGGCTGACCGTGCGAAACGCACAGGCGAACGGCAGAAACACCAGCGGGTACTCCAGCCCTTTCGACTTATGCACGGTCACCACTTTGACCAGATCCGCGTCACTTTCCAGCCGCACTTTCAGGCTATCGTTACCGGGATTATCCACCTGGCACTGTTCCGCCAGATAGCGGATCAGCGCGTGTTCACCGTCCAGATGCACGCTGGCCTGTTGCAGTAACTCCGACAGGTGCAGCACATCGGTCAACGCCCGTGCGTTATCGGCAGCCAGCAGCCGACGCGGGACATCAAACTCCCACAGCAGCCGCCGTAGCATCGGCAACACGCCTTGCTGACGCCAGCACTGCTGGTAGCGGACAAATTGCATCACCCGGTGTTCCCACGCCTGCTCGTCGTGGTTAAGGCGGTCAAGCGCCTGCCAGCTCAGCCCCAGTAACGGCGTGGCCAGTGCAGCACGTAGCAGTCGGTCGTTCTCCGGGTCAGCACAGGCGGACAACCAGCAGTGCAGCTCTCCTGCCTGCGGGCTGTCAAACACCGACTCCCGGTCAGACAGGTACACACTGCGCACACCGCGCGCGGACAGTTGCGCCCGTACCGCCATCGCCTCGCGCCCGGTATTGACCAGCACCGCCATATCGCCCGGTTTGACCGGACGCCAGCGTTGGTCTGACGAGACAAAACCGGCCTGTCCCTGTTCGCCCAGTTGTAACAGTCGCACCATTTCACGTGCACACCCCGCCGCCATTCGCTGACGGTATTCTGACGACGACAGCGGTTCATCGGTTTCCAGCGTCCAGCACGTCAATGCCGCGGCGGGCGTCCCTTCCTGCATCCAGAGGTCATCACGGCCGTTAGCCTGCACCGGCAAAAACGGCACCGGGTTGTCGCCATCTGGCTGACGAAATAAAAACGCACCTGCGCCGTTGGCACGGTTTTCCGCTTGCATAAACACCTGATTAACGGCATCGACCATTGCCTGCGTGGAACGAAAGTTGGTCCCCAGCGTGTAATGTCGACCGTCGGTATCGCGCCGGGCGCGCAAATAGGTGTAGATATCGGCACCGCGAAACGCGTAAATCGCCTGTTTCGGGTCGCCTATCAGGATCAACCCCTGTTGCGGATCGTTGGTTGCCACCCGGTACAGGGTATCGAAAATGCGGTATTGCAGCGGGTCGGTGTCCTGAAATTCATCGATCATCGCTACCGGAAACTGGCGACGAATACGTTGCGCCAGCCGTTCGCCGTTATCGCCGCGTAATGCGGCATCCAGCCGGGTCAGCAAGTCCTGAAAGCCCATCTGCGCCCGGCTTTCCTGCTCGGAGCGAAAACGCTGGTGTATCCAGCGGCAGGCGTGCCGTAACAGTTGGCTACGTGGTTCGGGCAAGTCGTTCAACTGCTGCGCCAACGTTTCCATCGCACGTAACGCCGGGTGTGACGGTGCCTCGTCCGGTATTTTCCAGCACTCCCGTAACCCTTGTGGCGTCAGCCGTGTCCAGCCGGTGCCGATATCCAGCGTCGTCTCGTCACTACTGGCCCAGTGTTGCAGTTTATCCAGCCACGGGTCGAAATAGCGGGCCTGTAGCTTGCGGCCATCCGCTTTTTTCGCTGCCACCGCCGCGTTCAGCAGGTCGCGCAGCTCGTCGCACCATTGTGTCCAGGGCGCTTTCAGTGCCGCCAGTTGGCGTGTTTTTTCTGCGCGGACGGTACTGAAGATCTGTGCGGGCAGGTCATCAATGCCAATCTCATCGGCATAGTCCAGCAACGGCACCACGCTGCGATAAAAATCTTCCGGTGCGGCCCAGCTATCGCGTAGCTCCAGCACATCGCGGGCATCGAGCGGGAAAAAGAAGGTGCGCCAGTAATCACGCACCACCTCCAGTAGCAATTCGCTCTGGTCGGTTTCCAGCGTCTGATTAAACAGGCTGCCGCTGTCAAACGCGTGTTCGCCCAGCATCCGGTTACACCAACTGTGGATGGTGGACACCGCCGCTTCATCCATCCATTCCGCCGCCAGTTGCAGTTTGCGGGCGCAATCCGGCCACTGATCCAATGGGTAGTCGGCGCGCAGTTCGCGCAGTAGCGGATCAACCTCGTCATCCTCACCCGCCGTGCCGCCCTTGTCGTTCGGCTGAAAGTAAGCCGCGGCCTGCGCCAGTCGTGCGCGAATACGATCACGCAGCTCGCGGGTCGCGGCATCGGTAAAGGTCACCACCAAAATATCCGGCGGGTTGAGCGGACGCGAGAAGGCGTGCTCACCCCCATGCCCCAACACCAGCCGCACATACAACATGGCGATGGTAAAAGTCTTGCCGGTGCCGGCGCTGGCCTCGATCAGCCGACTGCCGCAAAGCGGAAAGCGCAGCACATCCAGCGCAGAAGGTAACGCGCTCGTCGTCATGGCTGACCTCCTGATTTTTTATTTCTCGCCGATGCGGCTTTCAATGTGTGGTGTAGCGGTGCCAGCAACTGCTGTACCCAGCGGGCAAACTCGCCGTCGGCCCACAGCTGTTCGAACGTCGGGAAAGCCCGCGCCAGATAAGGGTTAGATACTGATTCGGCAAATTTGCGGTTAGCAGGGTCATGCTCCTCATAGCACTGGCGTGCCGCTTTCCCTGCTTCACCATCAGCCGATTGCCCCGGTTCACCGCCAACCTCCAGCCAGCGAAACCCGGTTTTCACCGCGACGGGCAACGGGCAACGCATGCCCTGCCGCCAGGCATCCACCAGTGACTGCCAGTAAGCCGCCGCTTGCGCAGGCTCCAGCGCAGGCAGATGAACGGTACCGTTTTTGCTGACCAGCGTGCTGTGTAACGTGTGCCCGCCGAGGTGCCCGGCCAGATGCGCCACCCAGAACGGCAACAGTTTATCCAGGCGGTAACTGCGACGGGTGGGATGGAGCAACCCGCCACTTTCCAGCACCAGCCGACAGCGGTTGCCCTGTTCGTCAAGGCGCAGTTCGTTCAGCCAGTCTTCCAGCGGTAACTCCGACAGCGAGAGCGATTCGTCCGGTATCGCTGTCGGCCATTTATCCCGCTCTTGTTCATAACGGGTAAACAGGTCCGCCATCGGTTCGGCCAAATCCTGCTCCAGTACCGTGGTAAAACCGCCGGGTGCCAGCTCGCCACGCCGGGCGATACGCTGCAAATGCTCAGCCAGCGCCTGTTCGCGGGGAATCTGCCGCTGCAACGCGGCTTTTTGTACCTGGATCAACTCATGTTGCAGACGCCAGTTTTCCAGTGCATCGATAGCAAACGGTTCCTGATCCTGACTGGTGGGGTCTTCCTGCTCAAACCAGACGTTGAGCCGTAAACGAAAGAAGCTGCGTACCGGGTCACGCACAAAATCGGCCAGTTGACGCAACGTCAGTACCCCCTCCTGCACATAATCATCCAACACGGCATTCGGGGCGGCAGCCGTGTGCGGTAACGCGCCATTGTATGACGGCAGTCCGGCGCGCCACTCGCGGGCATAACTGAACAACGGACTGCCCGCGGTAAAGTACTCCGGGCTGAAAGGCTGCAACCGGTGCTCCACCGTTAACCCTGGGAGAATGTCCTGCCCGTTAACCGTCCGCCAGCCGTTGCTGAGGTGGTCGCGCAGTTGCGCCACCAGCACCGAGGGCGGACGTTCGCTGTTATCGTGGATACTGCGCCCGACCCAACTGATATACAGCCGCTCACGTGCCGACAGCAACGCCTCCAGAAACAGGTAACGATCATCTTCACGGCGGGAACGGTCGCCGGGGCGGTAATCCTGCCCCATCAGGTCGAAGTCCAGCGGCACCCGGTTGCGGGGGTAATCACCGTCATTCATACCCAGCAGGCACACATGGCGGAATGGGATGGCGCGCATCGGCATCAATGTGGCGAAGGTAACGGCCCCGGCGAAAAACGGCTGGGTCAGGCTCGCCTGTTCAAATAACCCCAGCCAGTGTTCACGAACCACCGATAACGGCAGTTCCTGCGTCAACGTGACCGATTCGCACGCCTCCAGCCAGTTCTGCAACCCTTCGTCCAGTTGCAGTAGCATGAAGCCATCCTCGCCATCATCCGCCGCAAAAAACGTACTCAGCAGTACACGTAATCGCTCGCCCCACTGCACCGGCGTCGCAGGCTGACACAACTGCTGCCAACTGTAATCGAGCCGGTCGAGCAACCACGCCAGTTGTCCAGCCAGCGCAGCATCCAGCCCGCCGATTTCATCCAACGGTTCGATATCCCGCCAGGCACTACCTGCTCCCACCGCATACCCCAGCAGCATACGGCGCAGGCCGAAAAACCAGCTGTTCTGTTCCGGCGCATCCGGCAGGTTAAGACTTTGGCGTTGGCGCGCATGCAATCCCCAGCGCACGTTGGCCGCCCGAATCCAGCGCTGTAATAACGGTAGCTGCTCTTCTTCGATGGCAAAACGCTGGCGCACCGCCGGTACGTCCAGTAGATCCAGCACATCGCTGACCGCCACGCGCGACTGCGGCAGGTGCAACAGTTTTTCCAGCGCCGCCAACACCAGGTTGTTCTGCCGTGCGCCGCGATCCGCCACACTGAATGGGATGTAACGCGGGTCCTGCCGGTCTATCAACCCGAATACCGCCTGAATATGCGGCGCATAGCCGTTAATGTCCGGCACCATCACAATCACATCGCTCGGGCGCAGTGTCGGGTCGGCGGCAAACGCCGCCAGCAGTTGGTCATGCAGCACTTCGACTTCACGCTGCGGGCTGTGCGCCAGATGAAACCGGACAGAACTATCCTGATCGGGGTCGATGGCGGGCCAGCGCGACCGGCTTTCCGCCAGCGGGCGCAAATCCCGAATGTCGTCCTGTAGCTGATGCAGCAGGCAGTCTTCGCCGTTACTGTTGAATAGATCAATACGTGAGATCACCGGTTGCAGTTGAGATTCATATTGCTCACGCTGGTCGTACTCATCGAGCAACCCGATGTAGTCGCGCCCTTGTTTGCCCCATGCCGCCAGCAGCGGGTGGGCATGCTGATGTAATTCCTCCAGCGCAATCACTTCTGGCATGCCGGGTTTTCGCTGCTGACGGGCGCGTTCAGCACGCAACAGGTCTTTATCGGCAATGATGTTGCCCCAGTAATGTTCGCACGGGTTATGCACGCACATGAACACCTGGGTCCAACGCCCGATGGCCGCCAGCAACTCCAGCGCCTGTTGCGATAATGACGAAATACCAAACACGACAACACGTGACGGTAAACCGGACGGACGTTCGCTGTCGCCTCGCCGGTCGACCTCATCCAGAAAACGTCGGTGCAACGCCGCACGGCTGGTGCCGGACAGTGCCTCGCCGGTATCCGCCAGTAGTGCACGCCACAACAACGGTTGCCAGCGCTGCTCCTCTGGCAGCGGCTCCACGCCGCGTCGGTGGCTGGTCAGCACATCCCGCCCTTCGCTCCAGTCGGCCAGCCAGTCGGCGCGATACACCTGATATTGGTCGAACAGGTCAGCCAGCCGTTCGGCCAACTGGTAGTGTTTTCGCAAATCGGTATCCTGTCGCAAAAAACGCGCCAGCGCGGCAAATTCGGGCTGTGTCAGCAGGTCCGGCAACAGGCGTAACAGCCGCCAGACCAACAACGGTTTATCAAAGGGAGAGGTTTCCGGTACCTGCTCACGGCCCAGCACCGCACGGTAAACCTGCCAGAAAAAACGTGACGGTAACTGAATATCCAGCGCGGCAGCCACACCACAGCCGCCATCGCGGGCATCGCGCGCCAGCGCCAGTTTCAGCCACTGCCCGATACCGTTGCTTTGCACCAGAATCAGTTCGTTTTCTAGCCCGGACAGCGGGTTGGCCGCCATCCACGATACCAGCACGTCACGCAGCGCTTCAGGATGGTTGCTGTGGATCGCCATCAAACCGGGTCGTAGCCTGTTTTCGTTCATCGCTCTCTCTGCTCGTTGCCGCACCGGATGTACCGAATAACAGTACAGTCAGTAAATATCTTAGCATTCATGGGATTGGCTGTGATACCGGGAAGCGCGTCATGCGAAGCCGGTCGCAGCCGCGACCGGTGTGATGATGTGGATACGATGATTTCAGAGGTAAGAACTTATTAGAACAGATCTCTTTAGTACAGACCTCGTCAGGCGGCCTGAATGTCTGCCAACGACTGTGTGATAAAGGCTCGAACGTCGCTCACCTGCCGGATATAGCCAGTAAGCAACGCGGTAAAGCCCGGCTCATCCAGCGTATCGAGCAGGTGCTGAGTGCATAGCCGCAGGTTATCGAACTCATCCAGTGCCAGCCAGCAGCCGCGCATCGCCGCCATCTCGAAATTGAGCAGTAACATCAGGCGGTAGATAGCGGGTCGATCTTCCCCTTGCAGGTTCACTATCTGGCAGTGCAGTAACAGGTTGTCGCTTTGTGCTGGCACTTCGATGACCGCCGCCTCTTGCCCCTGTGCATCATTCAGAACACAGATGCCGTTATTGAGCGCCAGCCGGGTGTGGTTAAACTGACTGAAATGTTGCAGCAAACGCGCCGCCTGTTGTTGTGCTGAGGTCATGGTGTTTTACTCCTTTAATGAATCGATAAATATTCGTCGCTCCGTTTCCACATATGCCGTTGCTTTATCAGGATTTCTCAAGCGTGATGCCATGCTGATGCATCTGATTGACCGCCTGCGACACCTCAGGATTGGCTTTAGCGATAGCCCCTTCCAGACTGAAACTGGCGGGGTTGTTCTGGTTCTGGCCGTAGCTGAAGTTAATTTTGCCCAGCAGTTTGGTCATGCTGACATCGGCACTGCTGCCTGCGCTGACAATCGGCAGCGGAAACGCCAGCCCTTCCTTATTTTTTACCGTTTGGGTGAAATCGACTGACTTGATACGCAGGTTGTTGCTGTCGCGGAAAATAGCCGCAATATCATCCTTACCCAGCGTATTGTTCTGGATGCCTTTTTCGACCCTTGCTTTCACCTCGTCTTTCAACTCCAGGCTGACGCCGGCGGTGGCGTTGGTCAGTGACTGCATTTTTTGCACCACGGCTTTCAGCGCCGGGTTTTCCTCCATAAACCCATGAATACGCTCGGCGTTGGTGGGTGGCAGGTTGTCGCTGACCAGCTTGCGCAACGCATGGAAAATCCCATTGCTGTCCAGTTTGGACAGGTTAGCGTACGTGGTGCTGTAGCTGGCACTATCCAGCGTCACACCCTGTTTTCCCGCCGCGTCATGCTGTCGAACCTTCGCCTGCAAATCCCTGATGGCACCATACTGACCGTCGTCCACTGGGGTTTTCGCGTCAAAATGCGTATTCAGAATGGCCAGTTGTTCGCCAACATCCGTCAGGTCTTTCACGCCTTTCAACACCTGCTGTGTCTCTGGGTCGGTGAATTTTTTCTTCAAGGCCGTCAGCAGGTTATCCATCTCGCGATGTTCCAGCGGTTGGGCTGGTTTGAGCTGCATACTGATACTGTGGTTGGTTTTGGTGTCTACCGTCATCGTGGCCGATGCACCGGTGGTTAGCGGGGCTACCCATGCACCATTCGGGTCCGGTCGGGTGATTCCAGCAAACGCGGTGACGTTGGCCCCGACATTCACCTGGTTCATGAAGCGCGCCCGGTTGTTGGTGGTCGCATTCTGCTCGGTGAACGCCCCCCGCACCGTGCTGTGCTCATGGCTGGCCGACATCAGGTTCGCCCCAGCACCCACGCCAACAGAAAAACGGGTCGCAGAGGTCGGCACTTTGCCTTTTTTCGACGCGGCGGGTTTATCCGTCAGATTGACTTCGGCACGGGCATCAGCCGTCAGGGCGGCATCCACATCAAATTTAATGGAGAATCCCTCTTTGACCCGGTGGTCGTTCCCCTTTGCCACCAGATCCAGCGGGTTCATCTTGCCTTCCATCAGGTTATCGATAAAACCGGGCAGCTCTTTTTCGCTCAGCGTGAATTTGAGGCCATTTTGTTGAACGGTTCCCAGCCCAGCGGAGAGGCTGCCGCCAAAGCGAACGTCCAACGTCACGGTGTGTTTTTTATCGTCGAAATCAAAACTCTTCTTCGCATCATTCGGTATTTGCCCGGTTGAGACCCCAACTTTGGCATTCAATCCCCCATTGCGCCCAAAGTTAACGTCAATACCGTTGTCGCTGCGGCTGAAGGTGAGGCTATAGGCGCGATCGCCGGTGACGCCGCCGTTGGGCACAATCGGGAACGCGGTGGCGTTGAGCATCACTTTGGCCTTCGCCGGTACATAGAAGGTACTGGCCCCGGCGTTATAACTGCGGTTAACGGCCAGGCTTTCACCGTTATCCAGCGACAAAATGGTCTCTTTGAGTTTACTGGCTAACCCGGCCTTGTCGCTGGCATCCAGCGAGGTGCGAGAGGTCAGGTTGACGGCGCTTTTCTCGTTACTAAACGCCTGAGTAAACGTTTTCACCGCATCGTAATCCGCCTCCAGCGCGCCAAACCGGGTAAAGCCCATATCCGTGACCTTTTTGACGTCGTTATCACCGTAGTGGTGATCACGCAGCGCACTCAGGGCCGCGTGCACCGGCTTAAGCTCAGCCGCGCTCGGTTGTTTACCGGAGAAGGTGGCCAGCTTATCAACGATGCCGTGCAGATCGCTTGCCGTCATGACATCCAACGCCAGACGTGATTTGGTCAGCGCCATCGCATCGCCCAGATCGCGGCGGGGCCCGGTTGCCACGCTGTCACTCTGGTAGCTCATGTCGACTTTTTTGGCGACGAAGGTGTTCAGCAATGCCCCGGCTTTGCTGTCTTTGGAAAGCGGTGCCGCGTTGATGACCGTCGACAGCGCCACACTCAGATCGTTGCCGGAACGCTTATCATTGATGGCTTGAGCCACCGCTTTGAATGCCGAGGGTTTGAAGGTGTCGTTGACCTCGCCGCCAGGTTGCAATACCCCCTGATGCTTGCCTAGCAAGGTGGCGGATTTAGCCGCACTCATTTCCACATCGTTCTGGAATGATTTCAATTCATCCAGTAACGGCTTTCCGGCCTCGCCTAAATCGAGTTTTTCCAGCCGACTTTGCAAATCTTCACGTTTAGCACTCCAGCGATGAGAAGAGACCGCCAGTTCCAATTTTTTAAACAGGTTGGCCTGCGTGTCGTAAAGCGGTGACAGCCCTTCCCGCCCTTTCAGGTGGTGTTGTGCGGCGTCAATCGGCTTTCTGGCTATCTCTTTCACCGTTTCTTTGACATAAGCTCCCAAAAAATCACCAAAGTGACTGTTGGTCTTATGGCTTTCCATCCCTGAGCGCCCCAGAACCTGTGCCTCCACTTTTCCCGTGAGGTGAGTCAAGGGAATGTGTACCGCTTTGGTCGCCCCCGCCAGCCGATCATAAGCCGCAGCGGCGGCACGTGGCGCATGCGTGTCGGGGGTTTCCGGCGTGGCGTTTTTCCAGCCATCGCTCGTTAAGCTGTGCTGCTGATGCCCGTCATCCACGATCATCGGCTCGTGGTTTTTGCTGGTCGACAACTGCTCGGCCTTCACATTGTCCGGCAACGCAACCGGCTGCCACCGGCTACTGGCTCGCACCTCTGCGTGACCCTGTAACGCCTGTTTATCCAGCCTGAATAACTGTCCGTCGTTATTGAGCGCGAACAGGTTCTGCTCCTTATCCAACGCCAGATGTTTCACTTCACCGATCAGCCCATCGGTCGGTAATGGCTGGGGCGGTATCGCCGCACGCTGTAAACCCGGTTTGTTGAGATGCAGTTGCAACGCGCCTTGTGCGGTGGCGGTAACATATTTGTTGCCATCCACCACCGCCAGTGCACTGGTACCGCTGTTTTTATCCGGCCCGGATAACGGGTCGCCCGCCGAGGGCGAGTTACGCCCCTGCGTGACAGCAAACACGTTGCTATCACCGTGGGTGACGCTGTCGGCCTTTTGGTTGATGGACAGCTTCTTCACCTGCCCCTCATCGAGCACATACGCCTGATTATCCAGACCGCGTTTCAACTGGCTGGCACCCACGTCGGTTTTGGTCCAGCTCTGGGTGGTATTGTCAAGGTAGTGAATTTTGTCGTCATGCAGCGCCATGGTGCCAAGCCTCCCCATGTCCATCGCTTCATGCGCTAACGGTTCCAGCTTGGTTAATCCGGCTTTATTGTCGACGATTAACGCATCGCTCAAATTCCAGCCCGGTTTGAACCCTTCGGTTTCTCCCGGTTTGCTGCCGTCGGCCAGCGGCGCCAGATGTTTCTGCCCGGTGGCATCGTTGACCTGCGCATTCATGGCGCCGCCATCGCCCGCGACAAACCCTTGTACCTTGTGATTATCACCAAACGCGGCGTTCAGCGCCGGGCTGTGATACGGTTCCAGCTTCACGGTATTGTCGTCACCCGAGGGCAACTTCCCGGCAAAGACCTTGCCTTCGTCATCGGCGACAAACAACCGGTCGCCATCCAGCCCAACAGCTTTAGCGTTGACCTGCTCACTACCGCGCGCCAACGCGACATTGCCGTCAAGCCTCAGGTTGAGCGTTTTATGTTCGTCTGTCGGCGCATCGGCTTTGGGTAACAAGTGAATCTGGGCGGTGTTGTTCTCTTTTTCCGTCAGTACCGCCACATTGCCCTGCGCATTGGCCGAGAACGATTTGATTTTGTCGGCAAACAGTGCCGACTCGTGCCCTGCCGACAGGTTAGCCAGCGTCTTATCGTCTTTCACGGCATACAGTTTGCCATCCGCCTGACCCGCCAGTTGGCTATGCGGCGTATCGCTTTTCTTCTCCCATACCTGATCGGCATTCAGGCTATACAGCGCTTTGTCATGAATCCTCAGCGTCTGGTTCTCGTTTGACGGGTCGGTGTGTACCCCTGTCAACAATGCCTGAACTACCCGCCCGGGTTGTGGCAGGTTGATGGTAGTGACGCCACTGTGGTTAACGACAGACGCACGGACGTGCGTATCATCCATCTCCAGCGCAAAGCTGGCCTGATGTTTGCCAGACAACGCCTGTGCGGCTTTACCCGCCTGTGCGGGGGCGCTGGAATGTAACGCCACCATTCTGTCACCGGCCAGATGTAGGCTAAACAGTCGACCGCTTTTATCCATCAGCACATGTTGGCTACCATCGTCGCTAGCCTGATGCGCGACAAAGGGCAACGCGTTCTTACCGAGCGTTTGCGACAACAGCGTTTTCAGGTGATCGGACACCCCTTCGCCCAGTTCAAGCCGCCCTTTTTTATCCAGCGATATCACACTGCCTGACCCAGCCACCGCAGGTGTATTCGCGGTTGTCGATAGCGCACGGTCTATCGCCCCTTGCATGCCCTGCAAATTGGGAGAACGGCCAATCTGCGCACCTTCACCATTGGGAAGCGACGGCTGCTGGCTAACCGGTGCGATACCGGCGTGCATTCCTGCCCGTTGCAGTGACGCCGACGTGGACTGCGCGGGCACGCTCGTACTGCCTTGCGTCAGTGTATGACTGCGTTGGGGGGCGGAGTTCTGGATGTCTGTCAACGACGATTGTCGCTGAATATGAGTGATATTGCCCAACATTGGCCTTCTCCCGTGTGCTGGATTGAGTGCGGTGATGCCTGTTGAGTGGCCTACCGTCGCCTTCAGTTCCGTCAGCCCGCAGAGTGCTTTCCCACATTCCCCCTGTGTACATTCCCCCACCGTGTGGGATGGAACCATCACGCCGCTTTCCTCACTCAGCAAACAGCGGGCATTTGCCGTGCTGACACGCGCTCGTTTTCGATAACGGGCATCCACATCCTGATAAACAGAGGCGAACTATGGCTGATATCAACATCACGCTAAGTCTCCCCAGTGCTGGCCTGAATGGCGGACTGGGTGGCGTTGGCGGTACAGACAACCTCAATAACGGCCTGGGCGGTAACGGGCTTTCCGGCAATAAATCGAGTGCGCAGGACAACAAACTGTTGGAGGCGCTGGCGGTGATCATGACCGCGCTGCTCCCCAGTCTGCTGAACAACAAAGACGGTCAGAGCGGCGGCGACAGCCCTCTCGGACGAACCAGTGATGTGCTCGGCGGCGGTGCGGGCAACGCACAAGGCGGTGGGCAGAGTAACGGTCTGGGTGACGGGCTGAATAACGGCTTGAGTGGTCTGGGCAATGGCGCGGGGGCAAACGGTAGCCAGGGTCAAGGCGGGCTGACCGATATGCTGACCAAATTACTGGATCTGCTGATGCCGAAAAACGGGGCGCAAGGCGGTCAGGGATTACAGGGTGGTGGATTAGACAGTGCAGGTGGTAGCGGCGGTGCGAGCGGCGCACAAGGCGCAGGCGGAGCATCCGGCCCAGGGGGAACAGGCGGTCTGGAGGATCTCAGTAAATCACTGTTGCAGGACTCAGGCGAAAACAGCCTCGGCAACGGTATTTCTCCAACGCAGGATGGTGGCGGCCAAATCAGTGATAACCCGTTGGTGAAAATCCTGATGGCGCTGGTGGCTATGCTGATGGAAAACCAGAAAAACCAATTTGGTCAGCCACAGGGCGGTTCAGGTGGTACGGGTGGCGCGGCACCGGTATCCGGCGGCAATGCGGCTCCCAGCGGCGGCGGTACGGCACCGGCTGCTGGTGGCGGAGTGGCCCCTGTTATGAGCGGCACGGCACCTGAAACCGGCGGTATCGCGCCAACCGGGGCCAGCCATAACGCCAGCGAACTGGCCGACGGCAAAGGCGGAACGCCATTCGGCATGGCACCAGCCCCTGCCGGGGCAGGCAACGATACCGGCAAAGCCACGGTATAACCGTCTCACGCGCCTGCTTGCGTTCTCCTGAATGAAACACATCAGGCGCGTTTTTTATTCGGTGAAAGACAGGGCCGTCTTGCCTGTCTGTTTTGGGAACGGTATCTCATCTTTGGGTTAAAGGGGCATATCATGTCAGATATCAGCATCACACTTCGCATCCCCAGCGTGGGCCTTACGAACGGTGTTGGCGGCGCAGACCGCATAACGAATAACGGATTGAGCAATAACGGGCCTTCCGGCACGCAGACTTCGCGTGGAACTCCGGCCTCGGCCAGCACATCTAATCTGGAGAATCTCAGCAAATCATTACTACAGGATGCCGGTGAAAACGCGCTCGGTAATAGCATCTCTCCCACACGGGATGGCGGCGGCCAAATCGGCGAGGATCCGCTATCGAAACTGTTGCTGTCACTGATAGCGATGCTGATAGAAAACCAGAAAAATCAGCACACCCAACCGCAGGCTGATAGGGGCAGCGCCCCCCCTGCCAATGGCGCTAACGGCGGAACAGCCCCTTCGGTTGGTAACCACGCGGGGAGCAATAATGTGGCGAACAGCAACGCGACGGGGAATACACCTGGCGTCACATCAGGTGATACCACCGGTTCTGTACCCACCAGTAGTTCAGGTAAATCAGGCCCGGTATCCTTTCCCACGGCGGATAACGCTAATGCTATCGTTGTGAATGAACCAATCAAAGTCGGCCCGGGTGAGGTCTTCGACGGCAAAGGTAAAACCTATGTTGCTGGTCCGGCATTAGGTGATGGTGGTCAGAAGGAAGGACAAAAACCCCTGTTTGAAGTCGCTGACGGCGGTTCAGTCAAGAATGTGATTTTTGGCAACAACGCCGCCGACGGCATCCATCTGCACGGCGATGCCAAAATCGATAACGTGCACTGGACTAACGTTGGCGAAGATGCACTGACGGTGAAAAGCAACACGGGTAAACCGGCCAATGTTTCTATCACCAACAGCAGTGCTCAGGGCGCAGCTGACAAGGTATTCCAGCTCAATGCCGATGCCAATTTCAGCGTCAATAACTTCAAAGTGAAAGATTTCGGTACGTTTGTTCGCACCAACGGTGGTCAACAGGGTAACTGGAACATCAACCTGAGCAACATCGATGCCCAGAACGGCAAGTTCTCCTTCGTCAAAAGTGATAGCGAAGGGCTGAAAGTCAACGTCAATAACGCCAGTCTGGATAACGTCAACAATCACTACAAAGTGCCTAAATCCACCACGCTGCAAATACACTGACAGGAAATTCATCATGACCGAACATGATATGGACACCCCTACCCGTTGGACTGAACTGGTCGACCGGGGCGGATATATCACACCAGCGCAACGCCAGGCATTCGAGCAGGCTATTCAGATGGTTACCCAACGTTTCAATCTGGTTTTGAGCAAGAGAGAATTACCGCGTAGTGGTCAGTTCGACTTTGACGCTTTTGTCGACTCGCTGGAGGCTGATTTTCTGAAAAGCGTGGATACCACGTTGGACCCAGAAATGAACAGCGACGTAGGACAAACGGCATTCTGGGTTATTCGCCAGATAGCCGACCATTTGATCGCCCTGCAACGACAACGGCATGCGTTATAGCCCGCTAACACTCCGCCTCACAAGCCAGCGTCAGACGCTGGTTTTTTTATGCCTGATGCTGGTGTGGCGTTTCATCTTGTAGCGCCGCGTCCACTCCTCGTAAAATAAAGCGCTCAGACAACGGAGATAGCCATCAGACCCTTCAGGAGGTAACAGGTTATGGATTCGGGACAACGAGCGCTCATCATTGGCGCCTCTCGCGGGCTGGGGCTCGGCATCGCCACCGCACTGCACCAACAAGGATGGACAGTCAGTGCGACACGACGTACGCCGTCCACCGTAACAGATAAGCTGGCGGTACACTGGCTGGCGCTGGATATCAATGACTCGTCACAACGCACCGCTTTTTGCCAGTCGCTGGCCGCAACCTCGTTCGATTTAGTGCTGATTAATGCCGGGATTTATGGCCCTGAACACCAGGATGCTACCGCCATCGAACCTGAACAGTGGGTGCCGTTATTCCTGACCAACACACTGGCACCGATTGCTCTGGCATCAGCATTACTGCCTTGTCTGGCCCCTGGTGCCACACTCGCGTTCATGACCTCACGACTGGGTAGCCTGACCGAAAACCCCAATGCCGAACTGCCTTTTTACGCCGCCAGCAAAGCAGCACTGAATATGCTGACACGTAGCCTGAGCGATGCGATAGCCAGCCGACAAGGCACATTGCTGTCATTACACCCCGGCTGGGTACAAACCGATCTCGGCGGCAATAGCGCTCCCCTTACGGTGGAAACCAGCGTCAGTGGATTACTGCAACAAATAACCGCTTTTCAGGGCAAAGGCGGCCACCACTTCGTCGATTATGCCGGTAATCGATTAGCCTGGTGAGGCAGCTCAGTCACGGTTAATAACCGAGTCCCATTCACCATAGCGGCCTGCCAGCCGCTATCAGAAACAAGAGCCAGGCTGACGGCAAGGGCGTGGTTTATCAACCAACACGGCAGTGATGACAAAAGTTTGTAAAACGAGACAGCGAGGTAGCGCTCCCGTAAGCTGGCGTTTAACCTACCGCGGCCTGAACGCTACGCGTTATACTGCCGATATATCACATGAACCGACACTTGATATGAAAAAGAAAAAACGCCTGCGTGCCATCGTGCTGATACTCCTGCTCTTGTTGATCTACGTAAACCGTGAGTCGCTTAACCCGTTTGTCCCTGACTGTACAGTCCGTTCTTCGGCCAGCGATGTGCCTGCTGCCTGCCGCAAACCGGTGAAAGAGGTCGCCCCCGGTTTCGAACTCTGATTCCCCTGCCAAACACGGTACTTGTGCCGGGACACAGGGAGTCCCGGTGTCGATACGGTGATTTGTTTTTTCGCTTATTATGATTTCATGATAATAAATTTACGCTTTCCTTACTCTCGCGGTTATTTATTTCAATCCATTTCTACAATATCGTTTTTCTTTCTCTATCCTTACAAAAATTACGTTTCACCTTTTTCTATGCCATTAATAGAAAAATAAATCACCATCTTTTCATCCGATTGATTTTCAATCTTTATTGAACCACTTCCACGCCAATTCCCCCTGATAGAAAAATAATTTTAATTATTCTATATACCTATGCGGCGCCGTGTATTTCATGCACGTGTCGACAGTAGTTAATTTTCTGGCAAATACTACAAGGAGAAATATCATGGTGATGTCCATATCCTCCAACTACTCGGGGTTATATAATTCCGTGTTGCAGGTATCCGGCGTCAGTTCCACGTCGTCCTCCTCATCTTCTGTAACGGCGCTCCCTTACCGTAAACAGGATGATGATAAAGAGGGGGGATTGTTTTCGTCTTTGGTGACAGCGTTATCTTCAATTGGTATCACGCTTGGCACCAGCAGTACCTCGGAAACCAGTTCCACGACATCGTCAACATCCTCAACAGACAGCAGCACGTCGGACACCTCGTCTTCCAGTGCGAAGGAAGCCGTGGCCACCTTCCTGCATACGTTGATGGATACCCTGCACAGCATTGGTGCGTCATCCAACTCATCGTCGTTGTCTGACAACCCGATGAAAAATGACCTGTCTTCGCTGATTAGCGCACTCTCTTCCGATTCCTCTTCCAGCAGCACGGTGTCCAGCAGCCAGTTGAGCGAATTGCAAAGTGCGTTCAGTTCAATGGTCACTGCTTTGGGTGGCGATAGCAGCAGTGCGTCGCTGTCGACTTTCCTGCAAAGCTTTTCCTCTTCGCTGGCTTCCGCCTCATCACAAGGCAACCTGGTTAATACCGCCGCCTGATGGTCGTTCGCCCGAGACTCTTGCTCCGCCCTGCCAGCCAGGGCGTTTTGCTCTTTGTCTGTGATCCATCAGCCCTTTCCAGACAATCAGACCATTCTTTTACCCAACCAAAAACAATTAGAAAAAATTAACAGTATCGCTGTGCAACACTCGATTTACCGCCATTTAATTCCAGAAAAAATGACGTCACAAGAACAACCTGCCACCTCACATCATTCAATGTTTTTAATCATTTCGTTCATTTTTTCTTCCTGTTTGTTTTTGTTTAATCCGATAGACTCAACTCTCAATTCCCTGACAGAAAAAGGGAAAAACACCTGCAGTTGTTCGCTTATTACGCCGTCGCCGTCATGCAATTGATAAGGTTATTGCCTGTCGGCGCGGCTTTTACCCCCCAGTCAAGGAGACCACGATGCAATACACTGGGAAGTACTTAAAGAAAACCGCACTACTCTTGACCATGATGGCTGGTATCAGCAGTTGGCAGGCTCAAGCTGCCGTTGCACCCGATACCCGTTCACTGGATGAGATTTATCAGAGCGCGCTCAGAGAAGGCGGGACAGTCACCGTTTATGCCGGTGGCGATGTCCAGTCACAGCAAACGGGCTTCAAACAGGCGTTTGAGAACCGTTTTCCTGGCATCAAGCTGAATGTCATCGTTGACTACAGCAAATATCACGACGCGCGTATCGACAACCAACTGGCGACTAATACCCTGATTCCGGATGTGGTGCAGTTACAGACGGTGCAGGATTTCCCGCGCTGGAAAAAACAGGGGGTTTTGCTGAATTACAAACCCGTGGGCTGGGACAAAGTCTACCCAGAATTTCGTGACGCAGACGGTGCCTGGATTGGTGCGTACGTCATCGCGTTCAGTAACCTGGTCAACACCCAGTTGCTGGATGAGAAATCCTGGCCGCGAGAAGCAAACGACTATCTGCGCCCTGATTTAAAAGGCAACCTGATACTGGCGTATCCAAACGATGATGACGCGGTACTGTTTTGGTACAAACAGATAGTAGATAAATACGGCTGGGAATTTGTAGAAAAACTCCAGGAGCAAGACCCGGTTTACGCACGTGGAACGAACGTACCCGGTGCTCAGATAACCACGGGTAAATACAGCGCTACCCCAAGCAGTTCTGGTGCACTGGTTCCAGCGGCTGGTTCAGTAACGCGATTTGTACTGCCGAAATCAGACCCCTTTGTCTCCTGGGCGCAGCGTGCTGCCATCTTCAAACAGGCCAAACACCCGGAAAGCGCCAAGTTGTACCTGAGCTGGCTACTTGACCCGCAAACACAAACACAGGTTGCGCGGATGTGGTCAGTACGCACCGACGTGGCTCCGCCTGCGGGTTATAAGCATATTTGGGAATACAGCAACACCCGTCCACAGGCATTTGCTGATTTCATGTCTGATCGCGGTGCCGTTGAACGCTTCCGTGCACAAATGAGTCTGTATGTAGGAGAAGCCAAAGGCGACCCCACTCCCGGCTGGCTGGGCCTGCATCCGGATGCACCGTTGGCAAACTAACCATTTATATATCGAGAGGGATCCGCCAGGATCCCTTTTTACAGTTAACCGCCCCAATCAGAGCGGTTAATGATTAGCAGGAATGGCGAAGTCAGGCGTAGCGAGAGAAGGAGAGATCGTCGTACTCAATGGCTGGCGTTTTGCCGGAGATAATATCGGCGAGCAACTGACCGGAGCCACACCCCATTGTCCACCCCAATGTACCGTGTCCGGTGTTCAGATACAGGTTTTGTAAGGGGGAACGCCCCACCAATGGCGTGCCGTCTGGCGTCATCGGTCTCAGCCCGGTCCAAAATGCTGCCTGTTCTACCGGCCCACAGTTTGGGTACAGATCACGTACCACCATTTCCAGCGTAGCCCGGCGTTTCTGGTTCAACGCGAGATCAAACCCGGCGATCTCCGCCATACCACCGACGCGAATGCGCTGATCAAAACGCGTAATCGCGATCTTATAGGTTTCATCCAGTACGGTAGATACCGGTGCGCCTTCTTCGTTAGAGAGCGGGATCGTCAGCGAATAACCCTTGAGTGGATAGACAGGGATATCGAACCATTTATCCAATAAACCGCGGGAATAGGAACCGCATGCCATCACATAAGCATCCGCGGTGATTTTTTCACCGTTGCAATACACTGAGCTAACCCGTTGCCCTTCCACATCAAGATGTTGTATCGGGCTATTGAAACGGAAGGTAACCCCCGCCGCTGCCGCCATCGTCGCCAGTTGCCGGGTAAACAGCTGGCAATCCCCGGTTTCATCATGCGGCAATCGCAATCCCCCGGTCAGCTTGTGGCGTACGCCCGCCAGCGCCGGTTCGACAGAAGCCAGTTGGCTCGCCTCCAGCAATTCATACGGCACACCGGCTTCTTTAAGCACCGCGATATCACGGTAAGCATTTTCATACTGTTGTGGAGTTCTGAACAGTTGTAACGTCCCACCCTGTCGCCCTTCATAGGCAATGCCGGTTGCGGCGCGCAGTGCCTGCAGGCAATCACGGCTGTATTCGGCCAGCCGGACCATACGAGCTTTATTAACCCGGTAGTGTGCGCTGTCGCAATTTAGCAGCATCTGCCACATCCAACGTAGTTGCGTGGCGGTAAAGTCCGGGCGAATCGCCAACGGGGCATGCTGCTGAAAGAGCCATTTGACGGCCTTAAGTGGAATACCCGGTGCCGCCCAGGGGGCGGAATAACCGGGGGAAATCTGCCCTGCGTTAGCCGCGCTGGTTTCCAGAGCTGGCTCAGCCTGCCGGTCAATAACCGTGACATCATGCCCCGATTGCGCCAGATACCAGGCGGTACTGACGCCGATAACACCACTCCCTAAAATTACCACCTTCATTATTGCTATTCTCCCTGCTTCCTCCGCCAATCCGGCGAAATATGCTGCGTAACAGTTTAAACACCAAAATAAAAACCTACTTTAACATGCGGGTATTAATTGTCATCTGTTGCAGATATAGCTTTTATTTATTATGAGAGAGTGAACACAACAACGTAGGATAACCCACAGCGGTGTGTCGCTATCAGACGTAGCGCTGACGGCGCGTCATCCGGCTTTCTATCTAAAGATTTCATCCAAGCTACCGATTTCACATCACTTTTCTCAGAATAAGCTACGATTAAGTATGCCGACGCAATGAAGTGGCGGCAGTTATAGTGAGGGGTGCGCTGATGGCTATATCGACTGATGAGCGGGTAACAAGCCCACAACGTCTGAATGACGGACCTGACTGGACATTCGATTTGCTGCAGGTCTATCTGGATGAAATTGACCGGGTAGCCAAACTGTATCGTCTGGATACCTATCCCCACCAAATCGAGGTGATCACGTCTGAGCAAATGATGGACGCCTATTCCAGTATCGGGATGCCCATCAACTATGCCCACTGGTCGTTCGGCAAAAAATTTATCGAAACCGAGCAGCGCTATAAGCACGGCCAGCAAGGGTTGGCCTACGAAATCGTCATCAACTCCAATCCGTGCATCGCGTATCTGATGGAAGAAAATACCATGCCGATGCAGGCATTGGTGATGGCGCATGCGTGCTACGGCCATAACTCCTTCTTCAAAGGTAACTACCTGTTTCGTAGCTGGACCGACGCCAGTTCGATCATCGATTACCTGCTGTTCGCCCGCCAATACATTGCCCAATGTGAAGAGCGCCACGGTGTCGATGAAGTGGAGAAACTGCTCGATTCCTGCCACGCACTGATGAATTACGGGGTGGACCGCTATAAACGGCCGCAGAAAATCTCGCTGGAAGAGGAAAAGCTGCGCCAGAAAAGCCGTGAAGCCTACCTGCAAAGTCAGGTTAACGAACTGTGGCGCACACTGCCGCGTCGTGAACAGGAAACCTCCCCCGAGAAAGCCCGTCGTTTCCCCCATGAGCCGCAAGAGAACTTGCTCTACTTCATGGAGAAAAATGCCCCATTGCTGGAGCCGTGGCAGCGTGAAATTTTGCGTATCGTGCGCAAGATAAGCCAGTATTTTTATCCGCAAAAACAAACTCAGGTGATGAATGAAGGCTGGGCGACCTTCTGGCATTACAGCATCCTCAATCATCTTTATGACGAGGGTAAACTGTCCGACCGTTTTATGTTGGAATTTCTACACAGTCATACCAATGTGGTCTATCAACCGCCGTACAACAGCCCGTATTACAGCGGCATCAATCCATATGCACTTGGTTTTGCGATGTTCCAGGACATCAAGCGAATTTGCCAGAGCCCGACGGAAGAAGACCATTATTGGTTCCCGGATATCGCGGGTAAAGACTGGCTAACGACACTGCATTTCGCGATGCAAAACTTTAAAGACGAGAGCTTTATCAGCCAGTTCCTCTCACCGAAAGTGATGCGGGATTTCCGGCTGTTTACCGTACTGGATGACGATCACAACAATTATCTGGAGATTGCCGCGATCCATGATGAAAAAGGCTATCGAAAAATCCGCCAGGAGCTGTCTTCCCAGTACAACCTGAGCAATATCGAGCCCAATATTCAGGTCTGGAACGTAGATTTACGCGGCAATCGTTCACTGACTCTGCGCTATGTGCCACAAAACCGCGCACCGCTGGATAAAAGCAGCCATGAAGTGATGAAACATGTTCATCGTCTATGGGGATTTGACGTCACACTGGAGCAGATGAACGAGGATGGCAGCATTGAACTGATCGACCGTTGCCCACCGCGCAACCCGGCCTTATGACCCATCGTGCTCCCATAAAAAATGGGTAGCTTTGAAGCTACCCATTTTTATTGTCTGACAATCTAGTCACAGAAGCGACTATCGGCGACCTTCCGCCAAATCACGCGGGATGGCATTTTGCATGCTATGCCACAACGCACCGCTCTCTTTACCGTACTGACGAATCGCATCAGGCACCTGCTCATATAACCCATCACGACCCAGCGACTCCAGACGGCGATAAAACGCCAGTGCTGTTTTGCGAGCTTCAGGATTAGAGAAGTAATAACGCCCGACCCGAATGTACAGCCCTTTCAACCCGTTAATGATCAGACCATAAATCGGGTTGCCGGAGGCAAAAGCCAGCCCACGGAACACGTTGTAATCCAGTTCGGAATACGCATCTGCGGTGTCCTGAACAGACTCAGCCAGCTTAAGGATCTCGACCGATTTTGCCGGATGCAAACGGATTGCAGTGCGGATGAAAATCCCGGCGATATTAGTACGCACCGCCAGCAAGTTATCGATCAACTGGGGAACGCTGTCATGATCGAGTCGAGCCAGCGTTTCCAGAATATTTAATCCGGATGTTTCCCAAAAATTATTGATTTTGGTCGGTTTGCCGTGCTGGATTGTGAGCCATCCATCACGGGACAGGCGCTGTAGCACCTCGCGTAACGTCGTACGCGTCACCCCGATCAACTCGGACAACTCCCGCTCAGCGGGCAGAATAGACCCAGGAGGGAAACGATTATTCCATATACTTTCAATAATATATTCTTCCGCGAATCCCGCCGGACTTTGCGCCTTTATAACCATAAGTTTATATTCCGTAGCGATGTTTACCAGTGAAAGTCAACATCATCATACCAAACGAACCCTACATCACATAGCATAGCAGGACCTGAAAATCTCAATTCGACATAAAAACTGTGACTAAAGACAATTACCCGTAAACAAACGCGAATATCCCCCACGCTTTACGATAAATTTCTCTAAACACCTATCAAATAGTTAAATTTAATTAACGTTAAAAGAGGAAAATCGATACGAAAAACGCAATCTACCACCGTATTTCCTCTGCACAAATTCCTGACACCACGCCAGATAACGACGTGCCGTGATGCCATTATTCTCATTTTGCCCACCTTGCCGTTTCCGCCAGATGCCCATTTCTCGCAGTGGCTTTGTGCACGGTGGTTATTTTCCCTGGGCATAAGCCCTGAATGCTACCTGCAGCGGTCCGATGGCTTATCCGCGCCGGCAGACTATTTTCACTGGCATGACCAGTCTAAATCAAGTATGGCATGCCATCCTCGGTAATATTGAAGTTTTGTTATTACGGATTTTCATGATAACGACAACCTATTCCCACAAACGGTTATTATCGCCACACTCATCCTGAGATGACGGTATCCGTGAAACACCATCAATGACACGGCACGTACGCACCCGGCCGCGGCACCATTATTCAATACGGTGATGATTGATCAATACCGTCATGCTCTGGAATAAATCGTGTATAGTAAGGGGCGGATTTTGTCATGAAACTGGCGATCCCTCACAGAAAGCGTTAAAAACAGCAGGGTATTTGTTGGCACAGCAGAATCTTCGCTCAGGCGCTGACGCACATTCCATGCGGTACAGGGCAACCCTACCACCGCGAGAAACGTCAGCTCACCCGAACCAAAGATTCAATGAGGGCGGTGAGCACGGTTATCACTGCTCATATTATCGTTTTTAGCATGGAATATTTTTTATGTTGCGATTTTTAAACCGTTGCTCCCGCGGCCGGGGCGCCTGGCTTCTGATGGCGTTTACGGCACTGGCTTTTGAACTGGTCGCTCTTTATTTCCAGTACGTACTAATGCTAAAACCTTGCGTACTGTGCATTTATCAGCGAACAGCACTCTATGGTGTCATGGCCGCCGGACTGGTGGGTGCCATCGCTCCGGGTACAGTGCTGCGTTACCCAGCTCTCGGGTTATGGATTTACAGTGCCTGGGAAGGTCTGGCATTGGCCATCAAACACACCAATATTCAGTTACATCCCTCGCCGTTTGTTACCTGTGACTTTTTTGTCAGCTTCCCATCCTGGTTACCACTGGACAAATGGCTGCCGGCTATCTTCACCGCAACAGGTGATTGTGCCGAACGTCAGTGGAACTTCATGAATCTGGAAATGCCACAGTGGATGATCGTGATTTTCGGTGCCTACCTGTTGGTGGCAGTGCTGGTACTGATTGCCCAGCCATTTCGCCCCAAACGCCGTGACCTGTTCGGCCGTTAAGCATTTCGGTAAATAAACCCGTGAACCACTCACACGCCGGGCCAGATAAACTCTGGCCCGGCGTGTTTTAGACGATACGTTAACTGCATTCCTGACTAATACTGTTGACTGCATCATGCCGATATCGCCGTCAGGCTACCCACCTTTATCTCGCCCACTCCGGCTTGTTTAAGATATGGTCCTGCCAGTCCACTACATCACTTTCACGCACCGCAATGTAGCGCACCGAGATTCGCTGCTGGTGCATCGCCGATTTGGAACCCGCCAGCAGCGGATGCCAGGGTTGTAGCCCTTTGCCTTCATGGATCAAACGGTAGGCACAGGTTTCCGGTAACCAGTCAAATGACAATAAATTCTCTCGCGTCAGCTTGATACAATCCGGCTCATATTCAAATCGACGTGCGTAATTACGGCACTGACAACTTTTAATATTCAGCTGGTTACACGCGACATTGGTGAAATAGAGCTCTTCCGTATCTTCATCGATCAGCTTATGCAGGCAACAGCGACCGCAGCCATCACAGAGTGCCTCCCACTCGTCGTTCGACATTTGTTCTAGTGTTTTGGTTTCCCAAAAGGGTTGTTGAGTCATAACTGCAATTCCGATGATAAACAGGAGGTATGTTGGGTATTGTAAAGGCAGACGATGAGGGATACCACCCGCAGCAACACCGCGGGTGGCGTTGAATCAAATGACGTGGGTAGTCAACGTGCGATCATTAAGCGTAATGGTCAATGCATCACCCACCTGTAACGGCCCCACACCCTGAGGGGTGCCGGTCAGGATAATGTCGCCTGCGCGCAGGGTGAAAAAGCGGCTCATATAGGCTATCAGCGGCAGAATCGGCGTAATCATATCGCTGGTATTTCCTTGCTGGCGCACCTCACCATTGATGTTGATGCCCAGTTCCGCCTGCTGCGGATCGCCAAATTCAGCCACAGGAATGAAACCGGATACCGGACAAGAACCATCAAATCCCTTGGCTTTTTCCCACGGCTGCCCGGCTTTTTTGAAACCAGCTTGTAAATCACGCAGCGTCAGATCTAATGCCACACCATAGCCTGCGATAGCTCTGGCGACACGTTCTTCGTTTGCCTGTTTGAGCGGCGTGCCGATCAATACGGCCAGCTCAACCTCATGATGTACCGACCCCAGGTCCTTCGGAATAGCCACTGGCTGGCGCAAATCGCACAGCGCGGTCTCAGGCTTGATAAAAATAACCGGTTCCGCCGGTTTGGCGCTACCCATTTCACGGATATGTTCGGAATAGTTACTACCGACACACACCACTTTGTTGACAGGAAAATCCAGTAATGCGCCCTGCCAGTCTCTGTGTTGATACATGAACCCTCTCCTGACTATTCTGTTAGTGGATGCGCCAGCCCACCACAGTGAGCGGGACATAGCCTGCTCATCATACCGGTATCGCCATCCAAAAAGTAAGCACAATTGATGAACAATAGTGTCTGAAATGTATCAGAAATTTTGCGTTACCTTTATGCAAACGCCACCAATACACAGACAAAGAAAGGAATCCTAAGGGGCGGCAGAAAATAAAGTTATTTATAATACACCTGTATATAAATCAGTATCCGGGAAATAGCATCAGCAAAATTAAAGCATTTCCTGGTTTATTTCTGACACCCCTGTATTAAAAAACAGCGGCTAATTCCTCCGCCTGCCCGAACATTATATGGAAAATAATTCGGACATTATTTTTTCGCGCTTGCCTGCAACTCATCCAATAGATTTTCTGGTGGCGGGGGCAGTTGCAGATAAAAGCCCTGTTCCTTAAGCATCTGTTTTACTTTCTCTATATCTGCTGAGGCCAGTTTTTTACTGCCATCAAGCGGTAATAACATCACCAGATGTGGCAGGCCAAAACTTTTCATCAGCTCTGCCGGAACTCGGGAAAAATCGTCTTTTTTTTCGACGTAGAGATATGTTTGTTCGCGTTTAGAACTTCTATAGATCACACAATACATGTTTTTTACTCTGAACCAGGAAAATGGTGTCTTGCCTGTATTTTCATGTGACTATAACATGCTTGGAGCGCTCTGGAATATCATGCCTTAAATGTTACTCTGGGGATTTAAAGATGCTGAAACTGAGTCAGGACAGATGTCACAAACGCCAATTGAGTTGAAAGGCAGCAACTTTACCTTATCTGTTGTTCATCTGCATGATGCACAGCCCGACATTATTCACCAGGCCTTGCAGGAAAAGATTGAACAGGCACCGGCGTTTCTCAAAAACGCGCCGGTTGTTGTCAATGTATCGACACTGCCCATTGATGCAGACTGGAGCAAACTTCAGCAGGCGATTACTGACGCCGGTTTGAAAGTCGTAGGGGTAAGTGGATGCGATGATGAGCAACTCAGGCACGTCATCGCCAGAGCGGGACTCCCGCTATTACGTGAAGGTAAATCACGTGAAGGCAAGGAACGCCGGACGACTCAACCTCCGGCACCGGTTGCTACACCCGTTAAAACCCGGGTGATCAACACACCCGTCCGTTCCGGACAGCAAATTTATGCTCGCGACTGTGATCTTATCGTCACCAGCCATGTCAGTGCCGGTGCCGAGGTCATTGCCGACGGCAATATCCATATTTACGGCATGATGCGCGGCCGTGCGCTGGCAGGTGTTTCTGGTGATGTCAGCAGCCAGATCTTCTGTACCCAGTTGGCCGCTGAACTGGTGTCTATCGCCGGGCGTTACTGGCTTAGCGATCAGATACCGGAAAGTTATTTCGGGAAGGCGGCGCGCCTGAAACTCAATCCGCCTGACCATGTTTTGACTATACAACCTCTAGACTAGGCCCTTGAAAGGAATTATTTATGGCACGCATCATTGTTGTTACTTCAGGTAAAGGGGGCGTTGGCAAGACCACTTCAAGCGCGGCCATTGCTACCGGTTTAGCCCAAAAAGGTAAGAAGACGGTTGTCATCGACTTTGACATCGGTCTGCGTAACCTCGACCTGATCATGGGATGTGAGCGCCGGGTCGTGTATGACTTTGTGAACGTCATCCAAAACGACGCGACCCTGAATCAGGCGTTGATCAAAGATAAGCGTACCGAAAATCTGTACATATTACCGGCTTCGCAGACCCGGGATAAAGATGCCCTGACCCGCGAAGGTGTAGATAAGGTTCTCAACGATCTGGCTGACATGGAGTTCGATTTTATTATCTGTGACTCCCCTGCTGGCATTGAAACCGGTGCCCTGATGGCGCTGTATTTCGCAGACGAAGCTATCATTACCACCAACCCGGAAGTGTCGTCAGTACGTGACTCCGACCGTATCCTGGGAATTCTGTCGTCCAAATCGCGCCGTGCGGAACAAGGTCTGGACCCTATCAAGGAACATCTGCTGCTCACCCGTTACAACCCAGGTCGTGTCAGCCGTGGCGATATGCTGAGCATGGAAGATGTGCTGGAAATTCTGCGCATTCCATTGATAGGCGTCATCCCGGAAGACCAGTCCGTATTACGCGCGTCCAACCAGGGTGAGCCGGTTATTCTGGATAAAGAAGCCGATGCCGGCAAAGCCTATGCGGATACCGTGGATCGCCTGTTGGGCGAAGATAGACCGTATCGGTTTATTGAGGAAGAGAAGAAAGGCTTCCTGAAACGACTCTTTGGGGGATAAATCATGGCGTTACTCGATTTCTTTTTGTCCCGCAAAAAAACGACAGCCAATATCGCCAAGGAACGGCTACAGATTATTGTCGCGGAGCGACGCCGTGGGGACAGTGAGCCGCATTATCTGCCGCAGCTCAAACGAGACATTTTGGAAGTTATCTGCAAATACGTGCAGATAGACCCGGAAATGGTCACGGTACAGTTGGAACAGAAAGGCGATGATATTTCCGTACTGGAACTGAACGTTACGTTGCCGGAAGCCGACGAGCCCGCAGCACCTACGCCGACCGTCGACAAATAATCACAGCTTCCCTGTTCCACTACCGCCCCTGCAAATCAGGGGCGGTAGCTTTCGTGATGATGATTTATCGTGCTTAATACTGCGCCAGAATCGCTTGCAACCCATCCCCAAACAGACGACCGCGCCAGCCAGTGACCATTTCCGGCGCATTATCCAGCGATACCAGTTTCCAGTGCCAATTCAGCAAACGGTTAATCTGCCGCCGGGATGCCAGCAATTCTGCTGATAAACCACTTTGTTCAGCGCACTGTTGCACCAGCGCCTTGATATCACGGAAAGCTTTCTTGTAGCCGGGGTAATCGATCAGGTTAACCACGGCAGGCGGATAATCCGCCTCACTCAGCGACGCAGTTTCCGCCACCAGCGACAACAGCGTTTTACCGTGATAGCGAATCTCCGGCCCGCTCAGGCCTAACGAGTCCAGCTCGCCGAGCGAACCGGGAAGGCAACGAGCAACCTGCCACAGGTTCTCCTCACGAACAACAAAATTTACCGCGCTATCACGTTCACGTGCTTTACGCAGACGCCACGCTGCCAGTTTTTGCAGACAAGCCAGATGACGCCCCCGCAGTTGCCAGGCATTACCGATTTCCCGATACGCCATCTCCGGTGCCAATACATCCTGACGACGCTGGCATAGCAACTGGCACTCATCCAGCGCCGCCTCCATCCAGCCAGCCGACCGGGTCTCTTCCACCAGCACTCTGGCTACCGGTAGCAGATAAAACACATCGGCGGCCGCATACTGGCACTGTCTCTCGCTCAGCGGACGCGCCAGCCAGTCGGTGCGGGACTCGCTTTTATCCAGCACAACCTGGCGGTAATCCGCCACCAGTGCGGCAAAGCCATAAGACAACGGCTTACCCAGAAATGCTGCCAGAATCTGGGTATCGATAAAGGGCGACGGCAGGCAACCGAACGCATTCAAAAACACTTCTAAATCTTCACTACCGGCATGCAGGTATTTAGTCACCTGCGGGTTCTGCAACAGTGCACGGAACGGCTCCCAGTTGCTGATTGCCAGCGGGTCTATTAACGACAAGTTCTCCCCGTCATACAACTGGATCAGCCCCAGTTGCGGATAGTAAGTACGGGTACGGACAAACTCGGTATCCAGCGCGACTTCGGACACCGCGCACGCCAACGCGCACACCGCTGATAATCCTTCATCGGTAGTAATCAACTGATAATTCAAAACGGTATTCTCTTGGTTGTACCCAGTGCGAAAAGTCGCACTCAGGGCATAAAACACATTCATGACGAACCACACGGTGCCGTTCTACCGGTCCGTCAGGGCAGGCAAAGGCCTGGCGAAAGGTGATGTTGTCCTGTGGTGCTCAGCAGGCAGGCTCTCACCATACCCGTCATGACCGCCACAGGCAACCATCAGGCAGCTGACTGCTCATTACGCAGCTCACGCCGGAGAATTTTCCCTACGTTGGATTTAGGTAACTCACTTCGGAACTCAAATAATCGCGGCACTTTATACCCCGTGAGGTTCCGGCGGCAATGGCTCACTAATTCCTCCACCGTCAGTGACGGATCGCGGCATACCACGAAAACTTTTACCGCTTCCCCTGACGTTTCACTGGGTACACCAACAGCAGCGGCTTCAGAGACCTTGGGATGGCGGACCACCACTTCTTCTATCTCGTTGGGATAAACATTAAAACCGGATACCAAAATCATATCTTTCTTGCGATCAACGATTTTCAGAAAACCCTGCTCATTTGATGTGACAATGTCACCGGTTGCCAGCCACCCCTCTTTGAGCACCTCATGCGTGGCGTCCGGTTGCTGCCAGTAACCCGACATCACCTGTGGGCCGCGCACCCACAGCTCGCCGGGCTCACCAGGTGCGACATCCAGCCCGTCATCATTGATGATTCGCACATCGGTGGAGGGTACCGGCAAACCGATGCTGCCGCTATAGTGCTGCAAGTCGTAAGGATTGCCCGCCACCAGCGGGGCACTTTCCGTCAACCCGTAACCTTCCAGCAGGTGAATACCGGTCAGTTTTTCCCAACGCTCAGCCACCACCTGTTGTACCGATGCGCCACCGCCCACCGACAAGTGCAACGTGGAAAAATCAAGCCGACTAAACGCTTCATTATTCAGCAGCGCATTAAACAGCGTATTCACCCCGGTAATAGCGGTAAATGGATAATGCGCCAGTTCTTTAATCATGCCAGGGATATCACGTGGATTGGTGATCAGCAGGTTTTTGCCGCCCAGTTCGACAAACAGCAGGCAATTCACCGTTAACGCGAAGATGTGATAGAGCGGCAGTGCCGTTACCACCAGTTCGCGTCCTTCATGGAGCACCGGACCGTACGCCGCTTTGGCCTGCATCAGGTTAGCCTGCATATTTCGGTGAGTCAGCATGGCACCTTTGGCAACACCGGTTGTGCCACCGGTGTATTGCAGAAAAGCCAGATCATGGTTATTAACTTCTGGTCGCACATAGGGCATCTTCTTGCCCTGCTGCAAAACATGGCGAAACGAAATGGCATCCGGCAGGTGGTACTTGGGTACCAGTCGCTTGATGTACTTAACCACAAAGTTAACCAGCGTACCTTTTGCCGGTGCCAGTTGATCGCCCATACGGGTCAAAATCACATGTTTCACCGGGGTGTTATACACCACCTTTTCCAGCGTATGGGCGAAATTGGAAACGATAACAATCGCGGAGGCGCCACAGTCTTTGAGCTGGTGCTCCAGTTCACGCGGTGTATATAGCGGATTGACGTTAACCACCACCAGCCCGGCGCGCAGCACGCCAAACAGTGCGATCGGGTACTGCAGCAGGTTAGGCATCATCAGCGCGACGCGTTCACCTTTTTTCAACTTCAATTGATGTTGCAGATAAGCGGCGAATGCACGACTACGCTCCTCCAGCCGACGGAACGTCATGACCTCGCCTATATTGATAAACGCGGGCTGGTCGGCATAACGCGCTACCGCTTGTTCAAACAATTCGATCAGCGATTCATAACGATCCGGGTCAATTTCCGCAGGGACATCCGCCGGATAACGCGCTAACCAGATTTTTTCCAAAACGTCACTCCCGAGATATTTTTTAAGTGGCATAATCAATCCCAACCCGAGTGATCTGTAACAACATTTTAACTCATATTAACAACTGTGAAATTCACAATGCTCAGGTTGAGAAGACGATCACTTAATTTCAACGTATTGCTATTACTACAAAAACCATAACGACAAAAAAATGAGGCGACCCTCGCCGCCTCGTTTTACTATCAGGTCATCTGACTATCAGGCCAGTGCCTGACGGATGATAAGTATTACTCGGTTACCACCGTCTCCACCTGCACCGGTGCGTAGCCATCATTCCAGCCTGGCCCCCACCCTGGTCCCCAGACGTGACGATAGCGACGGTCCCACCAGGGATCATAAGCCCGTGGCGGCAACACCATCTGCTGCACCACTCGCCAACGTTTGTAACCTTCTACCTTCACGACGACAAATGTGTATGGCCGTTCACCAATTTTACCCTGCTCGCTGCCGGTAATCGGTCCGACTACCGTGATGAGTTGGTTTTTAAACTCTACCGGTTCCAGAAAACCGTTCACGTAGGCTACCAATCGCCCTTCCGATGGTTCATCGAGCCGCGGTCGGCCTGCACCATCCAACGGTAATGTCACGATTTCCAGCCGGGTGCGGTTGGCTTCATTGCGAATATCCGCAATCCGGCCGCCAAAGCGTGATTCCTGCCCGACATACAGATTGGGGGCATTCATCACCCGAATCAGGTCCATCTGCGGTGTTGCCGATGTGCCACGGATTTCATCCGGTACCGTGACGCAGCCTGACAGCATACTCAGGCTTAGCAACAGCAGCGCGCACCATCCACCCCGAATCCACCCTGACCGTCTGCGCTCAAACGCTTGATTGGCGAAACATTCGATTGTCATCACATACACCTGCCTGCTGCCGTTAAGTTAAGTTATGACAGATACCTGAATTAGACTGTAGCTGATGCGATAAGTTGCTGTTATTCGCGGCCGGGTAATTTTTTCCATGCCACATTGTTGCGCAGATAGCGGGGTTCAGCCTGTTCGACGTTCACCGCACCGCCTGACGACCATAACTGCCAGGCCAGCGGCAGCATATCTTGAGCCTGAGGCAACAGCACATCGGTATGATTCAGGGTGATAGCCGGGTTATCAAGTAAATCCGGGTAGGTTTGCCAGCCGGTTCCAGCCGTGGCCCAGTCGCCACTCAGTGATGCTGTCAGTGCCTGCACCTGAACCGGTGCCAACACAGCCTCACTCGCTTCACCCTGCCAGTGACCTTGCTGAACACGCTCATAACTCGCCCAATAGACTTCCCCCATACGGGCGTCAATGGCGGCCAATACCCGGTTCGCGCCGGTCAGGCGGTGCGCCCCTTGCGCCAGCGTCGCCAGCGTCGACACGCCAAGCATCGGTAAACCGGCGCCCAACGCTAACCCTTGCGCAATACCGATACCAATACGCACACCGGTGAAACTGCCCGGCCCCCGAGCGAACGCCAGCGCGTCCAGTTGATTGAGCGTAATACCTTGCTCGGCCAGCAGTTGCTGGACCATCGGCAATACTCGCTGGGTATGTTCACGAGGGCAAACCTCAAACAGGGAATGGATTTCACCATCATTCCAGAGTGCAACAGAACAGGCTTCCGTTGCGGTATCAAGCGCTAAAATTCGCGTAGACATGCCAACCTCAGGCAGGGAGAAAATATTTCAACGGCGCGCATCATAACAGCCAGCGCCGGTAAGCGTCACGGTTTGCGCGTCAGAAAATCGATAGCCTGGCGCAAATCTCGCGTTCTTGGTGCAGGTGGTAGGCTGGTCAGAAACACCTCGCCATAGGGCCGTGTCACCAGGCGATTATCGCAAATCACCAACACACCGCGATCTTCCACATCGCGAATCAACCGACCAACCCCTTGCTTTAGGGTAATGACCGCATCGGGCAGTTGTACCTCATTAAACGGATCACCGCCGCGCACCCGGCAATCCTCCATACGCGCTTTCAGCAGCGGATCGTCCGGCGAGGTAAACGGCAGCTTGTCGATAATCACACACGACAGCGCATCTCCCCGCACATCCACCCCTTCCCAGAAGCTGCCAGTCGCCACCAGCAGCGCATTGCCCGCTGCCAAAAACTGCGCCAGCAATTGTGGCTTACTGGTTTCACCCTGAACCAGCACCGGCAACGTTAACGAGGCACGAAACTCCGTGGCCAGATCGCGCATCATCTGGTGTGAGGTACACAACATGAAGCAGCGCCCCTGATTGGCTTCGATGAGCGGGCGCAACAGCCGCGCCAGTTGTCTGGCAGCGCCGGGGCGATTGATCTCCGGCAGGTTGCGCGGTACGCACAATAATGCCTGACTCGCATAGTCAAACGGGCTTGGCAGCAGTAATGTGCGGGCCTGATCCAGCCCCAATCGTTCAATAAAATGCGTGAGTTGCTCGTTAACCGACAGCGTGGCCGAGGTAAACACCCAACAGGCCGGTTTCTCTCTCATGACTTCGCGAAAGCGGTCTGCAACCGACAGCGGCGTCAGCGCCAGCACAAAATGACGCGAGGTGCATTCATACCAGTAGCTGTAACCGGGTTGCTGCACATCGCGCAGCCGCTTTAATCGAGCCCGGTAAAGGGTCGCACGATCAAAGGCCGCGTCTAGTAAGGCTGAGCGCCCCAGCGACAACTTCGCCACATCGCAGCACAGTTCCAGCGCGTCATCCAACAACGTCAATGACCGCTGCAATAGATTATCCGTGACAATGTCACGTAAATTACCGCGAAATCCGGGGTCACCTAGCGCCAGCCGGAAATCCTGGGTACTCTGGCTCAAACGATCAGCACTTTTCTGTAACTGACTGGCGTCACGCACTTCAGTGCGGTAGGCAATCACGATATCTTTGGCGAGATCCAGCAACTGACGACTGGAGAGCTGCTGACCAAAGTACTGGCTGGCAATATCGGGAATCTGGTGGGCTTCGTCGAAGATCACCACATCGCTATCGGGGATCAGTTCAGCAAACCCGCTCTCTTTGACCACCATATCCGCCAGATAGAGATGATGGTTCACCACCACCACATCGGCATCCATCGCCCGTCGACGGGCCTTCACCACAAAACAGTCTTTGTAATGCGGGCAATCGCTGCCAAGGCAGTTATCGTTGGTGCTGGTCACCAGTGGCCATACCGCACTGTCTTCAGCGACATCGCCGCACTGGCTGATATCGCCGTCTTCAGTTTCGCGGCTCCAACCACGCAACCGTACCAGCTCACGCAACACGTCATGACCCAAATCGCCGCCCGCCAGTGATTGCTGCTCTAAGCGTTCGATACACAAATAATTGGCACGGCCTTTTAGTAGCGCCAGCTTACCCTGAAACTGTAATGCAGTGGCGACTGTTGGTAGATCACGGCTATACAACTGATCCTGCAACGCGCGCGAACCGGTAGACACAATCACTTTTTTACCAGAACGCAGAGCCGGTGCCAGATACGCATAGGTTTTGCCAGTGCCGGTACCCGCTTCCACCACCAGCGGTTGTCTGGCATCAATGGCGTCCAACACAGCCGCCGCCATCTGCCGTTGTGGTTCACGCGGCTGGAAGCCCTGAATCGCCAGCGCCAGTACGCCATCCGTTGCAAAATCGTCGATTGTGTTCTCTGCTGTCACGCGGTCTCTCTTGTCTGACAATGCCGTCACCTAAATGCGGCGGAATTAAGGTGGCTGATTATGCCAAGCCTGCGTACACGACACCACTGCGGCTCAAGTCTCCACCGCACGCTAATATTTGCGCCCCACGCTGGGGTCACACGGAAAGCCGAACTGTGTTAGTCTCTGCGGTTTTAGCGCCTGTTCCACTCTGCACAATTCTGCACAACTGCACTACACATGCGGCAATACGCAAATCCTGCAACGCGCACATGCCACAAGGAGACTGACTTCATGTCCATTACCCGTATCAATCCTGACGCACGCTGGTCCGACGCGGTTATCTATAACAACACGCTGTACTACACCAGTGTGCCGGAAAACCTGGATGACGACGCCAAAGCCCAAACCGAAAACGCACTCGCGTCGCTGGATGCTATCTTACAACAGGCGGGCAGCGATAAGAGTCGCTTGCTGGATGTCACCATTTTTCTGACCGATAAAGCGGATTTCGCCGCCATGAACGCCGCCTGGGATGCCTGGGTGGTGGCAGGCAGCGCGCCGGTGCGTTGCACCGTTGAAGCGAAATTGATGAACCCCAAATTTAAAGTCGAAATCAAAGCGATCGCCGCTGTGGCATAACACTTGCGGGCGGCGATGAAGTACGCCGCCCGTCAGCCATGACTCTTGCATTACTCTGGTGCGTCGTCATCCTCAAAACGCGCTACCACCCGTGCTCCCTGATGGTTTTGACGCAACTCCTCCGCTACCTGGGCAATGGCTTCACCGCTACTCATGCCTTCCGCCATTAGGTGCTGTATTCTTTCCACCGCCTGTTGCTGCTGCTCATGGGTCAGCGCCGGGATACCTGCAAACATCATTCGTCTCCTGAAAACCTTTTTATGCCGACTATGCCCGCGTCAGGCTGCGGTTTGTGGTACGCTTGCAACACTGCAACGCCTGCTGCCGGTTCAGCGCTTGGCTGCCGGTATGACCAACATCGCGAGACCATACCAATACCGTTATGCCGACACCGATAGTCTATCATGCTCTGTCCTACCAACCGGATGTGCTGTTACGCCTTTTTAGCACGCTCTCACACCAGCCCTGGGCGATGTTGCTCCATTCCGGATTTGCCGACCATCCTCATAACCGATTTGACATTCTGGTGGCGGAGCCACGTCTGACGCTAGAGACCATTGGTACACAAACCACTATCCAACAGGGTGATACCCGGCAGATTTCGACCGAAGACCCGTTTTTATTGCTGCAACAGCACATCGACGCACTGGCAGTCAACGTGCCACCCCATCCGGATTACCCGTTTCAGGGCGGCGCACTAGGCCTGTTTGGGTACGATTTGGGTCGACGGGTGGAGCACCTGCCTTCCGTGGCGGCGCGGGATATCGACCAGCCTGACATGGCAGTAGGTATTTACGATTGGGCGTTAATTGCCGACCATCACCAACAGCGCCTGACCCTGGTCTGCCATGGTGATATCGCGAGCCGACTGGACTGGCTAAATAACCTTGCCCCCGTTGAACCGGGTACCTTCTGCCTGACCAGTAACTGGCAAGCCAACATGAGTCGTGACCAGTACGGTGAAAAGTTCCGCCGGATTCAGGACTATTTGCGTGCAGGCGATTGTTATCAGGTCAATCTGGCTCAGCGTTTTCAGGCGACTTATCAAGGGGATGAATGGCAGGCATTTCTGACGCTTTCCGCCAGCAACCGGGCACCGTTTTCCGCTTTTCTGCGATTGCCGCATAGCGCCGTGCTCAGTATTTCGCCAGAGCGCTTCCTGTGGCTACACGATAACCACATTCAAACGCGACCGATCAAAGGCACACTGCCGCGACTGCCAAATGCCGACGAAGATGCCCGTCAGGCGCAGCGACTGGCTGACTCCGAAAAAGACCGCGCAGAAAACCTGATGATCGTTGACCTGCTGCGCAACGATATTGGTCGGGTCGCCGTGCCGGGTAGCGTGCGTGTTCCCGAGCTATTTGTGGTGGAGCCGTTTCCGGCAGTACACCATCTGGTCAGCACCATCGAAGCGCAACTCCCGTCGCAACAGCACGCCACCGACCTGCTGCGCGCCTGCTTTCCCGGCGGCTCGATCACCGGTGCGCCCAAGGTGCGGGCGATGGAGATTATCGAGGAACTGGAACCTCACCGACGCAATGCGTATTGCGGCAGTATCGGTTATCTCAGCGTTTGCGGCACCATGGATACCAACATCACCATCCGCACACTGATCGCCACCAACGGCACACTGTCCTGCTGGGCGGGTGGTGGAATTGTGGCCGATAGCGAAGAACAGGCAGAATATCAGGAAACATTCGACAAGATTGGCCGTATTCTGCCGTTATTAACAATATCGACCATGGAGTAAACCGGAGGGCTGAACAAGATGACGGATACCACGCTGTTGCCTTTCTTGTCCGATACGGAGGATGACTCCCCTTACGATCTGGACGCGTTTATTACACGCTTTCAGTTGCAAACAGCACCGGTTTTGCCGATTACGCGCCACCAACGGCAGGCTGCCGTACTGATACCGATTATCCGTCGCCCGGACCCGTGCCTGCTGTTGACACGCCGTTCGCCCCACCTGCGTAAGCATGCCGGGCAGGTAGCGTTCCCCGGCGGAGCGGCAGACCCAGAAGACGCCTCGCTGATTGCCACCGCACTGCGTGAAGCCCAGGAGGAAGTCGCCATTCCTCCGGCATCGGTTCAGATTTTGGGTACGCTACCCGCCTTCGACAGCTCCAGTGGTTATCAGGTCACGCCGGTGGTCGGGCTGTTGCCGGAGGACACGCCCTTTCATCCCAACGCCGATGAAGTCGCAGAACTGTTTGAAATGCCATTACGCGAGGCGTTCGCCCTACAGCGTTACTACCCGCTTGATATCAAACGCCATCAACAACGCCACCGGGTGTATCTCTCCTGGTATCAGCAGCAACTGGTCTGGGGGTTAACCGCTGCCATCATTCGTCAGTTAGCACTGCACGTGGCGATGCCGGAGTCAGTTTGATCTCTGCGTGTTCCTCCTCGCCAGCCATAAGTTATTTTTCGGCATAACATAACTTTATTTCATGTGAAAAGCCGAATATGGCAGCATACTCTCCACTACAATAGCGCATTCTATCGAGTTTTATTCTAAAGCGAGTCAGCTCCGCGCCATCACACCGGATAAGTGGTGGTATGGCGAGCAACAATGGCCCGCTTCCTATATAGTCACAACAGGCAAATAGTCACAACAGGCAACGCCCTGAGAGGAGTTTCAGCGTGATAAGCGTATTCGACATGTTCAAAATCGGAATTGGCCCCTCCAGCTCTCATACGGTTGGACCGATGAAAGCCGGTAAGCAATTTGTCGATGAACTGCAACAGCGGGATTTGCTGTCCCGTACCGATCGGGTCATGGTCGAGGTTTACGGCTCTCTGGCTCTGACCGGCAAGGGGCACCATACCGATATCGCGATTATCCTTGGCCTGGCAGGTAACCAACCCGATACGGTGGATATTGATGCTATCCCGACGTTCATTCGGGAAGTCGAGCAGACCGAACGGTTATCTCTGGCGGGAGTGCATGAGGTCGCCTTCCCCCGAGAAGGCGGCATGGTCTTCCGGGGAGAAAATTTGCCGTTGCACGAAAACGGCATGACACTGACCGCTTTTGCTGCCGATCTTCCGCTGTTTCGCCAAACGTATTATTCGATTGGCGGTGGGTTTATCGTCGATGAAGCGCACTTTGGCCAGACTCAGGAAGATCCCCTCACCGTACCGCATCCTTATCGCTCCGCCCGGGAAATTCTGGAGCACTGCAAACAAAGCGGGCTTTCCATTTCCGGCATGATGATGCGCAACGAACTGGCGTTGCATAGCCGCCAGGAAATTGAGGATTATTTCGCCGCAGTCTGGCAAACCATGCGCGCGTGTATGGATCGCGGCATGAACACCGAAGGTGTGTTGCCAGGCCCGCTGCGAGTACCGCGCCGCGCCGCCGCACTTCGCCGCATGTTGGTCTCTTCGGACAAGCTATCTAACGACCCGATGAACGTGGTGGACTGGGTCAATATGTTCGCACTGGCGGTCAACGAGGAAAACGCCGCCGGAGGGCGCGTTGTCACCGCACCGACCAACGGCGCTTGTGGCATCGTGCCAGCGGTACTGGCCTACTATGATCACTTTATCGAACCTGTCGGCCCCGGTATCTACCTGCGTTATTTCATGGCGGCCGGTGCGATCGGGTCGTTGTATAAAATGAATGCGTCTATTTCCGGAGCTGAAGTCGGTTGTCAGGGTGAAGTGGGCGTGGCCTGTTCAATGGCCGCAGCGGGTCTGGCTGAGTTACTGGGTGCCAGCCCGGAGCAGGTGTGTGTAGCCGCCGAAATCGGTATGGAACACAATTTAGGCCTGACCTGCGATCCGGTTGCCGGACAGGTGCAAGTGCCGTGTATCGAGCGCAATGCTATCGCGTCCGTCAAAGCTATCAACGCGACGCGCATGGCGATACGTCGAACGACTGAAGCCCGCGTATCACTCGATAAGGTGATTGAAACCATGTACGAAACCGGCAAGGACATGAATGCCAAATACCGCGAAACCTCCCGCGGAGGGCTGGCGATCAAGGTGCAATGCGACTGATCGCAAACGCGCTATTGGTTCATCCTGATAGGAATTGATACTTTTGCGCCAGTAACGCCCGCCACAACGGCGGGCGTTACATCATACGGCCGACACGGCTTATACAGCGCTTTCTGCCGTCGTTTCCGGTACGCGAACCACCCGAACCAGTTCAATACGGTAGTCCGTCGCTTCTACAATCAGGAAACGCAACCGGTGCAGTTCCAGTGTGTCACCCACTTTGGGGAACTCATCACTGTGCGCCAACAGCAATCCTGCCAGCGAGGTATAATCCTCTTTCGGGTCGACCAGATCCTGCACGTTGAGCACCTGCTGCAACGAATGCAAGTCAGTACCGCCTCGCACCAGCCAGCCGTCACCCTCTTCGATGATATCCAGCGTTTCATCTTCATCCGGGAATTCGCCAGCGATCGCCTCCAGAATATCCAGCGGCGTAACCAGCCCTTGTACCACGCCAAACTCATTAGTAATGATCACCAAACTACCTTTTGCCCGGCGTAATACCGGCAGCAGATTGATCACATCCAATGTTTCAGGCACCACGATCGGCGGGTTGTTGGCAGCAAACTGCTCCACATCGGTATGCTCTTCCAACGCGACCAGCAAGTCTTTGGCACGCACGACACCGACCAGTTCATCCAGCGAGCCCCGACACACCGGAAACAGGCTATGCGGCGTATCCAGTAATTGCAGGCGGATATCTTCCACCGACCGTTCACTGTCCACCCAGGAAATATCGGTACGCGGCGTCATGACACTACGCAGGGAACGGGAAGCCAGCGTCAACACCCCGCTTATCATGTAGCGTTCTTCTTCCGCAAACGTTTCTTCCGGTTGTTGCAGCGGCTGCTCTTCCTCATCATGGGTCGCTTTGCGCGCCCCCATCAGACGCAAAATCGCTTCGGCGGTACGTTCACGCATCGGTCGGTGAGACTGGTGTTTGATGAAATTGTGCCGGGCAACCTGATTAAACAGTTCGATAATGATCGAAAAACCGATCGCCGCGTACAGGTAGCCTTTCGGGATATGGAAACCAAATCCTTCCGCTACCAGACTCAAGCCAATCATCAGCAAGAAGCTCAGACAAAGCACAACGACGGTTTGATGCGCGTTCACAAAACGGGTTAACGGCTTCGATGCCAACAGCATAATGGCCATCGCAATCACCACGGCGGTCATCATCACACCGAGATGGTTGACCATACCAACCGCCGTAATCACCGCATCCAGCGAGAACACCGCATCCAGGATAACAATCTGTACCACTACGGCCCAGAAACTTGCCTGCGCACGGTTGGCATTGGGATCATGCGGGCGGTTTTCCAGCCGTTCATGCAACTCCATCGTTGCCTTGAACAGCAAAAATATTCCCCCGGCCAGTAAAATCAAATCGCGCCCCGAAAAGCTAAACTGCCCGACGAAAAACAGTGGTCGAGTCAGTGTTACCATCCAGGAAATCAGTGATAACAGGCAAAGCCGCATCAACAGCGCCAGCGATAAACCGATGATACGCGCCTTGTCACGCTGCCTGGCAGGCAGTTTATCTGCCAGAATGGCGATGAACACCAGGTTATCGATACCCAATACAATTTCGAGTACCACCAGCGTCAGTAAGCCTGCCCAGATTGAGGGATCCAGCAAAAATTCCATGTCAGACTCCGGAAAATGAACGAGCAAACGACATCAATGCCGTCGCATTGTGCAGCGAAAGAAAAAGAGAGATATCAGTACAAGGCTGAATACGGCCTGAATGGCCTATTGGCTGAAGAACACCACCGGCCAGCGCCGGAGTAAAAGAAATGAATCGTCGGTGACAGTCCATAGGAAGGGCGTTTACCCGTAACTCCTCTGTAATTAAAGGGAGAGTAACTTTAACAGAGTCAATGCTATTTTCCACAACGATTTTCTGTGACTCCGCGAAGCAGGTCGCATCACGCGTAATACAGCCATCACCAGTGCAATTCAGCCACCGATTGTCGACCGATATCACATAATTTATTTATTCGACCCCTAAAATAAATCCTGCCGATGTCAGTCTGCCCTGAATCGATTCATAAAGCAGCGTAATGCGTCCCTTACACGCTTTTTGTGCCCTATATCGGGAAAGAATCGGGCAAGAAACGGTATTGCAGCCATACTGAATATCGCTCACAGATAAACGTGACGAAATTTATCCAGATAATCAGACAGATTTCACTCTCAACAAAACGGTGATTCTTGAAAGGAGGGAGCAAGTGAGTATTGCCATCATACTATGCACTCACGGCGCCACGGCCGGTCCGCTGTTAAATACAGCTGAAATGATTCTTGGTGAACAGAGTAACGTTGGTTGGATTGATTTTGTTCCCGGCGAAAACGCCGAAATCCTGATGGAAAAATATCAGGCGAAACTAGCCGAACTGGACACCTCGCAAGGTGTGCTTTTTCTGGTCGATACCTGGGGCGGTAGCCCGTTTAACGCGGCCAGCCGTCTGGTGAATGACAAGAAAAATCACGAAGTGATTACCGGGGTCAATATTCCCATGCTGGCCGAAACATTTATGGCCCGCGACGATAACCCAGCCTTCGACGAACTGGTTGCTATCGCCCTGGAGGCCGGTCGTGCTGGCGTCAAAGCACTGAAAGCCCCCGAACCGGAAAAAGCGCCTCGCCCTGCCCCTGTAAGCGCCAAGCCAAGCGCACCGCCGGGAGCGGGTGGACACATGAAAATCGGGTTGGCTCGCATTGATGACCGCCTGATTCATGGGCAAGTCGCCACTCGCTGGACTAAAGAAACCAACGTCAGTCGGATTATTGTAGTCAGCGACGAAGTGGCGGCGGATAACGTGCGAAAAACGCTACTGACTCAAGTCGCGCCTCCCGGCGTTTCTGCACATGTGGTCGATGTCGCTAAGGCTGTCAGGGTTTACGATAACCCGAAATACGCAGCTGACCGTGTAATGTTGTTGTTTACCAATCCAACTGATGTACTGCGATTGGTAGAAGGCGGCGTCGAGATTAAGTCGGTCAATATCGGCGGGATGGCTTACCGTCAGGGCAAAACCCAGGTCAATAATGCGGTATCGATTGACGACAAGGATATCGACGCGTTCAACAAGCTCCATGCGCGTGGTATTGAGCTGGAAGTCCGGAAGGTATCGACAGATACCAAACTCAATATGATGGATTTGATCACTAAAGTGCCGCGTTGACGCCTCCGGAGCAATGAAGCGCGTAACGACGTTATTGTTCGGACCACTATTCTCACAGGAGAAGTACCATGGAGATCACCACGCTTCAAATCGTGCTGATATTTATTGTGGCCTGTATTTCAGGTATGGGTTCTATTCTCGACGAATTCCAGTTTCATCGGCCACTGGTGGCTTGTACCCTCATCGGGCTGGTGCTGGGCGATCTTAAAACCGGGATTATTATCGGCGGTACACTGGAAATGATCGCATTAGGCTGGATGAACATCGGTGCGGCGGTTGCACCCGATGCGGCCCTCGCCTCTATCATCTCGACCATTCTGGTTATCGCTGGCGGCCAAAGCGTCGGTGCCGGGATCGCTCTGGCTATCCCGCTGGCCGCCGCAGGTCAGGTATTGACCATTATTGTGCGCACTATCACCGTCGCCTTCCAGCATGCCGCTGACAGCGCAGCCGAACGCGGTAACCTTTCCGCTATCAGTTGGATCCACGTTTCCGCCCTGCTGTTGCAGGCCATGCGTATTGCTATCCCTGCGGTGATTGTTGCCGTTTCAGTCGGGACAGAAGCGGTACACAGCCTGCTCTCTTCCATCCCCGAAGTGGTCACCACTGGGCTGAATATCGCCGGCGGTATGATCGTCGTCGTCGGTTATGCGATGGTAATCAACATGATGCGCGCCGGTTATCTGATGCCATTCTTCTATTTGGGCTTTGTTACCGCCGCTTTCACTAATTTCAATCTGGTCGCACTGGGTGTCATCGGTGTTGTTATGGCGGTGCTGTATATCCAACTCAGCCCTAAATACAACAAAGCTCATGGTGCAGCAGCTGCATCGTCAAACAACGACCTTGATAACGAACTGGATTAACAGGAGAGCAAGCCATGGTGGACACCACAAAGAAACTGACTCCCAGCGATATTCGCGCTGTGTTCCTGCGCTCGAACCTGTTCCAGGGGTCGTGGAATTTTGAACGCATGCAAGCCCTGGGCTTCTGCTTTTCCATGGTACCGGTGATTCGTCGCCTCTACCCGGAAAACTCGGAAGAACGGAAACAGGCGATTAAACGCCATCTGGAGTTTTTTAATACACAGCCGTTTGTCGCCGCCCCGGTTCTGGGCGTGACAATGGCGATGGAAGAACAGCGCGCCAACGGCGCACCGATCGACGATGGGGCGATAAACGGCCTGAAAGTCGGGTTGATGGGGCCGCTGGCCGGTGTAGGTGACCCGATCTTCTGGGGAACAGCCCGCCCTGTCTTCGCGGCGCTGGGTGCTGGCATCGCCATGAGCGGCAGCCTGCTTGGCCCTATCCTGTTTTTTGTATTGTTTAATCTGGTGCGCCTGTTAGTGCGCTATTACGGCGTGGCTTACGGTTACCGCAAAGGGGCGGATATCGTGAGTGACATGGGTGGCGGCTTGCTGCAAAAAATGACTGAAGGGGCGTCAATTCTGGGGCTCTTCGTCATGGGGGCGCTAGTCAACAAATGGACCCACGTTAACATTCCATTGGTGGTATCGCGCGTAACCGGACAGGACGGGCATACCACCGTCACGACGGTGCAATCGATACTTGACCAATTGATGCCCGGTTTAGTGCCGTTACTGCTGACGTTTGGCTGTATGTGGCTTCTGCGCCGCAAAGTGAATGCACTGTGGTTGATTGTCGGCTTTTTCGTTATCGGTATCATCGGTTACTGGATTGGCGTATTGGGACTCTGATGCAATCGGCCGGGGCAACCCGGCCATGTTATTTTTTGTATTGTTAGACAGAGAGATCGTTAAACTGTCATCGCCTTACGTTCCTGACGATATTTGTCACTTTCACCATCCAAACTGTTTTTAGCGCCTCTCACCACCATTGGAGTTGTACATGACTTTTACCGACGTTGTTCTGATGGTCTCTATTGCCCTGTCACTGTTGTTCGCCATTTACGATGAGTTCCTCATGGGTCGACGGCATGGTCATACCCTGCTCAAGGTGCAATTGCGACGAAAGCATCGACTGGACGCGCTGATCTTTATCGTATTGGTGGCGATACTCATCTACAAGAATGTCACAACGCAGGGCGCTTACCTGACGACATTGCTGCTTTTTTCGCTCATACTCATGGCGATATATCTGACCATGATTCGTTACCCAAAATTACTCTTCAAAGATCAGGGTTTCTTTTATGCCAATACCTATATTCCTTATCATCGTATTAAAAATATGAATTTATCAGAAGACGGCATTCTGGTGATTGGGCTTGAAAAAAGGCGACTACTGGTGGCGGTCAATGATTTGGATGATTTAGAGAAAATATATAATTTTATGATTGAAAATCAATGAAATGAAATAAATTCGCTTTGCGAATAAATCGAAACCCATATTAACCTAATATATCTGGTTGCTATTTTAACCAGGTAGCATTGTTTTAATTTTCATCAATTGTTTCAACCCCCTTGAAGATGAAAATAATTCTCAATTTCAATTAAACCCATATATTATTTATTGTTGTTCCCTGCAGGAATAATATGGTATCTTTGCGCCGTCCTTGGGGAGTAGCCGATTCCTGATGTCTCACATTCAGGAATGCTCGTATCAACATACTCGTTCTTCACTGAACGTGGTACGGGCGGCCAGACTGGCAGGCGAGACCATAGACACGTGATCCGTCGTCTGGTTGGGGGGGGATTACGTGGATATGGAGAACTGCCCAGCCGAGGCCATTTATTATGAATTTATCCGCTACACTCATTCTTGCTTTTGGCATGTCTATGGATGCGTTTGCTGCGTCTATTGGTAAAGGTGCCACACTGCACAATCCCCGTTTCCGCGAAGCCATACGAACCGGTCTCATCTTCGGTTTTGTCGAGGCATTGACGCCGTTAATCGGTTGGGCGCTCGGATTTTATGCCAGCCGTTTTATTCTCGCCTGGGACCATTGGGTTGCTTTCAGTCTGCTGCTTATTTTGGGCGGCCGTATGATTGTGCAAGGGTTAAAAGGCGAAGACGCCTGTAACTGCGAGAAAATCTCTAAACACAGTCTGTTCGTTTTGGTGTGCACTGCTGTCGCCACCAGTCTGGATGCAATGGCGATTGGGGTCGGGTTGGCGTTCCTGCAGGTGAATATCTTCCACACCGCGATGGCCATCGGCTGCGCGACCATGATCATGGTGACAATCGGCATGATGATTGGCCGATATGTCGGCCCCATCCTGGGTAAACGAGCCGAAATCCTTGGTGGCGTGGTGCTGATCGGCATTGGCTGCAATATTCTTTACGAACACCTGCTCGATCTCGCCTGATAAATACACCAACGGGCAGCTTCCGCCGCCCGTTGGTTAGTCCACGCACTTCAGCCTTCGCGCCGGTGAAATCGAATCAGAAAATCGGTTTCACACGCAAACTGCGATTCTGCCATTAATCCATCACGAACATCCGGCGTCGCTCGCCACGCAAATGGTGTCATCTGTAACAGACTGGCGGCATCGGTTCCCGTCATCGACATGCGATACTCTAGCCGCTCGACGGTTTCCAGCACAAACCCCGGAAATACTTCATCAATTTCAGGGTGCGGTTTGACATCCTGGTAGACCCGCGCTTTGAGCGACAATAAATGGTTGGGCCCTGGAGAGACGGTCATCACCCCTCCTCCAGGCTGAATAACCCGCGCCAGCTCGTCGCCATTGCAGGGCGCATAGATTTTCAATACGGCAGCCAGAGAGTTGTCCTGAAAAGGCAGCCGTTGGCTGGAGGCCACACAAAACATGACCTGGGGATAGCGTTTTGCCGCTCGCTGTATCGCCGCTTTAGACACATCCAGCCCATAAACAGGCATCTGCTGAGGGGCGAGTTTGTCCGCCAGCGCGGCCGTGTAATACCCCTCGCCACACCCAATATCCAATAATGCCCCCGGCAGTCCCTGCATGCAGAAAGACAGGCGCTCTGATACCCGATCGCGCAGCGGCTGATAGTGCCCATGATCAAGAAAAGCCCGGCGGGCCTGCATCATTTCGGCACTGTCCCCCGGCTGTTTGGAGCGCTTGAACTGCACTGGCAGTAAATTGACATACCCTTCCCGTGCACGATCAAAGTGGTGTCTGCCGCAAGACCAGCGTCCGGATTCGGCGTACAAAGGTTGATGACAGAGTGGGCATTGGTAAGGCACTGAGGATTTTTGCATAGCATTCTTGATGATGAGAAAAGCAAAAAACCCGCACAAGGCGGGTTTTATGGCATGAGCTGGAAATTACAGCGCAACAACATTCACTGCAGAAGGACCTTTCTGGCCATCCTGAATTTCGAACTCAACATTCTGGCCTTCAGCCAATGTTTTGAAGCCGTTGCCCTGAATTGCAGAGAAGTGTACGAACACATCTTTGCTGCCATCAGCCGGAGTAATGAAACCGAAGCCTTTAGACTCGTTGAACCACTTAACCTGACCTTTAATCTTTGCCATTTCAAAGTTTCCTTGAATAGTTTAAACCGCACTAAGGCGTTATACAGAAAAACCAGAGTCGTTACTGCTTGAGGCACTAAAATAAGGATCGGCAGAGAAGTGGTATTCAACGCTAACGTTTGTACTCAAGACTTCTTTACTGAAAATGCCATTCATATACAGAACTGTACCTCGTTTTACCCAGATGCGTTATTACATACTATGTAATCGTTGGCAAGCCATTTTTTACCAGCAATGGACATGTCGCACAAATTAGAACCTTTAATGTATCATTAATATCCACTCTACAATATCTCGGGATATTGATACACCAAAGCATTCTCTGTGGTACATCCAACCATTTGATTATGTGCACGGTATTTCAATTACGCAAGCCGCTATGATCGACTTATTGCAGAATGTACTATGCCATAAAAAAATAATATTACTCATCAATCACAGGATGTAGTGGCTGTCCAGACACTGTTGACCAAAAGTGTGACTAAGGCTTTCTTTTTACTCTTTTATAATAAGAAAGACACCTATACTCGGCGTATAGCACTGTAGACCGTCTATTTCTAATCGTGACTATCCGCTTTTATAATAATGAAACATAGCAAATAGATATGAAAAATAATTCTGAGCATCGACTCCCTCAGAACGCAAACACATGCTGAACATGGGTAACCGTATCGTCATATAGCCCACCACCGCTGTCCTGACGTTGCGAGATACGTGTTAGCCTGAGTAATAAATCAGCACACTGGCAACGTCCGCTCTACCGGGGCAACATTCAACACCCAGAACAGGGATTACATTATTTTTGCAAAAAAATGATGTAATCATGATTTATGTCCATCGTATTGCAGATTCATTTCTGTTTTTTAACCGCAGAAAAAATGTTTATACCCGATTATTACTTGATGACTTTTGTTGTTTATTTCTCAATGCATCAAAAATGTTACGGAGCTATATTTCTCACTCTACCGGTATCCCCCCATTCAATCGAGGTGATCACATATTGCACCGAATAAAAAATTAATCTGCATCAACCTCTGGCGCATCAACCAGTAATAGACAACTTCAGCCCACGTCAAATTTACTATTCCGTGCGCTCATTTACCGATGTGTGCTCGTTTTTTGATCTCTATCGTGACAACCCCGACACAGCGCGTTATTGTGTCCTCACCGCCGCTATCCAATCATTCACGTCTATACCGGCACCGGCGGGTTCATCTTTTTCTGAGGGGCAGACCGGTCAGTCTCTGCATCATGGTGATGCACATCTGCAAACCTCATTTCCGGTAGCAACGATAACGCTGCCAGCTGTGCGCCAGATTCCGTTTTTACTCTGCATAAATCGCTAACGTAATGGTACATCGGCAACATCAACGGGAGGTGACCTATGTGGCAGACGATCGAGCAACTGCTGGAAGAACATCTTGGCCCCGGTGATATCTTGGATCGGCGGGAATTACCCGGTGGTGAAGTTCATTCCGCCTGGTATCTGCGTTACGGCCAGCATGATGTTTTCGTCAAATGCGATGCCCGTGAATTACTGACCAAATTTCGGGCAGAAGCCGAGCAACTGGAGCTCCTGGCGCGTAGCCAAACAGTGCAGGTACCGGCTGTTTATGGTGTCGGCAGCAACCGTGATTACAGCTTTCTACTGCTGGAATACTTAGTCCCCAAACCAGCATCCGCCCACGATGCCTGGCGGCTGGGGCAGCAGTTGGCACAGTTGCATCAATGGAGCGAGCAACCGCAGTTTGGACTCGATTTCGATAATGACCTCTCGACCACCCCCCAACCCAATGCCTGGCAGCGCCGCTGGTCCAGCTTTTTTGCCGAACAACGCATCGGTTGGCAGCTACAGCTAGCGGCAGAGAAAGGGCTGCATTTTGGTGATATCGATGCACTGATTGCGCTGGTGGAAAAACGCCTGTGCGGTCATCATCCACAGCCGTCGTTGCTGCATGGTGATTTATGGTCTGGAAATACCCTTAACACCGAGCAAGGTTATTACCTGTTTGACCCCGCCTGTTACTGGGGAGACAGAGAGTGCGATTTGGCGATGCTGCCGCTACACCCTGAATTACCGCCGCAAATTTACGATGGTTACCAAAGCATCTGGCCGCTGGAAAAGGATTTCGTTGAACGACAGCCAATCTATCAAATTTACTATTTGCTTAATCGGGCGAACCTGTTTGGCGGCAAACACGTGGTAACGGCTCAACAGGCGATAGAACATCAGTTGTTATAATACACAACTGGTTGATTGCTATCGGCGTTAGTTGCCGTACGCGGACAATCAGACTCGATACCGGGGCAACACAGGCCCCGGTAAGCTCACCCCAGTATGCCAACGACTTTCAGCGTCAGGTAACCAATGACGCCAACGACAACTGGCAGGATATATAGCGGAAAGAATTGCAACAAAATCGTATGTCGAGGCAGATCTACACGCGACTCCAGTTCCTCACGTGTTTTGCCTTCATCCCCTTTAACTTTCTCCAGAATCAGCTGGTCTTCCAACCCTTCCCGGATATGCTTTACCTGGCGGGACAAACGGGAACCAGACACCTGCAGCGCCAGACCAACAAACATCAGCACATAAATCAACCAAAACATCACGGTAGCAGGTGACGACAAACGACCAAAATCAGGCACCGGTGAGTTGTACCAAAAGAGGTTTAAAAACGGTGTATTGAAACGCAGCACCTCAACAATAAGATGTAAGAAGTCCTGCATCACACCATTGATCCCCTGCTTTTTCTCAGTAAAAGCATGGACGAGATTGGCCAGCGAGATAATGGTCGATAACAAAGCAGGAAGGAAGACGACCCACCCCGTAATACGCTTAATCACGGCAAAAAGGCCAGCCTGTTGATACGTCATGTGTTCCCCTTGTGCGTGACGTCACGCCCAGTGCCACGGTGGGCAAAAAAGTGTAGACCCATAAAACCCGTTAGCAGGGTACTTCAGGTTTTAACAGAGTCAACGTTTTCTTTCCCGGCCACCCGGCTACCTATTTTTGACCACGATAGCCATCCTGACGATGAGAAGCAGAACATAAGAACAGGATATAAGCAAGGTGTCGACGCCATCGCCGACACCTTAATTAATAGAAGAAAATAAATCGAAGAGCGCAGATTATGCGAAAAACTTAGAGGAAATCGGCACGTTTTGGCGAGAAGGTGTCAATCAGTACGCTGCCTTCTTCCAGCGATACCACACCGTGCATTTCATGCTTCACCGCCATGTAAGCATCGCCAGTTTTGAGAATGCGCTTTTCACCTTCGATCACCACTTCGAAGCTACCTGCCGCGACATAGGCTATCTGATCATGGATGTCGTGCGTATGCGGCGTACCGATAGCGCCTTTGGCAAAATGAACGCACACCATCATCAGCTCATCACTCCAGGTGATGATTTTACGTTTGATACCGCCGCCCAGTTCTTCCCACGGCGTTTCGTCGTCAATAAAGTACCTTCTCATGCTTTCTCCTCAAAGATAATACAACGTGCTTCCCTGATGTGAACAAGGTAACACAAAGGGGTCATGCCGCTATTCTAGTAACAACCGCATCAGATTAAACATAAAATAAGCAAAACCATGACGTCTCTCAAGAAATAAATAAAACATTATTTCATTTTTATTGAATTCACATCTCAACCACACTATTATCGCGCCATAACACGAAAGAACCGGGCAAAAAAGGTTCAGGTGACGTTGTCACTGCCACGCAAGGTGACCTGTTCCGCCCGGCGCTTTCCTGTCAGGCCTCGGCCTGATGTCTATCTGAAAGCGAGGAGCAACCATGCAAGTCCGTCAGAGCATCCACAGCGACCACGCCCGCCAGCTTGATACTGCTGGCCTGCGACGCGAATTTCTGATCGAACGCGTTTTTGATGCAGACGCCTGTACCATGACGTATAGCCATATTGACAGAATCATCGTAGGCGGCGTTATGCCCGTCCATCAGGTGGTGACGATAGGCGAAGACGTGGGGAAACAATTGGGCGTCAGCTACTTCCTTGAGCGTCGTGAATTGGGCGCCATCAATATCGGCGGCAACGGTGTAGTCAGCGTTGACGGCGAGCGCTATGAAATTGGTCACGAAGAAGCGATTTACATCGGCAAAGGCGCACGGGATATCCATTTTACCAGCGTAGACCCATCCGCCCCGGCGCGCTTCTACTATAACAGCGCACCTGCGCACACCACTTATCCAACACGCAAGATTACCGCGGCTGATGCTTCTCCCCAAACCATCGGGGATGACGCGACCAGCAACCGTCGTACCATCAACAAATATATCGTTCCTGATGTGTTACCGACCTGCCAGCTCACAATGGGTCTGACCAAACTGGCGGAAGGCAGCCTGTGGAACACCATGCCGTGTCATACCCATGAGCGCCGTATGGAGGTGTATTTCTATTTTGATATGGACGAGGAAACGGCCGTGTTTCACATGATGGGGCAACCACAGGAAACGCGTCATATTTTGGTTCACAACGAACAGGCGGTGATTTCGCCGAGCTGGTCGATTCATTCTGGTGTAGGCACCAAACGCTACACCTTTATCTGGGGTATGGTTGGCGAGAATCAGGTTTTCTCAGACATGGATCACGTCAAAGTTAGCGAATTGCGCTAGCGGCTTACTCACCAGATTTCGCGTTGCAGGAAAGCGGCAAGCGGGCAAATCCGTGTCCCGTAGTGGGGATGGTGAACGCAGCCACTCGAGCGGCAACCTGAAAAATGACGGGTATAACCGGTATTTCCCTACAGTAACAAGCTCACGACAAAACATGTCGTTTACAGAGAGATTAAAGCTATGATTCTAGATGCATTCAATTTACAGGGCAAAGTGGCACTGATCACGGGTTGTGATACCGGTCTGGGTCAGGGTATGGCTGTCGGTCTGGCAGAAGCAGGCTGTGACATCGTCGGCGTCAACATCGTTGAGCCGAAAGAAACCATCGAAAAAGTTACTGCCACAGGCCGTCGTTTCCTCAGTCTGACCGCTGATATGAGCGATATCTCTGGTCATGCTGCACTGGTGGAAAAAGCCGTTGCTGAGTTCGGTAAAGTGGACATTCTGGTTAACAACGCTGGCATCATCCGCCGTGAAGACGCCATCGAGTTCAGTGAAAAGAACTGGGACGATGTGATGAATCTGAACATCAAGAGCGTGTTCTTCATGTCACAGACTGTTGCCCGTCAGTTCATCAAACAGGGTCATGGCGGTAAAATTATTAATATCGCCTCCATGCTGTCTTTCCAGGGTGGCATCCGCGTACCGTCTTACACCGCATCCAAGAGCGCCGTCATGGGGATCACTCGCCTGCTGGCCAACGAATGGGCAAAACACAATATTAATGTAAACGCTATCGCCCCTGGTTACATGGCAACCAACAACACCCAACAGTTGCGTGCTGACCAAGACCGCAGCAAAGAAATTCTGGATCGTATCCCGGCTGGCCGCTGGGGTCTGCCACAGGATTTGCAAGGCCCGGCCGTGTTCCTGGCATCCAGCGCCTCCGATTATGTGAACGGTTACACCATTGCAGTCGACGGCGGCTGGCTGGCTCGCTAATTTTCCACAAAATCTCTTTATGGACAAAGGCACAATATAGTATTGTGCCTTTCTTTTATCTATCAGCAAGTTATTCTTTCCATTCCTTCCCGCCCGGTTTCCAAATTCTCCATAAAAAATTTTCAAAACAACGTTCCGACTTTGATCACACTTTCGATACTGAGCACATGACGAAAATATAACTTGGGCAATATAATCAATCAAAACAATGTTTCTATTTATAAGGAACTGTTTCTTCCAGTTCTGCAAGAAGGTAGTCCATGAGTATTTTTACTGATTTGAACACCAGCAGAAAATGGCAAATCGACCAGTGGTTATCGGCGATTAACAGCCACATTGAAAAGATTCAGCAATACGCTCACAGCGCGGTCAATCCCACGCCGTTATTGGCTGACGGATTTGAGATAAAAACACAATCTCCTGTTGTCTGGCGGTTTCCCGATGGTCATGACGCGCCGATCTCTAACTTCGCCAGTCAGCAAAATTGGCTGCGTTTATTAATATCCATGAGCGCAGTCACAGAAACAGAAAAATATCGCCAGTCCGCCTTTGCTCAGTGTGAATATTTTCTAGACCACTTTGTCGATGAAAATAGCGGGCTTTTTTACTGGGGCGGCCATCGTTTTATTCATCTCGACACATTAGCCAGTGAAGGGCCAGAATCAAAATCTCTGGTACATGAATTAAAACACCACCTTCCCTATTACGAATTCCTGTATCAGGTCAACCCTGAGAAAACCCATCATTTTATTCAGGGATTCTGGAACGCACATGTAGAAAATTGGGATAGTCTGGATTTAGGACGCCACGGCGATTACGCCAAGGTACGTGATTCCCAGGTCTTTAAACATGCCCGGCATGATGTCGTCGACCCTGCCAGGTGGCCGGAGCTCCCGTTAACCAAAGGGCTAACCTTCGTGAATGCCGGTACTGACCTGATCTATGCCGCTTTCGCTTATGCTCGCCACAGCGGTGATACTCACGCGGCTGATTGGGGTAAACACCTCTACCGCCAGTATGTGTTGGCGCGTAACCCGGAAACCGGTATGCCGGTTTACCAATTCAGTTCGCCATTGCAGCGCCAGCCCGTGCCAACTGATGACAATCAAACCCAGTCCTGGTTCGGCGACCGCGCGCAGAGGCAGTTTGGTCCGGAATTTGGTGCCATTGCCCGTGAAGCGAACGTGTTGTTCCGCGACATGCGGCCATTACTGATCGATAACCCGCTGGCGATGCTCGATATTTTACAACACCGCCCTGACGCCGAAACGCTCACTTGGGTCATCACTGGTCTGAAAAACTACTACCAATACGCTTACGATGTCGACAGCAATAGCCTGCGACCAATGTGGAACGACGGCCAGGACATGACCGGCTACTGCTTCAAACGCGATGGCTACTACGGCAAGGCCGGTACGGTGTTAAAGCCGTTTCCACTGGAAGGCGATTATCTGCTGCCATTAGTCCGCGCCTGGCGTCTGAGTAATGATAGCGACCTGTATACGTTGATCATGACGATGTTGTCACGACTGGAAAAAGAAGGCTTTCATCAATCTGCCTCACCTTTCCTGTTGTTGGCAATTACCGAACTGGCGCACACCCAGCAATCGGCACAATGGGCTGAATATGCCTGGCAAATGGCGGAAATTTTATTTAAGCGCCATTTCCACCACGGTTTATTTGTGCGCTCTGAACACCATCGTTATGTACGCCTTGATGATCCCTTCCCTGCCATTCTGTTGACGTTGATCGCCGCCTGCAGAAATAAATGGCAGGAAATTCCTACGATATTAACCCAAGGGGGATATATCCATGGCGATTATCGGATTAATGGAGAAAGCCGGGTTATTTATGACACGGAGTTTATTTACCCAGAAAAACTAATTCATTGATTTTATTTTTACAGACTCACCATTACAAAAGTAGGTAAGCATTATGAATGAAAACAGAATGCTGGGGTTAGCTTATATCTCCCCCTATATAATAGGGCTGATAGTCTTTACCGCTTTTCCCTTTCTTTCATCGTTCGTACTCAGTTTTACTGAATACGATTTAATGAGTCCACCCACCTTCACCGGTCTGGAAAATTACCACCGGATGTTTATGGAGGACGATCTTTTCTGGAAATCCATGGGAGTGACGTTTGCTTATGTGTTCCTGACTATTCCGCTAAAACTGATTTTCGCACTGCTTATCGCCTTCGTGCTGAACTTCAAGTTACGTGGCATCGGTTTTTTCCGTACCGCTTATTATGTGCCGTCAATTCTCGGTAGCAGCGTGGCTATCGCCGTATTGTGGCGCGCACTGTTCGCCATTGATGGGTTACTGAATAGCTTTATCGGCGTCTTCGGTTTAGACCCGGTTAACTGGCTGGGCGAGCCCTCACTGGCGTTAATGTCGGTTACCTTACTGCGTGTTTGGCAGTTCGGTTCCGCGATGGTTATCTTCCTGGCTGCTCTACAGAACGTGCCGCAATCCCAATATGAAGCGGCGATGATCGATGGTGCCTCGAAATGGCAGATGTTCCTGAAGGTTACCGTACCGCTGATTACGCCGGTTATCTTCTTCAACTTCATCATGCAGACAACGCAGGCGTTCCAGGAGTTTACCGCGCCCTATGTGATTACTGGCGGTGGTCCAACCCACTACACCTATCTGTTCTCGCTCTATATCTACGATACGGCGTTCAAGTATTTCGATATGGGGTACGGTGCCGCGCTGGCATGGGTGCTGTTCCTGGTGGTAGCCGTCTTCGCCGCTATCTCCTTCAAATCGTCTAAATACTGGGTGTTCTATTCCGCCGATAAAGGAGGAAAAAATGGCTGATATTCATTCTCCACTGTCTGCGCAGGACATCGCTGCAGAAGAAGTTCGCCGCACGCTGCGCCGTGAAAAAATCAGTGCCAGCATCCGCTACATCATTTTGCTGGCCGTCGGCATCCTGATGCTCTACCCGCTGGCGTGGATGTTCTCAGCGTCGTTCAAACCGAACCATGAGATTTTCACGACCCTCAGTCTGTGGCCGACACACGCCACCTGGGATGGTTTTATCAATGGCTGGAAAACCGGTACCGAATACAACTTTGGTCACTACATGATCAATACCTTCAAGTATGTGATTCCGAAGGTGGTGTTGACGGTCATTTCTTCCACCATCGTGGCTTACGGCTTTGCCCGGTTCGAGATTCCGTGGAAGAACTTTTGGTTCGCCACGCTGATCGGCACCATGCTGTTGCCAAGTACTGTTTTGTTGATTCCGCAGTACATCATGTTCCGTGAAATGGGCATGCTGAACAGCTACCTGCCGTTGTATGTACCGGTCGCGTTCGCCACCCAGGGATTCTTTGTCTTCATGCTGATTCAGTTCCTGCGTGGTGTACCGCGTGACATGGAAGAAGCCGCACAGATCGATGGCTGCAACTCCTGGCAGGTACTGTGGTATGTCGTGGTGCCGATTCTGAAACCGGCCATTATCTCTGTCGCACTGTTCCAGTTCATGTGGTCAATGAACGACTTTATCGGTCCGCTGATTTACGTTTACAGCGTCGACAAATACCCGATTGCGCTGGCGTTAAAAATGTCTATCGACGTGACAGAAGGCGCACCGTGGAACGAAATTCTGGCAATGGCGAGCATCTCCATTCTGCCGTCCATCATCATTTTCTTCATGGCGCAGCGCTACTTCGTTCAGGGCGTTACCAGCAGCGGCATTAAAGGTTAATAGAGGATTTATCATGGCTGAAGTCATTTTCAACAAACTGGAAAAAGTTTACTCCAACGGTTTCAAAGCAGTCCACGGTATCGACCTGACAATCAAAGACGGCGAGTTCATGGTCATCGTCGGGCCGTCTGGTTGTGCCAAATCCACTACCCTGCGCATGCTGGCCGGTCTGGAAACCATCAGCGGCGGTGAAGTTCGTATCGGCGACAAGATCGTCAACAATCTGGCACCGAAAGATCGCGGTATCGCGATGGTGTTCCAGAACTACGCGCTCTACCCGCACATGACGGTTCGTGAAAACCTGGCCTTCGGCCTGAAACTCAGCAAGATGCCGAAAGACAAGATCGAAGCGCAGGTGAATGAAGCAGCCAAAATTCTGGAACTGGAAGAATTGATGGATCGCCTGCCGCGCCAGCTATCCGGCGGTCAGGCGCAGCGTGTGGCGGTAGGCCGCGCTATCGTGAAAAAACCGGATGTATTCCTGTTCGATGAACCACTCTCCAACCTGGATGCCAAGCTACGTGCCTCAATGCGTATCCGTATCTCGGATCTGCATAAACAGTTGAAAAAGAGTGGGCATCCCGCGACCAGCGTCTACGTGACCCATGACCAGACCGAAGCCATGACGATGGGCGATCGCATTTGCGTCATGAAGCTGGGTCACATCATGCAGGTAGATACACCGGATAACCTGTATCACTTCCCGAAAAACATGTTTGTCGCCGGTTTTATCGGTGCGCCGGAAATGAACATCAAGCCGGGCAAACTGTTGGAAGAAAACGGTCAGATCTCACTGCAGGTCGGCCAATACACCATGAGCTTGAACCAGTCCAAGCAGGACAAAGTCCGCAATTATGTGGGTAAAGATATCTGCTTCGGCGTTCGCCCTGAATACGTCACGGTATCAGAAACGCCTTTCGATGGCGGGCACTTCCAGGGCGATCTGGTCCGTGCTGAAAACATGGGCCACGAGTTCTTTATGTACATCAAGGTTGATGGGTTTGAGTTGACCAGTCGTATGCCGTCAGACGAAGCGCGGACGATTATCAACAACAGCATGCATCGTCAGGTGTATTTCAAATTTGATATGGATAAATGCCATATCTTTGATGCAAAAACAGAACAAAATATCTCTCTCTAACAGGAGTATAACCGATGAAAAAAGTGATCCTACGGACATTAATTGCCTCTTCTCTGGCGCTGATGGCGCACCAGTCTTTTGCTGCTGACCAGGTTGACCTGCGCATGTCATGGTGGGGCGGTAACGGTCGTCACCAGGTGACACTGAAAGCCATCGAGGAATTCCAGAAAAAGTACCCGGACATCAAAGTTAAAGCAGAATACACCGGCTGGGATGGTCACCTGTCCCGCCTGACTACCCAAATCGCGGGCAATACCGAGCCGGATGTGATGCAGACCAACTGGAACTGGCTGCCGATTTTCTCCCGCACGGGTGACGGTTTCTACGACCTGAACAAAGTGAAAGACGTATTGGATCTGTCGCAATTTGACGCGAAAGAACTGCAGGCCACAACGGTCGACGGCAAACTGAACGGGATTCCGATCTCGGTGACAGCACGTGTGTTCTATTACAACACCGAAACCTGGAAGAAATCCGGCTTAACTTACCCGAAAAACTGGGATGAGTTGATGAACGCCGGTAAAGTCTTCAAGGAAAAACTGGGCGACCAATTCTACCCGCTGGTACTGGAACATCAGGATTCTCTGGCTCTGCTGAACTCCTACATGGTTCAGAAATACAACATCCCGGCGGTAGACGAGAAGAACAAGAAATTCTCTTATACCGACGCACAGTGGGTAGAATTCTTCGAGACGTATAAAAAGCTGGTTGACTCCCACGTCATGCCGTCTGCGAAGTACTACGCTTCGTTTGGCAAGAGCAACATGTATGAAATGAAGCCATGGATTGCGGGTGACTGGGGCGGCACTTACATGTGGAACTCCACCATCACCAAATACTCCGACAACCTGCAGCCACCGGCCAAACTGGAGTTAGGCTCCTACCCCATGCTGCCAGGTGCTAAAGAGGCAGGGCTGTTCTTCAAACCGGCTCAAATGTTGTCTATCGGCAAATCCAGCAAGCATCCGAAAGAAGCAGCCATGCTGATCAATTACCTGTTGAACAGCAAAGAAGGGATTCAGGCGTTGGGCCTGGAGCGTGGTGTACCGTTGAGCAAAGCCGCCGTCGCTCAATTGCGTGCTGATGGTGTGATCAAAGATAACGATCCGTCAGTTGCTGGTCTGAATCTGGCATTGTCTTTACCACATGAAACCAAGACATCACCTTATTTCGATGACCCACAAATTGTCGCATTGTTTGGTGATGCCATTCAGTATATCGATTATGGTCAGAAATCTGTGGAAGAAACGGCTAAATATTTCCAACGCCAGGCTGATCGTATTCTGAAACGTGCAATGAAAGAATAATTTCCATTTGATTTTCTATTTAAAGCCCCGTGCGCTAAGCCGGGGCTTTTTTATTTAAATTGAAACAAAATGAATCATTCTGTCGATCATCGTCACAATTTGAAATGATTTTGAATTTATTGTGATTCTAAAAGATCAAGATCACAAAACGAAATTAAATAATACATAAAATAGAACTCGTTCCATAAGAACACATCGATTTTATTTTTTTATTCTTTTCTTTATCTATGTATATATAGGGAAAATACAATGAAGATTAAATTATTAACTTTGGCTGTTGCATCTCTGGTTAGCGTTAACGCTTTAGCTGTATCCATCGATTATCGTCATGAAATGCAGGATACCGCTAAAGCGGGTCATAAAGACCGCCTGACAATTGCTCATCGCTTTGCTAATGGCTTCGGATTATCTTCTGAAGTGAAATGGGCGCAATCCAGCAATGACAAAACGCCGGATAAGCCCTTTAATGAGCAAGTCAGCAATGGTACTGAAGTGATTGCCAGTTATGTTTACAAATTCAACAACACCTTTTCCATTGAGCCAGGTTTGTCTTTAGAATCAGGATCATCCGGCAACAACTATCGCCCTTACATTCGCGGTCGTGCTAATGTCACCGATGATTTATCTGTCGCGTTACGTTATCGTCCTTACTTCAAACGTAATAGTGGCAATATTGGTAAGGATGATACGACAGACAAAGGTTATACCTTAACCGGTAATATCGATTATACCTTCCTGCAGGCTTACACCATCGGTTACGAGCTGGAATATAAAAAAGCCACCTCAGGTGAGGTTGTTCTTGCCGACAACGATGATTACGAAATCACTCATAACGTGAAATTGTCTTATAAATGGGACAAGAATTGGAAACCTTATGTTGAAGTGGGTAACGTTGCCGGTTCTAAATCCACCGATGAACGTCAAACGCGTTACCGTGTCGGTGTGCAGTACAGCTTCTAATTTACTGACTACGACGTCTGGAATATTGCGTCAAAACGGATAATAACCATGTTATTAGTACGACATTTTTATTATCCAGGTTAATATCTGCCAGGAATTAACCAAACCATCAATTCGTCATTTTAAATTTCTGTGCCTATTTCCCTTTATGGGAAATAATTTTACTCGCCAGTTTGGGTAAACATTTTATTCTCTTCGATGAAATGTTTACCTGTTTTTTTATCCCCTCCACCGTCATACTGACTCAATAAACGCAATGGATAAACGGCCATGTCACTACGCAAATTCATTACAGGAACACTTATCATGTCTGTCAGTGGACTCACCTTCGCCGACACCACCTTCCCGGTATGGCCGCAAGGCGACGCTCCCGGTGCGGTCACATCATCAGTACAGCAGCAAGTAGTAGAGCGCAGCAAAGACCCCACATTGCCAGACCGTGCCGTAACCGGCATACGCCGACCAGAAATCACGGTTTATGCGCCAGAAAACCCTAACGGTACCGCCCTATTAATTACTCCTGGCGGCTCTTACCAGCGTGTTGTACTGGATAAAGAAGGCAGTGACCTGGCACCGTATTTCACTCAACAAGGTTACACCCTGTTCGTTATGACCTACCGTATGCCAGCCGATGGCCATCAGGAAGGTGCCGATGCGCCACTGGCCGATGCTCAACGTGCGATCCGCACTTTGCGCACCCATGCCGCACAATGGCGTATTAACCCGCACCATATCGGCGTGATGGGATTCTCTGCCGGTGGGCATGTTGCGGCCAGCCTGGGCACCCGTTTTGCTCAAACCGTTTATCCGGCTCGGGACGAAATAGACTACGCCAGTGCCCGCCCCGACTTTATGGTGCTGATGTATCCCGTCATCTCTATGCAGGAAAATATTGCCCATCCAGGCTCACGCAAAGCGCTGATAGGTTCCCACCCCAGCGACGCACAAATTCAGCGTTATTCCGCAGAAAAACAGGTCAGTACACAAACGCCACCGACATTTTTGGTACATGCGATTGATGACCCCTCGGTGCCAGTAGACAACAGCCTGGTGATGCTGGCGGCACTGCGAGAGCACCACATTCCGGCTGAAATCCATCTGTTTGAACAAGGGAAACATGGCTTTGGTATCCGAGGGACAACCGGACTACCTGCGGCTATCTGGCCACAGCTATTGAATAACTGGATAAAATCACTGCAATTAGATAAAAAGACCGGGAATCAACCAGATAAAATATAACTGGTTACAGCGTCACACCTTCCGTCAACTGTTGCAATCTCTTATACTGTATAAAATGACAGTTTTTGAGATGTTTCATGACCGCGGAAGGCCACCTCCTGTTTGCCGTAGCCAGCGCAATCTTTGCAAAGAAAGCAGAACTCTCGCCCGCTCTGGCAGCGGGTGACTGGTGGCATATTATTCCCGCCGCAATGCTAACGGCTCTGTTGCCCGACATCGATCACCCTAAGTCGATTCTGGGTCAGCGCCTGAAATGGATTTCCGTACCGATCGCCAGGTTGTGTGGCCATCGCGGTTTTACACATAGCCTGTTGGCGATATTGCTCGGCGTCTATGTTATTCGTACCCGGCTACCGGTCGACTGGCCCTTACCGGGTGATGTCTACCATGCCATGATCGTGGGGTATTTAAGCCATATTGTCGCAGATATGCTGACGACTGCCGGCGTACCACTGTTATGGCCGTGCCGCTGGCGCTTTCGTCTGCCCATTCTCAATAGTGATAAAGGGAACCAACTGGAGCGCATACTGTGCGTAGGCCTTATTCTGTTTATGTTATGGCAACCACAACAACCGCTGGAATCCTGGCACTACGGCGAACCTGCGCGCTGGTTGCAGCAATTCGGCCAACAATTGCATGAATTACTGATGCGTTAAATCAACGCCACCTCGTTATTCCATTCGGTTTAATCAATGTTAGTTATCTCTATAACCGCAATATAAAAGACCTGCTATTCTACTGCGCTGGCTACGTTTCCTTCTGACCGTAGCGGTGATAAACATTAAAAAAGGAGTAGTGGGATGAATTTTCCGCTGATAATCAATGTGCTTGTTTTTGCTATGCTACTTTTCGCACTAGGGTATGGCGGTAATAAAAACTGGAGTCTGTCTAAAAAGGTACTGCTGGGGCTGGTTACTGGCGTGTTGTTTGGACTGGTATTACACCTGATTTATGGTGATGACAACCCTGTCATCAAACAATCCATCGCCTGGTTCAACATCGTTGGCAACGGCTACGTGCAATTACTGCAAATGATCGTGATGCCGCTGGTATTCGTGTCGATTCTTAATTCAGTGGCACGCCTACACAACGCATCATCGCTGGGGAAAATCAGCCTGCTGGCTCTCGGTACGCTGTTGTTTACCACGCTGATCGCCGCCTTAATCGGTATCTTCGTGACCAATCTGTTTGGGCTTACCGCCTCAGGGCTAGTGCAAGGCTCACAGGAAACCGCACGGCTATCGACTATCCAGACGAGTTATGTTGGTAAGGTCGCAGACCTGAACGTACCACAACTGTTGCTGTCGTTTATTCCGAAAAACCCGTTTGCCGACCTGACCGGCGCCAACCCGACGTCAATCATCAGCGTGGTTATTTTCGCGGCCTTCCTTGGTGTCGCCGCCCTGCACCTGGTCAAAGACGATGCGGTGAAAGGTGAACGCGTACTGACGGCGATTGATACCTTACAATCCTGGGTAATGAAGCTGGTCCGTCTGGTTATGCGCCTCACACCTTATGGCGTGATGGCATTGATGACCAAAATGGTCGCCAGCTCTAACCTGCAAGATATCCTCAAGCTCGGTGGCTTTGTGGTGGCATCCTATCTTGGTCTGGGATTAATGTTTGGCGTGCATGCCGTGTTACTGGCGTTGACGGGCATCAACCCTGCCCGCTTCTACCGCAAAGTCTGGCCGGTGCTGAGCTTCGCGTTTACCAGCCGTTCCAGCGCCGCCACTATCCCGCTGAATATTGAAGCGCAAACGCGCCGTATCGGCGTACCAGAATCTATTGCGAGCTTTGCCGCGTCATTTGGTACCACCATCGGTCAGAATGGTTGCGCGGGGTTATATCCGGCGATGCTGGCCGTCATGGTCGCCCCAACGGTCGGTATCAATCCGTGGGACCCAATGTGGATAGCCACGCTGGCTGGCATTGTCACCCTCAGTTCAGCCGGTGTCGCGGGGGTTGGCGGTGGAGCCACCTTCGCTGCGTTGATTGTCCTGCCAGCCATGGGCTTACCCGTAACACTGGTGGCACTGCTGATTTCAATTGAACCGCTTATCGATATGGGCCGTACCGCACTGAACGTCAGCGGCTCTATGACAGCAGGCACCGTGACCAGCCAGTTGCTCAGACAAACCGATAAAGCCGTGTTTAACACGGATGATGATACGGCGCTAACTCATCGTTAATCCCTGCCATAATGTGATAAAACCATGCCGACGACATTGATATTCCTCGCGTCGGCATGGTTTTTACCACTTAGAATTTTGGATTGGTGTCGTACTCCTGGCAGCTCTGGAACCCCTTGTTCAGTACATGTCCGGTCTCATCAAAGCTGACAAAGTAATACTGCACCTTACCGTCGCGTGTACCTAGCACATAAGTATTACAGGTTCCCCGAGCATGAAGCATCGTGGCTTGCGTCGATGCAGGTCCGGCAATCTGATTCACCTCCTGACGGCTCATGCCTTTTTTCACGTCCTTCACCACCGGTTTAGTGAAAAAATTTTCTGCACGATCGTAAGCCACACACCCAGAAAGCATCAGGGTACTTGCTGCGATACACAGGAATAAATCACGCTTCTTCATGGAATGACCTCACTCATTCGCGATCAGTGTTGCTAAGACTAGATAGCCACCACAGCTTTTTCAAATCCCTTATTGTCTTTCAACAGGCTGATAATTGGCGAAAAAGCCTCCGAATCACTGTAAAATTACCGGCTTTTTCTTGTTCTTTTACTCCGTCGGAATTAACGTTACTCTTTGGCGATGTCAATAATTGTTCTGGTACATCAATAGGTTCAGTAGGGGGTGGACATGTCATTACAGAAAGAAATCATTCGGGCGCTCGGGGTAAAAAGCGCGATTGATCCGGCACAGGAAATTCGGGTGAGCGTTGATTTTTTAAAGAATTATCTTAAGGCGCACCCGTTCATCAAAAGCCTGGTACTGGGGATTAGCGGCGGGCAGGATTCGACACTAACCGGCAAATTATGCCAGACCGCTATCACCGAGTTGCGCCAGGAAACCGGCAAAGCCGATTATCGCTTTATTGCGGTACGGTTACCGTATGGCGTGCAAGCCGATGAGCAGGACTGTCAGGATGCGATTCAGTTTATCCAGCCCGATCAGGTGCTGACCGTCAATATCAAACCGGCGGTAGATGCCAGTGAAGCGACGCTGCGCGCTATCGGCATCGAGTTGTCTGACTTCGTCAAAGGCAACGAAAAAGCGCGTGAGCGCATGAAAGCACAGTACAGCATCGCTGGCATGAACGCTGGATTGGTCGTAGGTACCGACCATGCAGCGGAAGCCGTCACCGGTTTTTTCACCAAGTACGGTGACGGCGGTACCGACATTAACCCGATTTTCCGTCTCAACAAACGGCAAGGTAAAGCCTTACTCACGCTACTGGGTTGTCCGTCCCACCTTTATACCAAGGCACCAACGGCGGACCTGGAAGATGATCGTCCCTCATTACCGGATGAGATGGCTCTCGGCATCACGTACGAGAAAATTGACGATTATCTGGAAGGCAAACAGCTTGATCCGATTGACGTCGCGGTTATTGAAGGTTGGTATCGCAGAACCGAGCATAAACGCCGCCCGCCAATTACCGTTTTTGACGACTTCTGGCGTTAATAGCCTTCACCACGTTAATCTCCCCGGGCAGATGCGACTCACTGGCATCTGCCCGTTTTATTGCCACATGATAGCCAATAGCCATTGGTAATAAATAACCATTGATAATCAATAAAATGACAGTCGATAACCACTAATGATACCCATAACCCCTCGTCGCGCTACGCTAGCTGGTTTGCTGGCAATCGTCCTCTGGAGCACCTCTGTTGGGGTGATCCGTAGTCTGACCGAAGCACTCGGTGCGCTAGGCGGCGCGGCCATGATTTATACGACCAGCGCGATATGCTTGCTGTTGTTCCGGCATCGTCCCTCCTTTCGTACTCATGCCAGGATCTACCTGTTACTCGGCGGAGCCTTATTCGTCAGCTACGAAATCTGTTTTTCATTGTCGATTGGGATGGCACAAAACCGTCTGCAGGCCATGGAGCTGGGAATGATTAATTACCTGTGGCCTTGCCTGACCATTCTGTTTTCACTGTTTATCAATCAACAGAAAACTCGATTATGGCTGTGGCCGGGCCTTGCCCTGTCGATAGTCGGTATTCTATGGATTCTGAAAGGTAACGGTGACTGGACTCCCACCCTGATGTGGCAGAATGTCAGCAGCAACCCGCTGGCTTATTCCATGGCACTGGCCGCTGCGCTGGTCTGGGCGTTGTACTGTAATATCTCGCGCCGTTTCGGCAACGGGAAAAGTGGCATCCTGCTGTTTTTCATCGTTACGGCAGCGGTGTTATGGGGACAATATCTACACAGTGATGCGCCGACATTCGCTTTCTCAATGCGTACTTTCTCGATGCGCACTCTGCTCGAATTGCTATTTATCGGGGGGTCAACGGCATTGGCCTATGCCGCATGGGATACTGGTATTCAACGCGGCAACATGGCATTGCTGGCAACGGCATCTTATTTTACCCCGGTACTGACGACGCTGATGGCGGCGCTATGGCTACAAACCACCCCTTCGGTGACGTTCTGGCAAGGCGTTATCATGGTGACATTGGGGTCATTGTTGTCCTGGCTGGCGACACGTGGAGCACCTTAAGCGGCGACAAGATTGTGTTTCTCGATTAAAATGCATTTATTATGCAACTTAATGGTCACCATGGGAGCGCAGCGATGTCTTCTTCCTCCGGCAAACGCATTCAACGGGAAATCCGTACCATTCAGGCAATGATCACGTTGTATGAACGTACCTTTCCAGCCCCTGCCGATGATACGGAGTATTATGTCAGGCTGCAGGACTACGCCTTAAACCGGCTAAAAAAATGTTACTACGGGGAAAATAAACCCGCCTGCAAGCAGTGTCCGATCCATTGCTATCAGCCTGCGAAACGAGAGGAAATCAAGGTTGTCATGCGGTGGGCCGGGCCAAGAATGCTGTTGCACCATCCGATACTGGCCATCCGACATCTGTTAGATGACCGCAGACCTGCGCCTGCTGCGCCGCAACGCCCGCGCAAATAGTTCTGCGAAAAGTCGTTCAGCGTTAATAGTTCAGCTCAAGTAGTAAAAAGGCCTGAATCGACTACTACATTTTCAGACGATTCTGTAAAAGGAAAAGGCCGCTAATGCGGCCTTTTTGTCAAATCAGGACTCTTTGGGTGACGCGTTTTCCACTCTGCTCTTTAATTTCTGCCCTGGACGGAACGTAACGACCCGACGCGCCGTAATCGGAATATCTTCGCCGGTTTTTGGGTTACGTCCCGGGCGCTGGTTCTTGTCCCGCAAATCAAAGTTGCCAAACCCCGACAACTTAACCTGCTCACCATTTTCCAGAGCGCGCCGGACTTCTTCGAAAAACAACTCGACGAGCTCTTTGGCATCCCGTTTGCTGAGCCCAAGCTTTTCAAACAGGTATTCAGACATTTCAGCTTTAGTAAGCGCCATAGGTTAATCCCTCAAGGATGCTTGGAATCGCTGTTTTAGTGCTGCTACACATTGCGCAACGGTAGCGGCAATTTCCTCTTCTGCCAGTGTACGAGCGGTATCCTGCAATACCAGACTGATAGCAAGACTCTTATACCCTTCCGCTACGCCCTTGCCCCGGTACACGTCAAATAAGTTTACGCCAACTAACTGATTTGCGCCAACTTTCTTGCACTCGTTCAAAACATCGCCAGCAGGCACGCTTTCAGCCACTACTACAGCGATATCACGACGGTTTGCCGGGAAACGAGAAATGTCCGCCGCCTCTGGCACCACACGATCAGCGAGCTTATCCCACAGCACTTCAAACACCACGGTACGACCGTTCAAGTCCAGCTTGCGCTCCAGTTCCGGATGAACAACACCGATATAACCGATACGCTCGCCAGCCAGATAAATAGCCGCGCTCTGCCCTGGGTGCAATGCTGAGTGGCTCTCTGCGCGAAACTCAATCGCAGACAGTTTCCCAGTCAATGCCAATACCGCTTCCAAATCGCCTTTCAAATCATAGAAGTCAACGGTCTGACGTGCCAGATCCCAATGCTCTTCGTAGCGAGTCCCTGTGATAACCCCTGCCAGCATAGTTTCCTGACGCACGCCCAAATCGGCACTCTGGTCTGGAACAAAGCGTAAACCGCTCTCAAACACACGCAGACGGCTTTGTTGACGGTTCTGGTTATACACCACCGCTCCCAACAACCCACTCCACAGAGACAGGCGCATAGCGGACATTTCTACCGAAATCGGGCTCGGCAGAATCAACGCCTCTTCACCGGGATGAATCAGCGACTGAATTTTAGGGTCAACGAAGCTGTAGGTGATCGCTTCCTGAAAACCGCGATCCACCAACAACGTTCTCACACGCTTAAGCGTCAGACTCGCCTCGCGATGTTGCGTCATCTTCAGCGGCGCTTGAGTAGGAATATTCGGAATGTTGTTGTAGCCGTAAATACGCGCTACTTCTTCCACCAAATCTTCCTCGATAGCCATATCGAAACGCCAGCTCGGCGCAACCGCCTGCCAGCCATCCGCGGTTTTCGTCACCTGACAACCCAGACGGTTAAGAATATCGCTGACTTTCTCATCGGAAATCACATGACCAATCAACCGATCCAGCTTTTCGCGGCGCAGCGTAATGGTCGCGCGTGCCGGTAAATCTTTCTCACTGGTCACATCCACGACCGGGCCAGCGTCACCGCCGCAAATATCCAGTAGCAGACGCGTCGCACGCTCGATTGCCTGATACTGCAATGCCGGATCCACACCACGCTCATAGCGATGTGATGCATCCGTATGCAGACCATAACGGCGGGCACGCCCTGTAATCGACAGCGGATTAAAATAGGCGCATTCCAGCAGCACATCTTGCGTGTCACCATTTACGCCAGAATGTTCACCACCGAAAATCCCACCCATCGCCAGCGCTTTTTGATGATCGGCAATCACCAGTGTATCCGCGCTCAGGGTAGCGTCAGTGCCGTCCAGCAGGCGCAGAGTTTCCCCTTCTTTCGCCATGCGAACCACAATACCGCCTTCCAGGCGATTAAGGTCAAACGCATGCATCGGCTGACCGAGTTCCAGCAAGACATAGTTAGTGACATCCACCACCGGATCGATGGAGCGGATACCACAGCGGCGCAGTTTTTCACGCATCCACAACGGCGTAGCCGCTTTCACATTGATACCTTTGACCACTCGCCCCAAATAACGCGGGCAGGCGTCACTCGCTTCAACCTGAATCGGGAATTGATCGGTAATCGTAGCAGGCACCGGTTCAGTCGTCGGCGTAGTCAGTTCCATCGCATTTAATACTGCAACGTCACGCGCCACCCCCAAAATGCCCAGACAGTCGGCACGGTTAGGGGTTACGCTGATCTCAATGGTATGGTCATCCAGTTTCAGATATTCGCGGATGTCAGTACCCAACGGCGCATCAGACGGCAGTTCGATAATGCCACTATGATCCTCGGAAATGCCCAGTTCGGAGAAAGAACACAGCATTCCCTCAGACGGCTCGCCACGCAGTTTGGCAGCCTTGATTTTGAAATCACCCGGCAATACTGCGCCCACCGTGGCTACCGCCACCTTGAGCCCTTGACGGCAATTCGGCGCACCACAAACGATATCCAGCAAGCGCTCACCGCCAACATTCACCTTAGTGACACGCAGTTTGTCCGCATTGGGATGCTGTGCACATTCCACGACTTCCCCGACGACCACACCATGGAAAGCCCCCGCGACCGGCTCGATGCCATCCACTTCCAGGCCTGCCATCGTGATTTGTTCAGATAAGGCATCGCTGCTGATAGCTGGGTTAACCCATTCCCGTAACCAGAGTTCACTGAATTTCATCTTGATATTCCTGCCTTATTTAAACTGTTTGAGGAAGCGTAAATCGTTTTCGAAGAAGGCGCGCAAATCCGTCACGCCGTAGCGCAGCATGGTCAGACGTTCCATCCCCATACCGAATGCAAAGCCGGAATACACTTCCGGGTCGATGCCGACATTACGCAACACATTTGGATGCACCATGCCGCAGCCCAGTACTTCGAGCCATTTGCCATTCTTGCCCATCACATCCACTTCGGCGGAGGGTTCGGTAAACGGGAAGTAGGACGGGCGGAAACGCACCTGTAAATCTTCCTCAAAGAAGTTGCGCAGAAAATCATGCAGCGTTCCCTTCAGATTGGTGAAGCTGATGTTTTTATCCACGATCAGCCCTTCCATCTGGTGGAACATCGGTGTGTGTGTCTGATCGTAATCGTTACGGTAGACACGCCCCGGTGCGATAATGCGAATCGGCGGCTGCTGTTTCTTCATCGTACGAATCTGTACACCGGATGTCTGTGTACGCAGCAGACGGGTCGCATCGAACCAGAACGTGTCATGGTCAGCGCGCGCCGGGTGATGTCCGGGAATATTCAATGCATCGAAGTTATGATAGTCGTCTTCGATTTCCGGGCCTGATGCCACGGCAAATCCCAACTCGCCAAAGAAGGTTTCAATGCGATCAATCGTGCGGGTAATCGGATGCAGACCACCGTTTTCCATCGTCCGACCAGGCAGTGAGACATCGATGGTTTCCGCGGCCAGACGAGCATTCAGCTCAGCATTTTCCAGCGTTTGCTTACGCGCATTCAGCGCGTCCTGTACTTCCTGCTTCGCCTGATTGATCACCGCGCCTGCGGCAGGACGTTCTTCAGCAGGCAGCTCGCGCAGCGAGGTCATCTGAAGGGTTAAGTGACCTTTTTTGCCCAGAAACTCGACGCGCACATTTTCCAGTGCGGCGACGTCTCCAGCCTGTTCTATGGCTGCTCTGGCTTTAGCAACCAGTTCTGCGAGATGTTGCATTGCATTCCTCTTCTTCTGCCTGTATGGCCGACAATCATGATTGGAAAGATACGGTTTTCAGTGCGCCAAACGTAACTATGGCTACGAATTATGACTACGAATCAAGAAATCCGAACCAATAAAAAAGCCTCCACGGAGGAGGCTTAGGCGCTACTTTTCGTTTCTCTTCTTACGCGCAAAGCCCCCGACGTTCAGGCGCTAAAGTAAAAAAAGAAACGGAAAATAGCAGTGTTCATACTTGCGTTACCTTTTGCTGTCATCGTTGATGGGCTATTACTGTCTAACCCGTTGACAATATACCAATTTCACTCGTTCTGAAAGTCTTTCATCCACGATAATGGAACATTGTCAGCTTTTTTCACGGCGGCAGAGACGAAAAGAGGGAGACAAGCTCCCTCTTCCATCTGACTTACGCCAGAGCTGATTTCGCTTTTTCAACCAGTGCGCTGAAAGCCACTTTGTCGAATACGGCGATGTCAGCCAGAATCTTACGGTCGATTTCAACAGAGGCTTTTTTCAGGCCATTGATGAATTTGCTGTAAGACAAGCCATTCTGGCGGGCTGCTGCATTGATACGTGCAATCCACAGCTGGCGGAACTGACGCTTACGCTGACGACGGTCACGGTAAGCGTACTGACCAGCTTTGATTACTGCCTGGAAGGCAACACGATAAACGCGCGAACGGGCACCGTAGTAACCTTTCGCTTGTTTCAGGATCTTTTTGTGACGTGCGCGAGCAACCACACCACGTTTTACGCGAGCCATATGCTCTCTCCTAAAGTCTTAATTCTGAGTTAAAAAAAGTTACTTATGCGTAAGGCAGACATGCTACAACCAGGCCCAGATCGCCTTTGGAAACCATGGCTTTCGGACGCAGGTGACGCTTACGTTTGGTCGCTTTTTTGGTCAGAATATGACGCAGGTTAGCATGCTTACGCTTGAAACCACCGCTGGCGGTTTTTTTGAAGCGTTTAGCGGCGCCACGTACAGTTTTAATCTTTGGCATTGTTATTTCCACTTCGCATTGTTAAACAATGAATCAGATAAGGCGAACAAAAACCGCGCTACGCGAAGGCAGCGCGGACGTTGTTACTTGAATGCCTTACTGTTTCTTCTTCGGTGCCAGCACCATAATCATCTGACGCCCTTCGATCTTGCTTGGGAACGACTCGACGACAGATAATTCATTCAGATCATCACGAATGCGGTTAAGCATTTCGATACCGATCTGTTGGTGCGCCATTTCACGACCGCGGAAACGCAGTGTGATCTTGGCTTTATCACCATCTTCCAGAAAGCGAACCAGGTTGCGTAGTTTGACCTGATAGTCGCCATCATCGGTACCAGGCCGGAATTTAATTTCCTTGACCTGAATAACTTTTTGCTTCTTCTTCTGTTCTTTAGTGGCCTTACTCTTCTCGTAAAGGAACTTGCCGTAATCCATGATTCGGCAAACCGGCGGTTCGGCGTTCGGGCTGATTTCAACTAAATCAACACCTGCTTCCTCAGCTTTCTCTAACGCTTCATTCAGGCTAACAATACCAATTTGTTCGCCATCAACGCCCGTCAGACGTACCTCTTGTGCGCGAATTTCTCTGTTGATGCGATTAGGACGCGCCGGTTGAACTCGTTTTCCGCCTTTAATACCTTATTCCTCCAACTGATGAAGACTACGGCTGCGAATCTCTTCTTGCAGCTTCGTGATTACTTCACTGACGTCCAAACTTCCCAGATCTTTGCCGCGGCGGGTGCGAACAGCAACTTTTCCTGCTTCCACCTCTTTATCGCCACAAACAAGCATATAGGGAACACGCCGTAAAGTGTGCTCGCGGATTTTAAAGCCTATCTTCTCATTTCTCAAGTCCGCTTTAACGCGAATGCCCGCATCCTGCAATTTTCTTGTCAATTCGCTGACATAATCAGACTGGCTATCCGTAATATTCATGATAACAGCCTGAACCGGTGCCAACCAGGTCGGGAAGAAACCGGCAAACTCTTCGGTCAAAATCCCGATAAAACGCTCCATCGACCCGAGAATAGCCCGATGAATCATGACAGGGACCTGACGCTCGTTGTTTTCGCCGACATAGGATGCACTCAGACGGCCTGGCAACGAGAAGTCCAACTGTACCGTACCGCACTGCCAGGCGCGATCCAGACAGTCATGCAACGTAAATTCGATTTTCGGACCGTAGAACGCACCCTCACCCGGTTGATACTCAAACGGAATGGCGTTCTCAGTCAATGCCGCAGCAAGGTCTTCTTCAGCCCGGTCCCACATGTCATCACTGCCGATACGTTTTTCAGGACGCGTTGACAGTTTCACCACGATTTTCTCGAAACCGAAGGTGCTGTACATGTCGTAGACCATCTTGATGCAGCTGTTTACCTCGTCACGCACCTGCTCTTCGGTACAGAAGATATGGGCGTCATCCTGCGTAAAGCCGCGTACACGCATCAAACCATGCAGGGAACCTGACGGCTCATTACGGTGGCAACTGCCGAACTCCGCCATACGCAACGGCAGGTCACGGTAGGATTTCAGCCCCTGATTGAAGATCTGTACATGGCCTGGGCAGTTCATCGGTTTGACACAATATTCACGGTTTTCAGACGAAGTCGTGAACATGGCTTCTTTATAGTTTTCCCAGTGCCCGGTTTTTTCCCACAGCACACGGTCCATCATGAACGGACCTTTGACTTCCTGATACTGGTATTCTTTGAGCTTCATGCGCACAAAGGCTTCCAGTTCACGGAAAATCGTCCAGCCATCGTTGTGCCAGAATACCATACCCGGCGCTTCTTCCTGCATATGATACAGGTCTAGCTGCTTACCAATTTTGCGGTGGTCACGTTTGGCAGCTTCTTCAAGGCGTTGCAGGTAAGCACTTAACTGTTTCTTATCCGCCCAGGCGGTACCATAAATACGCTGCAGCATTTTATTTTTGCTGTCACCGCGCCAGTAGGCACCGGAGGTTTTCTGCAATTTAAAGTGGTGACAGAAACGCATATTCGGTACATGCGGGCCACGGCACATATCGATATATTCTTCATGATGGTACAGCCCTGGGCGATCATCATGGCTGATATTCTCATCAAGAATCGCCACTTTATAGCTTTCGCCACGCGCCACAAACGTATCACGCGCTTCCTGCCAACTGACTTTTTTCTTAATAACGTCGTAGTCTTTGCCGGCCAGCTCATGCATCCGCTTTTCAAGCTGTTCCAGGTCTTCCTGTGTCAGCGTATGTTCCAGATCAACGTCATAGTAAAAACCGTTGTCGATGACCGGACCAATTGCCATTTTGGTATCTGGCCACAATTGCTTGATAGCATGTCCCAGCAAGTGCGCACAGGAATGGCGAATGATTTCCATCCCCTCTTCATCTTTGGCGGTGATGATGGCCAGTTGTGCGTCAGATTCAATCACATCGACAGCATCAACCAATTCACCATTAACACGACCGGCAATACAAGCCTTCGCCAGGCCAGGACCGATATCCAACGCGACATCAAGAGGAGAAACGGCATGGTCATAATGACGCTGACTGCCGTCAGGAAGCGTAATAACAGGCATGTAAATTCCCTTATTTGCAGTGGTGAGCCACACGAAAGCCCACATACAAAAGATAATTGTGTTTGATATATAGAAAGTTGGAGAGAAAGGATTTAACCCACAATTGTTAAATCAGTCCCATCCTGTTGACAGGTAACATGGTGATGGCTGCCGCACGGTATAGCGGGTCAGCAAGATACGCCAATAATAGCCCGACGGCGTAGAGTAGCACCATGCTCCGGGCGATGCCACCCGTTGGGCCAAAACAGGCGGCAGATAATCGATAAAACACCAAAGAATGTAGACGTATTGAGTCCGTTCGGCTGTATATCGCTACACATCAAACGATCACCGCTCAGGGATCATGTCCTTGAACAAGGTGTCCACTTCGCTTTCTTTAGTTTCAGGCAATACTGGCTGTTCCGTTACTGGTTCTACGCTTTGTGGCTCTGTTGCCGTTACCGGTACTAGCGCTTGCAGTAGCGCGATTTGTTGTTGCTGCTGTTCAACAATCTCATGCAACAATCTTATCTGCTCATTGGCCCGTACGCTGGCGCGGTTGATAAAGAACCACACCAGGATCACCAGCAGTACAATCAATGCAACAAAAACCACTTCCAGCATGTCTGAAGCAAAACTACTCATGTCTAAAACCTGTTACATAACCTGACTCAGGCGCGCATTCTAGCACTGTGCCGCCAGACAATTCGACAGTCATACCGTAATTCCCCGGCTGAAAAGCAGCTTCTGCCCATAAAAAGCCTGTCACTGAGACAGGCTAATTGCCAGAGAGCGGTAATGCACACACCCCTCTCAGAACGGGTAATCGTGATAACCCATTTGATCAGAAATATTGCGTGCTGCGGTATGTAACATCGCCACATACTCATGCTTGTTATCTTCTGAAAAACGGATCGTCGGGAAAGAAATACTCAGACCGGCAATCACTACACCAAAACGATCAAAGACCGGAACAGCGATACAACGCAGCCCTTCTTCCTGCTCTTCGTTGTCTTCGCCGAAGCCTTGCTGGCGAACCAGATCAAGTTGTGGCAACAGTTCTTCCGTACTACCGATGGTGTGCACAGTGCTACGTTTGAACTCGACATGTGACAGAATGCCTTTCACCTCTTCACGATCGCGCCAGGCCAATAATACCTTACCAATCGCGGTACTGTGCAGCGGGTTACGGCGGCCAATACGAGAATACATGCGCAGGTTATACATAGAATCAATTTTATGGATATAGACAATACTGTCTTCATCCAGCGCACCAAGGTGGATAGTTTCGCGTGTTAATGCCGACAATTCACGCATTTGAATATCCGCACTGCGAATCAAGTCCACATTCTGTAATGCTTTAGCACCCAGTTCGAACAATTTCAGCGTCAGCGAATATTTCTCTGACTCACCTTCCTGAGCAACATATCCCAGAGATTTCATCGTCTGCAGGAACCGATAAACCGTACTTTTAGACATCATCACACGTTGTGATAGTTCAGTGATGCCAATTTCACGCTCTTCGCCTAATGCCTGCAAAATACCAAAAACCTTTAAGACTGACGACACGGAATCGGGTTGTTTATCTAAATCTGCAATAGCCATTTTTTTGGTTACCCTACTCAGTATTTTTGTTTTAAAAAAAATAGAACACTTGTTTTAGTATAAAGGGAACGCTCTGAATATGGCAATCAGGCATTACTATAACAGACAACATGATTAAATATTGCTCACTGCAATAGTACTGCCGGATTAATAATCTTATTGTAAAGCGAAAAAAAACCGCGCCCTCGATGGGCACGGTTGCAGGTGCTGTTAGTGCCAGACAGAATCAGGCACTTTGGCCAGATAGAGCGCCGGTTTACCATCGACATCCGACGTAAACAGAATATGTTTATCGTCTGGTGTAAATGATGGATGCGGGTGCGTAACCTGGCGATCGCCTTCCAGCACTTCCCATGACGTATTGTGCTGAGCAACCTGGAAATGTTTCCCGGTCTTCATGTTGAACACATACAGGAAAGGATCGTTTTCAATCTTGTAGCCACCATCATCTTTCACGTCTACCGGGGCGTTGCAGCCATCACCCACCATTAACGTGCCATCATAGTTACTCATCAGATGCGAGCACGGCGGCATTTCTGTCAGTTGACGGTTTTCCAGCGTAACGGGGTCAACACTGCAAATAAAGCGGTTAGTGCTGCCTTTCAGATAAGAAACATAAGCTAGCGCAGAGCCATTTGGCACCCAGAATTCATGCGTACAGCTTTCGCCCGGAGCATGCTCTTTCACTTTGCGCATGTTGGTGCCATCTTCGTTGATAAACCACATGCGGGCATCCACCAGATCATGCGGGCCTTCATGACAGAACGCGACCGTATTATCGTCGCCAGGACGGTAAATCGGGTGACCCAGCCATTGTTTTTCCTGCAAAATGGTCGTGGCTTCACCAGTTTTGAGATCGATACGAATGAGACGGCAACACGGGTTGGTAAAATAGAACTCCTGGAATTTTTTCCAGTCGGTCAACGGTTTCCAGTCTTCTTTTTTGATCTCGATCCCCACCATCTTGGTGCAGTCAGAGTTGGCGACCCAGGTACCGTATCCGACCCAGTCATCCGGTACCTGATAGATATTGGTTTCTTCCAGTGTATTAAGATCAACGCGCATCAGGTTGCGGACATTCTTCACATAATAAAGTGCGTCATCGTTCGGAGACAGGAAGCCGCCAAAGGTATTGTCGCCAGTACCTTCGGTCAGTTGAGTCGCCTGCTGGGTTTTCAGGTCTAACAAGTAATAGTTCCACGGCCCATCAAATGCTCCGCCAAACAGCAGTTTGCTACCATCATTGGAAAAACACTTCTGGTAGAAGTAGTTGCGGTGACAGATAACATCGGGAGGGGTGAGACGCACCACTTCGGTGCCGGTGACTGAGTCCTGGTAGGTATGGAACGTAAAAGAAAGCTTTTTACCTTTGGCCATCCGTAAATCCTTAGCGCTTATCGTGAAAAATCAGACGCCGCCAGGTGAAAGAACCTGTCACTCCGGCAAATCGCCTTGTTATACCGGTATTGTAGAAACAATGTTTCACTTTTCCGTGATCATGGTTTTATTTTATAAAACATTCTTTCGCTTTTCACTGACTGTTTGCGTTTGCACAAGATTATTTTGCCAGACAGGGAATCGGATAAGGCTGTGGTATAGCAGACTGACTACCAGAAAAAACAAAGGCCCCGCAGGGCCTTTGCACATAAAACCATCTCATTGAACACTGGCAGATTGATTACTGCGCAAGGATTACTTGAGATACTCACCCGCGCGCAGCGCCTCAATACGTTTGTCCAGCGGCGGATGCGACATGAACAACTCGCTAAGAGACTTAGACTTGCCGTTGATGCAGAACGCCATCATGCTACCGGCTTCCTGCGGCTCATAGCTGGTTTTCAGACGCTGTAACGCAGCAATCATCTTCTCGCGGCCAACCAGTTTCGCCGAACCAGCATCAGCATGGAATTCACGGTAGCGGGAGAACCACATGGTGATGATGCTGGCCAAAATACCAAATACCAGTTCCAGCACCATGGAAACCGCCATGTAAACCAGCGGGTTACCGTTACCACTCTCTTCACCATCGTCACGGTTGCCGGAAAGAAAACCGGTAACAATTTGCGCAATAATGCGGGAGATAAAAATAACGAAGGTATTCACTACCCCTTGTACCAACGTCATCGTAACCATGTCACCGTTAGCGATGTGACTGATCTCATGAGCAATAACCGCTTCGGCTTCGTCACGGCTCATATTCTGCAATAGTCCAGTGCTCACCGCGACTAGCGAGCTATCGCGACGGGCGCCTGTCGCAAATGCATTGATATCAGGAGCATGATAGATAGCAACCTGTGGCATGGCGATACCCACCTGCTGAGACTGCATCCGCACGGTATCCAGTAACCAGCGTTCGGTTTCATCACGTGGCTGTTCAATCACCTCACCGCCGACGGAGCGCAGCGCCATCCATTTAGACATCAGCAGCGAAACAATCGACCCGCCGAAACCAAACACACCAGCCATGATAATCAAACCCGCCATGCTGTTGTGCTGGACTCCCGTCAGACTGAGTACCAGCCCGAATACCACCATCACCGCCAGGTTGGTGAGCAGGAAAAGCGCAATACGCATCATATGATTAAGATTTCCTCTTTCAGCAAAAGCAACAAAAGTGTTTGCAACAACCACATCGTATGGGCTGCGCTATCATTTTCAAGCATCCATAACCTTTATGTTACCAAATTAACATAACTTTACACTTTTGTTTATGCGTAATTCGGGTAAAACTAGGGGATCAGATGCTCAGAGCACGGGTTATCTCTGAACGCTATATTGAAAGGACAACTAGCAGGACGTACAGTTTGTGTGCAATCCGGAATCAGGTGTGTATCTAACTGACCCACAAACGGGGTGTAAGTAAATATAACGAATGTAATAATGGAGGCGTGTTCACTGTATCAAGGCTAACCACCGCACCATCCTATCGCTCTAGCCCAACCATCGATGCTAAAACGGCATGATTAATGGCAGCAATACAGAAACTGTCTGCCGTTTTCACACTGCTCCGCACTGATGACAAAAAATGCCCCGGCTTTATCCGCCATTCGCTGACGGACCGACGCGGCTACATCGACTGGGGAAGCATCAACCCAGAGGCGTATCCTCCAGGTCGAGCAATTTCTCGAACTCTGCTGCTGGCATCGGCCGACCAAACAGATACCCTTGAGCCTGCTCACACCCTTTATTAAGCAATCTTTCACACTGGTCCTGGGTTTCCACGCCTTCGGCAATCACATCCAGACCAAAACTTTTACCTAGATACAGAATAGCGCGGACAATCGCCGCGTCGGGTGCTGACTCGCACATGGCGCGCACGAAGGTCTGATCGATTTTAAGCCGGGTAACCGGGTAATGTTTCAACATACTGAGTGACGCATAACCCGTCCCATAGTCGTCAAACGCGATACCAATACCGCTGTTACGCAGCTCATTGAGCGGCTTCATCATATTTTCGTCATGTCGCAATATGATGTTCTCTGTAATTTCCAGCTCCAGCGAACTGGGTTTCAAGCCGGTTTGCGCCAGCACATCTCTGATTTTTTGCGCCAGCATGCCTGAGCGGAACTGCGCTGCAAACAAATTGATGCTGATCCGGAAATTTTTTGCCCCGGCCTTACACCAGTCGGAGGCCTGTTGACAGGCTGAACGCACAACCCAATCGCCAATACGCTCTGCCCAGGGGCCGCGCTCCAGTGCTGACATAAACGCCGCCGGGCCCAGCAATCCTTTATAGGGATGACGCCAGCGTAGCAACGCCTCAGCCCCTACAATCTGGTTATTGACCAGATTGACCTGAGGTTGATAGAACACCTCAAACTCTTCCTGCTCATACGCCCGGATGAACTCCAGTTGAAAGGCATGACGTGCCTGAAAGACTTCCCTCAACTCCCGGGTAAAGAAGCGATAGCAGTTTCGCCCGTCAGCCTTCGCCTGATACAGCGCCAGATCGGCGCTGGTTAGCAAGTCCTGCACAGTAGTTCCATGCGCCGGGTACATGACTAGCCCAATACTGGCGCTCGTGTTGATTTGTTTGTCATCAACGGGAACGGCTTGCGAAATATCATGAATGATTTTTTCCGCCAGTCTCGCAACCAGCTCTTCATCGCTCTGATTTGGCAACAATATTGCGAACTCGTCCCCCCCCATGCGGGCAACCAGATCGCCGGAATGAGCGTTGTCCTGCAGTCTTCTGGCCACACTGGCCAAAATTTCGTCACCGCTGGCATGACCGAGGCTGTCATTGATATCTTTAAAGCCATCCAGATCAATAATCATGATGGCGGCAGGTTCACCGTTTTTTAGCACCTGATCCAGCGTGGACGTCAGCAAGGTTCGATTTGCCAGACCGGTAAGCGGATCACGGTGCGCCTGCAAAAAGAGCCGCTCCTCGTAACGCTGCCTTTCCGTCATATCGCGCAGAATGATGCCATAACGCGTCTGGTTACCATCCCGCCACATGGACACCGTCAGCTCGGTGGATATCAACGAGCCAGACAGCGCGCGGGTTTCCAGCTCAATTGAACTGCCTTTAAAAATTGCGGTTTTGTCCGTCGCCAGATGGTGCAACTGCACAACAAACATATCCGGAACGATGATGCTGATGTGCTCGCCGATAATCTGATCGCGGTTGTATTCCAGCATTTTTTCCGCAGATTCATTCCAGAAGGTGATAGTCCCTCTGTCGTTGACGCACAGGATGGCGTCCGGAGACGACTCGGCAATGCTCTCAAAGCGTGCCTGACTAGCCCGGCGCGCCAAATCCAACCGCCGCATTTCCAGCTTGTCCATCACCAGCGCAGCAAAATCCTGCAAGTTATGCGCATCACGGGCGCTAAGAGAAGAACGGGGTTTATTGTCGATGATGCACAGCACGCCGATAGGAAAACCGCCAGGTGTTCGCAGTGGAATACCGGCATAAAAACGGATGTGCGGTTCGCCAGTGACCAGCGGGTTATCTTTGAAGCGGGGGTCTTTACGCGTATCGGGGATCACCATGATCCGTTTTTTGAGAATCGCATGAGCACAGAAGGACTCGTCTCTGGAGGTCTCGCATATCGGCATACCAATGCTGGCAGCGAACAGCTGTCGCTCTTCCTCTACCAGCGAAATCAACACGATAGGTACGTTAAAAACGTTAGCCGCCAAATTGATAAGATTATCAAAACCAGGATCAGACAGCGGCTTGCTAATGCCGTACTCTCTTAATGCCGCAAGTCGGCTTGTCTCATCTTTATTTGCTGGGGCTCGACTCATGGGGGTTCCCCTCACATTATCCATTGTTTTTTCTGTCAGAAAAAATTGTAGCCTGTTGCCGCGACGGCACTTACCGTAACTTTTCACGCAAAAAAAATCATCGACGAATAAAATCCATCGATATCTTTCGATTAAATTTAAAACGATAACTGGCTACTATCCCTCTTTGCTCTGTCTCTTCCCCACACCAGGGAGCACATCGTTCATGCAAATTATCGGGCAGCGCCAACAGAATAGCAAAATGCAGACGAGGAGGAAGACCCTGTTTTCAACATTTTCTGAGATTCTCTGTTTTTAATAAAAATAGCGATAAACGCAAGTGGTTAATTATCCTAATAGATCGTTATTCCCAATCATCAATCAGAACTTGATAACTTATCGCTATAAAATGTTATTGTCGGTAACTTTTCATAGCCAACCAATCACCGGATATTTTCTCTCCGAACGGTTAAATACTGGAAAAGACTTTTTCTTTAAGGGAATCGGCGTACAAAATCAAAATAACAATTAGCCTACTGATGATATATCAACCTCAGTTTCTATTCTGATTCGATGCCAAAATGAGCAACGAAACAAAGCACTATTCACCCTCTGGCGTTATAACAATCAAAACTCGGCGATAAATGTGGATAAAAAGCATCAAAAACGAGAAGAGAACGTAAAGTGATGGTTCAAAATTGATAGCACAAAAAAGCAAAGGAGGAAAAAACGCGAGGGAACAACCATAAAATTAGTAAGTATATAGAGAGGATACATCAGATTTGCCGCACGAATCGTACGTAGCCAGAGATAAAAAAACCTCACGGAAGCCAGGCCGCCGTGAGGTTTGACTTGATGTCGCCATCAGATTACATGTTGCTGATGATATCCTGAGCGAACTCGCTACATTTACGCAGCGTAGCGCCTTCCATCAGACGTTCGAAGTCATAGGTGACCGTCTTGTTCCTGATAGCGCCTTCCATCCCTTTCACGATCAGGTCAGCCGCTTCAAACCACTGCAGGTGGCGCAGCATCATTTCAGCAGACAGAATCACGGAACCAGGGTTCACTTTATCCTGACCGGCATACTTCGGCGCCGTACCGTGGGTGGCTTCAAACAGTGCACATTCGTCACCAATGTTAGCCCCTGGAGCGATACCGATCCCGCCAACCTGAGCTGCCAGCGCATCAGAAATGTAGTCACCGTTAAGGTTCATACAGGCGATAACGTCGTATTCTGCCGGACGCAACAGGATCTGCTGCAGGAAGGCATCAGCAATCACATCTTTAACAATGATGTCTTTGCCGGTTTTCGGGTTCTTGATTTTCACCCACGGCCCACCGTCGATCAATTCGCCGCCGAATTCTTCGCGAGCCAGTTGGTAACCCCAGTCTTTGAACGCGCCTTCGGTGAACTTCATGATGTTGCCTTTGTGCACCAGCGTGACAGAATCGCGATCATTGGTGATAGCGTATTCAATGGCAGCACGAACCAGACGCTTGGTCCCGGCTTCGGAACACGGTTTTATACCGATACCACACTGCTGCGGGAAACGGATTTTCTTCACACCCATTTCGTCTTGCAGGAACTTGATGACTTTGTCCGCTTCCAGTGTACCGGCTTTCCACTCGATGCCGGCATAAATGTCTTCAGCGTTTTCACGGAAGATGACCATGTCAGTCAGTTCGGGTTGTTTCACCGGGCTCGGCGTACCTTCATAATAACGAACCGGACGCAGACAGACATACAGATCCAGTTGCTGACGCAGTGCCACGTTTAAAGAACGGATACCGCCACCTACCGGCGTAGTCAGCGGCCCTTTGATAGCAACGCGATATTCGCGGATCAGATCCAGCGTTTCATCTGGCAACCAAACATCTTGACCATACACCTGGGTGGATTTCTCACCGGTGTAAATTTCCATCCAGGAAATTTTGCGCTTACCCTGATAGGCTTTGTTTACCGCGGCATCGACAACGTTAATCATGGCTGGCGTAACATCAACACCGATACCGTCACCTTCGATGAACGGAATGATCGGATTAGCAGGCACGACCAGTTTACCCTGGGCGTCAACCGTGATTTTCTGCCCTTCTGCCGGTACAACTACTTTACTTTCCATTAACCTCTCCTTCGAGCGCCATTTTGTTAATGACTTGTAAGATGCGTGTCAATACTACTTGAATATTTAGCCTGAGCCAATCACAAACCATTTCGAGTATAATGTTTTTGTCATTCACAGCCAGTAATAAGATGAATAAATTCCCTGTTAGAAATCACCAACTTAAACGATTCAGCTCTCGACCAAAAAAAAATGAGCCTGCGGTCGTTACCCAAAGGCGCATCGTCTTGCTTAATAAACCGTTCGATGTGCTTTCTCAGTTTACCGACGAGGGCGGCCGCGCCACGCTAAAAGACTACGTTCCCTTTCGCGATATCTACGCCGCCGGGCGATTAGACCGCGACAGCGAAGGCCTGCTCATCCTGACTAATGACGGCAAATTGCAAGCACGCCTGACCCAACCCGGCAAGCAAGCACCCAAAATTTACTATGCCCAGGTCGAAGGGATTCCCGATGAAGACGCGTTGCGTGCTTTTCGCACCGGTTTGGTGTTAAACGATGGCCCGACACTACCCGCTGGCGCTGAACGTGTGGACGAACCTGTCTGGCTATGGCCACGCCAGCCGCCTATCCGCGAACGCAAAAACATTCCGGTGAGCTGGCTAAAAATCACACTCTACGAAGGGCGTAACCGCCAGGTAAGACGAATGACGGCGCATATCGGCTATCCGACGCTACGTTTGATTCGCTACAGTATGGCTAACCTCACTCTTGATGGATTACTCCCCGGAGACTGGAAGGAGATTGATCATGTTTAAACCGCACGTAACTGTGGCTTGTGTCGTACAGGCAGAAGGCCATTTTTTGGTGGTGGAAGAAGAAATTAACCATCGTCTGCTCTGGAACCAACCAGCAGGCCACCTGGAAGCGGACGAAACGCTGATTCAGGCAGCCCAACGTGAACTGTTCGAAGAAACCGGCATCCGTGCCATGCCACAACATTTTCTACAACTTCACCAGTGGATCGCGCCAGATAGCACCCCTTTCCTGCGTTTTAGCTTTACCATTGATCTACCCGAGCGCCTTCCGACCACGCCGCACGATAGCGATATTCTTTGTTGCCACTGGCTGAAGCCGGAGGAGATTCTTCAGGCATCGTGTTTACGCTCGCCATTGGTGGCCGCCAGCCTGCATTGTTATCAACGCGGTCAGCGTTATCCGTTGGATCTGCTGGAAGCGTTTAACTGGCCATTTCCCATCCCTGCCTGATATCTTCCGGTTCGCCGTTTAGCCAGCGGCGAACCCATTTCACCTGAAAGCCGGTTTTCAGGTATCGGCGCTATCAGATCAATGACGCGCAAGAAAATGTGTGATCACGATAAATGTGTTAACCTATTGCGCTTGTTTTTCGCTTTAACGCTTTACACCACCTCACTGAGTTTGAGTTCGCGAGATGTCCATGTCAGATAACAGCCAGAAAAAAGTCATTGTCGGTATGTCCGGCGGTGTTGATTCATCGGTATCCGCCTATCTGTTGCAGCAGCAAGGGTATCAGGTGGAAGGCCTGTTCATGAAAAACTGGGAAGAGGATGACGATACGGAGTATTGCTCCGCCGCCACCGACCTGGCCGATGCGCAAGCGGTCTGCGACAAGTTAGGCATAACGCTGCACACCGTGAATTTCGCCGCTGAATACTGGGACAATGTGTTTGAGCATTTTCTGGCGGAATACCGTGCGGGTCGCACGCCTAACCCAGACATCCTGTGCAACAAAGAAATCAAATTCAAAGCCTTCCTGGAGTTTGCAGCCGAAGATTTAGGTGCCGACTACATTGCTACCGGCCATTATGTCCGTCGTCAGGATATCGACGGCAAAAGCCGTCTATTACGTGGTCTGGACGGCAACAAAGACCAGAGCTATTTCCTTTATACCCTGAGTCACCAGCAATTGGCGCAAAGTCTGTTCCCGGTGGGTGAGTTGGAAAAACCCGAAGTGCGGAAAATCGCCGAGCAGTTGGACCTGGCAACCGCCAGGAAAAAAGACTCGACCGGCATCTGTTTTATTGGCGAGCGCAAGTTCCGTGACTTCCTGGCTCGTTACCTGCCAGCCCAACCCGGCCCTATCTTATCTGTAGACGACGGTAAGGTGATGGGTGCACATCAGGGGTTGATGTACCACACGCTGGGTCAACGCAAAGGTCTCGGCATTGGTGGCGTTAAAGAAGGCGGCGATGACCCGTGGTACGTGGTTGATAAAGACGTCGCCAGTAATGTGTTGTACGTCGCGCAAGGGCATGAGCACCCCCGTCTGATGTCCGTTGGCTTGATTGCTCAACAACTCCACTGGGTTGACCGCGAGCCGCTGAGCGCACCGCTACGTTGTACGGTAAAAACCCGCTATCGTCAGGCAGATATCCCTTGTTTGCTGACACCGCTGGATGCAGACCGTATCGAAGTCCGCTTTGACGAACCGGTCGCTGCTGTCACGCCGGGTCAGTCCGCTGTGTTCTATCAGGGTGAAATCTGCCTTGGTGGCGGCATCATCGAAGAACGCCTGCGTATGGTGCCATAACCGGTTCACACCGTATTTGACCAGAGGAGCTTCAACGCTTCTCTGGTTTTCTCCTGACTTTTCCCTTCTGATTTCACGTTTTCTTTCCTGTTCGCTGTCCTTTTTGTTACATCACTGATGCGTTTTGCCACGCATCCCTTCCCTCTCCCTTCTGCACCTGATGACATCAAATAAAACACTGCGTTGGCACCTTTTTCGTTGTCATGACACTAAACTTTGAAGTACAGAACGGTCAGGATGACCGATTTGCAACCCGTGCTGGGTTTTGCCGGGTTGATACTGGGTTCATCCTGATTTTTATGGCATGATCATCGCCTTTTTAGGCTGTGTGAGTGAAATAGCTGGAGATGTACGCCAGTTTTTGACTTTTTTTCTGGGGAAAATTGGCCGTGCAGTCAGTATCGCCATTCCGGACTCACACAGCGGCCAGATGATGTTGACAGGAGTAATTGTGGCTAAAAATTATCATGACATTACGCTGGCAATGGCAGGAATCTGCCAGTCTGCTTATTTGGTGCAGCAACTCGCGCATCAAGGCAGTTGCAATACGGATGCATTCAAAACGTCGCTGAAAAGTATCATGAACATTAACCCATCCAGCACGATGGACGTGTTTGGCAATGCGGAACACCATTTGAAGATTGGGCTGGAAACGCTGCTGGGGATCCTCAACTCGTCACGCGAAGGTCTGGGCGCTGAGTTATCGCGCTATGCGTTTAGCCTGATGGTGCTGGAGCGTCGGTTGAACAAGAATCGAGCCGCACTGGACGAATTAGGCAACCGCATCAATCAGTTGGACAGACAACTGGAACATTACGACCTGCTGTCAGACACATTTATTAACGTACTCGCCGGTATTTACGTGGATGTCATCAGTAAACTGGGCCCGCGTATTCAAGTAACCGGCGCGCAAGATGTGCTCAAAAGCCCGCAAATTCAGGCTAAGGTACGTGCCGTACTGCTGGCAGGGATTCGTGCTGCCGTATTGTGGCAGCAAGTGGGCGGCAGTCGGCTACAGTTGATGTTCTCTCGCAGCAAACTGGTACGCCACGCACAAGAAATGTTGAGCCGCTGCCACCACTAACCCTGACAGAAACACCACGTCATTGATGGTGGCTGCTTATTCCGGTTCAGCCACCGTCATGAGATACTAGCTATCAGACGACGATACTGTTTGTTATGCGCTGTTGTTACGATGCGCGGTTATTTGCCATGAAACGCGATTCGTCATGCGATAGGATGGCGATAATCTCTGTTATTTATTTGAAAACAATCCCAGGAGTTGCTTGCGATGGAATTATCCTCACTGACCGCCGTTTCCCCCATTGATGGACGCTACGGCGATAAAGTCAGCATGTTGCGCACTATTTTCAGCGAATACGGTTTGCTGAAATTCCGTGTGCAGGTTGAAGTACGTTGGCTGCAAAAACTGGCGGCCTGTGCAGAAATCAAGGAAGTTCCTGCATTTGATGCCGACGCAAACGCTTTCCTTGACAAGATTGTCGCTGAATTTAGCGAAGAAGACGCCGCGCGCATTAAAACCATCGAACGTACGACCAACCATGACGTCAAAGCGGTGGAGTATTTCCTAAAGGAAAAAGTAGCAGCGGTTCCGGCACTGCACGCCGTGAATGAGTTCATCCACTTCGCCTGCACGTCTGAAGATATCAACAACCTGTCTCACGCCCTGATGCTGGATGCCGCTCGTCGTGATGTCTTGCTGCCGTTCTGGCGTAATATTATTGATGCCATCAAACAACTGGCGCAGCAGTACCGCGATATCCCGCTGTTGTCCCGTACCCACGGGCAGCCCGCCACACCGTCGACTATCGGTAAAGAATTTGCCAACGTTGCCTACCGTATGGAACGTCAATTCCGCCAACTGCAACAGGTGGAAATTCTGGGCAAAATCAACGGTGCTGTCGGGAACTATAACGCCCATATGGTGGCCTACCCGGCGGTGGACTGGCACCAGTTCAGCGAAAGTTTCGTCACGTCACTGGGGATTCAGTGGAACCCCTACACCACACAGATCGAACCGCATGACTATATCGCTGAAATGTTCGATTGCATCGCCCGTTTCAACACCATTCTGATCGACTTTGACCGCGATGTGTGGGGCTACGTGGCCCTTAACCATTTCAAACAGAAAACCATCGCCGGTGAAATCGGCTCTTCTACCATGCCGCATAAAGTGAACCCGATCGACTTCGAGAACTCCGAGGGCAATCTGGGGCTGGCTAACGCTGTAATGGGCCATCTTGCCAGCAAATTGCCGGTATCACGCTGGCAGCGCGACCTGACCGATTCAACGGTGCTGCGTAATCTCGGCGTGGGCGTAGGTTATGCTGTTATCGCTTATCAGGCCTCCCTGAAAGGCATCAGCAAGCTGGAGGTCAATCGCGACCACCTGCTGGATGAACTGGATCACAACTGGGAAGTACTGGCTGAGCCGATTCAAACGGTAATGCGTCGCTACGGTATCGAAAAACCTTACGAAAAACTCAAAGAGCTGACCCGTGGCAAGCGTGTAGACGCGGAAGGCATGAAGGCGTTTATCGATGGGCTGGCACTGCCAGATGATGAAAAAACGCGTCTTAAGGCATTAACACCGGCTAATTATATCGGTCGTGCTATCAAACTGGTTGACGAGCTTTAACTTCATTTCGGGCGACATCACCGTCGCCCGACCTAATTTCCTACCCCGCCGTTTAGCCCCAGTTGAGCACGATTGTGGATAATGCTGACGTACCTTACATCCACAAGGTATTTTTGTCGTTGGCTATCCTAAATGACGGTAAACGCGCCGGTCAGCACAGCAAGACCTGTACAACGCGTTAACAGTTCTCTAAGTTTGGATAATTCACTAAGTTTGGATCGTTCTCAGCAGGCAATGGACCGAGGAAAACCGTCATGCGTATTCTTGTGATTGAAGATAATGTTCTGTTACGCCATCACCTGAATGTCCAGTTAAATGAAATGGGACACCAGGTTGATGCAGCGGCGGACGCAAAAGAAGCGGATTATTTCCTTCAGGAACACGCGCCAGACATCGCCATTGTCGACTTGGGATTGCCGATAGAAGATGGCACCAGCCTGATCCGCCGCTGGCGTTCGCATCAGGTTAAATTGCCGATATTGGTTCTCACCGCTCGGGAAAGCTGGCAGGAAAAAGTCGCCGTTCTGGAAGCAGGCGCTGATGATTACGTCACCAAGCCGTTTCATATTGAGGAAGTCGTCGCACGCATGCAGGCGCTGATGCGTCGCAATAGCGGCCTGGCGTCTCAAATTATCAGTCTGCCGCCCTTTGAAGTGGACCTGTCACGTCGCGAATTGCTGGTGCATGGTGAACCGGTCAAGCTCACCGCTTTTGAATATACCATCGTTGAAACGCTTATCCGCAATAACGGCAAGGTAGTCAGCAAAGAGTCACTGATGCTGCAACTGTATCCCGACGCGGAGTTGCGTGAAAGTCATACCATCGACGTATTAATGGGGCGACTGCGCAAAAAACTGCAATCGGCCAACTCCCATGATGTTATTACCACTGTTCGCGGGCAGGGTTACCGCTTCGATATCTAATCATTCTGGACGGCAAGTTGAGAAAATCTCATTTTTCGCTGCGTTTTCGCTTTCTGATTTCGACCGCTGCGGTAGTACTGGCACTCACCCTCTCCTACGGCATCGTCGCGGTAGTGGGATACAGCGTGAGTTTTGACAAGACGTCATTTCGCCTGCTGCGTGGCGAGAGCAATCTGTTTTATAGCCTGGCACAGTGGCATGACAATCAGCTTACCATCGCAACACCGCCTGAAATCGATATTAACTACCCTACGCTGGTGTTTATCTACGATAAACACGGCCACTTATTGTGGCGGGAACGCGCTGTTCCGGAGCTGGAGTCCCAGATAAAACCTGAATGGCTGGAAAAAACGGATTACCACGAACTGGACGCCGACTCCAATACCAGTAATGCCGTCTTACAAGGCAGCAGCCCGCAAATGCTGGATAAGTTGCACGCCTATAGCTCGGAAGACAAAACGCCGTTCACCCATTCCATTGCCGTCAACGTTTACCCCGCCTCCGAGCGTTTGCCTAAACTGGTTATCGTGGTGGTAGACCGGGTACCGCAGGAACTGCAACAGGCGGATGTCGTTTGGGAGTGGTTCCGCTACGTGTTTATCGCTCATCTGGTGTTGGTACTGCCGCTACTGTGGCTGGCAGCCCACTGGAGTCTGCGGCCGATTAAGCATCTGGTGCATCAGATAAGCGAACTGGAAAGTGGTTCGCGCGAACATCTGGACGAAAATCCACCACGCGAGTTGAACAGCCTGGTACGCAATCTTAATACCTTATTAAGTAACGAGCGCCAGCGTTATCACAAATATCGAACGACCTTGACCGACCTGACCCACAGTCTGAAAACGCCGCTGGCAGTGTTGCAGACCACGCTACGCTCATTACGCACTGGCAAAGAGCTGACCATCGAACAAGCCGAACCCATCATGCTGACGCAAATCAGCCGCATCTCGCAGCAAATCGGCTATTACCTGCACCGCGCCAGCGTGCGGACAGAGCACCTCACTATCATTCGGGAAGTACACTCCGTGCCGGCACAGCTCGATGCGCTCTGCTCCGCCTTGAATAAGGTGTACCAACGTAAAGGTGTTGTGCTGACCATGGACATTGCCCCCGAGCTGACTTTTATTGGCGAGAAAAACGACTTTATGGAAGTCATGGGCAATATTCTCGACAACGCCTGTAAGTATTGTCTGGAGTTCGTTGAAATCAGCGCCCGCTATTCCGGCCAAAAACTGCATCTGGTTGTTGATGATGACGGTCCCGGCATTCCTGACAGCAAGCGCGAAGTCATTTTCCAGCGCGGGCAACGGGCGGACACATTGCGCCCAGGGCAAGGCATTGGGCTATCCGTTGCCGCAGAAATCATCGAGCAATATCAGGGCGAAATCCTTATCGGTTCCAGCGCGCTCGGCGGTGCCAAAGTCGAAGCGATTTTCGGTCAGCAGCATCTTGGCCAAAATGAGAATTAATGCGATCCGCTGCGAATCACCTACACTGTAGTGAGTGGTACGGTTGTCATTAATCTTGTTATTAACATCAACACTGTTATTAACAGCGCGGCTAGCGACAACCCCCATCGTTATTGCCTGCGGTCGAGCACATCGACCGCGCTTTTCAGCCTGCCATCTCATCTGTGAATAAAGGGCAAACACCATCACGGCGACTTCGTTATAATCGTCGATAGCTCCCTGTTACTGGAAATGCGTTATGGACTACCAACTTAATCTTGACTGGCAGGACTTCCTGACTCACCACTGGCAAAAAAAGCCGGTAATCATCAAAGCCGGTTTTCCTCATTTTCTCGATCCCATTAGCCCGGACGAATTAGCGGGACTGGCGATGGAAAACGAGGTAGACAGCCGTCTGGTCAGCCATCGTGATGGCCGCTGGGACGTCAGCCACGGCCCGTTTGAAAGCTATGACCACCTAGGAGAAAGCAACTGGTCTTTACTGGTACAAGCCGTCGACCACTGGCATGAGCCTTCTGCCGCGCTGATGCGCCCTTTCCGCCATCTGCCTGACTGGCGTATTGACGACCTGATGATTTCATTCTCGGTGCCCGGCGGCGGCGTCGGCCCACACCTTGACCAATACGATGTGTTTATTATTCAGGGCACCGGACGCCGTCGTTGGCGCGTTGGCGACAAGGTGCCGATGAAACAGCATTGCCCACATCCTGACTTGCTGCAGGTTGCACCGTTCGACGCCATTATTGATGAAGAAATGGCACCCGGCGATATTCTCTATATTCCACCGGGTTTTCCGCACGAAGGTTATTCACTGGAAAACTCGCTCAACTACTCGGTCGGGTTCCGTGCCCCCAGTTCCCGCGAGCTGGTCAGTGGTTTTGCCGACTATGTGTTGTCCCGCGAACTGGGTGGCCAACGCTACAGTGACCCGGATATTCCTTCTCGCGCCCATCCAGCCGACGTGTTACCGCAGGAGTTGGATAAACTTCAACACATGATGCTGGAACTGGTGCAGCACAAAGACGCTTTTCATCAATGGTTCGGCGAATTTGCGTCCCAGTCACGGCATGAACTGGATTTGGCACCACCGGAGCCGCCTTACCAGCCTGGCGAAGTATACGACCTGTTACAGCAGGGCGAGGCATTGCGCCGTCTTGGCGGATTGCGGGTATTGCGTATTGGCGAAACCTGTTTCGTCAACGGCGAGCGGCTGGAGAACCACCCTCCGCAGGCGATCGCCGCTCTGGCGCAATATGATGTGCTGAACATCGGGCGGTTTGGCGATGCACTGGATGACCCGTCTTTCCTTGCCCAGTTGACCGCTCTGGTTAACAGTGGTTACTGGTATTTTGTTGACTGACTATTGTTGACTGACTATTACTCTGCCGTCTAAAACACAGAAGACGCCAAACGGCGTCTTCTGTGTCAGTAGCGTAATACCTAAACCATCAGGCTTTCACTGACGCGCTCTCAGTGCTGGTTTGCCGGGTCTTGGCCCGTAATGCCGTCAGTTCGGCGATACGCATAATCACCGATACAGCGCTCTCCATCCCTTCCAGCGTCACAAATTCATGCTTACCGTGAGCATTGTAGCCACCCGTAAACAGATTAGGGCACGGCAAACCGCGGAAAGATAACTGCGCGCCATCCGTACCGCCACGAATCGGTTGCATCAGCGGTGTAATCCCGCAATCACGCATAGCCTGCTGCGCCAGCGCGATGATATGGGGATGCTGCTCCACCTGCTCACGCATGTTGTAGTAGCTATCGGTGATCGTGACTTCGATATAACAATCCGGGTGCAAACCTTTGCCCACTTTTTCCGCAATATCCAGCAGTGTTTTCTTACGCCGCTCGAAGCTATCGCGCTCAAAGTCCCGAATGCTGTAGTGCAGTTCGGCACGTTCTACCGTTCCTTTCGCGCTATTGAGGTGATAAAAACCCTGATAGCCTTCGGTCTGCTCTGGCGTCTCATCAGCCGGTACGAGCTGGTGAAAACGCGTCGCCAGCGACAACGCATTGACCATCACGCCTTTTGCCCAGCCCGGATGGACGTTGTTGCCGACAATCTTCACGACAGCCGATGCGGCATTGAAGTTTTCATACTCCAGTTCACCCACACCACCGCCATCAAGCGTATAGGCCCATTCCGCCCGGAATGCATCGACATCAAAGTGCTGAGCACCTTTGCCGACTTCTTCATCCGGCGTGAAAGCAATACGAATCTCACCATGCGGGATTTGGCGTTTTTTCAACCGGACCAGTGCGGTCATGATCTCCGCAATGCCAGCTTTATCATCCGCCCCCAACAGCGTTTTGCCATCAGTCGTAATCAATGTCTGGCCGAGCAGATGATGCAGCACCGGGAACATCACCGGCGACAAGACTTCATCACCCATACCCAGCGCGATATCACCGCCACGGTAATTCTCGACAATCTGTGGATTAACATGTTTGCCGCTAAAATCCGGTGAGGTATCCATATGGGCGATAAACCCCACCACCGGCACAGGCCAGGCAACATTAGCGGGTAATGTCGCCATCACACAGCCATGCTTGGTGACCGATACCTGTTCCAGTCCCAGTTCAATTAATTCTTGTTGCAGCGCTTGCGCCAGCTTCAATTGCCCTTCCGTGCTCGGCACCTGCCGAACACCCAGTCGGGATTGGGTATCAAACGCAACATAATTCAAAAAACGATCAAGTAATTTTTCCATCATCACCCCCTCCGATGGATTACAGGTTTCATTATGTAGAGGGTGCCTGTACCACATATTGCGTCAGGTCAGTTTTTATTGGTTTTCCGCCCGGCACCGCCGTTTTACACCGCCCATAACGCCGGGCAGCGCGTCAGCCCCCATGCCAGACACGCCAGAAACACCTACAAGGAGTTAATAAACAGACAACATCTCAAGACAGGCGGCAGACTTACCGCCGCAGGACGGGAGGCCGGGCCGACGGTTGATTGCACCTCGGCCCGGGAAAACATCACAACCACTCGTAATACTGGCCCTGGCGTTTATCACAGCCGCAACAGCCGCCGCACTTAGGTGCGGCATCACCCTGATGGAAGCGAATTTTGCCTTTCTGTACCCACACCTCCAGCATTCCCTCCACCACACCGGGATCGGCCTTAAAAGCCGTGCTGATATCTTGCAGCGACACCTTTTTTCTTTCGCGGACAAAATCCCGCAATTCAAGTAGCGTCATTATGTCTCCCCGGCGGGCAGTTGCCCGCCCGACTGATTTATTTTACTTCACCGACCACTGCCCGCTGGCGTTGCAGACCATTGCGGCGCAGCAACATCACTGTGACACACAGCATTGCCGCCACCCCCACCAGCGCACACAGCGAATACAACGGGTGCTGGCTAAACCGCCCAACCTGATACACCACCACCGCCGTACTGTAGCCGACCTGAATAGTCCAGCCAGCGCAGAATAGCGTCCAGGCTGTGCCCACCTCACGCCAGATGGCGGATACCGCCGCCACGCAAGGGATATACAACAGCACCATCAGCAGGTAACTAAACGCACCCAAACGGCCATCAAACAGTTGGCTGATCACGGTCAGCGAGGTCACCGAGAATTTATTGTCTTTGGCAATCGTGGCGGTATCACTCAAATCACCCACATTGATCCCTAACGGGTTTAATACCGCGTCACCCAGCTTGCCCAGATTTTCAGGGATGGTCGCCAGCGCATCGTGAATACCGCCGGTCAGACTAAAAGGTTTGGCTTCTGCTTTCGCGCCGCCGTCCTGCGAGGCTGCCATTGCGCCGTACAACGAATCCAGCGTACCGACAACCGCTTCTTTGGCGAAGATCCCGGTGAACACACCCACTGCTGCTGGCCAGTTTTCATCGCGAATGCCCAGCGGCTTAAATACCGGCACGATGGCTTGCCCCACCGCCGACAGCACCGACTTCTGGGTATTCTGGTTACCAAAGGAACCGTCGGTCCCCATCGAATTAAGAAAACCCAGCACCGTCACCACCACCACAATCAGCCGCCCGGCACGCAGCAAGAACCCCTTCAGGCGCTCCCAGGTGCGAATCAGTACACTGCGCAAGCTGGGCAAGTGATAAGGGGGAATTTCCATCACGAAGGCAGATGCTTCGCCTTTCAGCGCGGTATTTTTCAGCAAAAAGCCCGTCGCAATCGCCGCCGCGATACCGACCAGATACAACCCGAATACCAGGTTTTGTCCGCCTTCGACAAACAAGGCGGACGCAAACAGCACGTACACTGGCAACCGTGCACCACAGGACATAAACGGGGCCATCATCACCGTCACCACACGGTCACTATGGCGCTCCATGGTGCGCGTCGCCATCACCGCCGGTACGTTACAACCAAACCCGACAATCAGCGGCACGAACGCCTTGCCCGGCAAACCGATGCCGCGCATAAAGCGGTCCATCACAAACGCCGCTCGCGCCATATAGCCGGAATCCTCCAGCCAGGACAGGAACAGGTACAGACAACCGATCACCGGAATAAAGGTGGATACGGTCTGAATACCACCGCCCACGCCATCTGCCAGCAGGGTTTTCAGCCATTCCGGGGTATGCAGCGCCAGCAACAGCTCGCCGAATCCATCCACCATCAGGGTGCCGAACAGCTTGTCGAAGAAATCGGTAAAGGCGCTACCGATATTGATGGTGAAGACAAACATCAGGTACATCACCAGCAGGAAGATCGGAATACCAAAAAAGCGGTGCAACACGACACGGTCAATTTTGTCGGTCAGGGTTGCGGAAGCCTCGCCACGGCGGGTAATCACCTCACGCGCCACCGCACCAACGAACTGGTAACGCGCGTCCGCCAGAAAAATATCCAGCTCATCCTCATACTCGGCGACCAGCCGGGCGACTTCAGCATCGGCAAAGGCCAGCGTATCTGCAGGCACCCGGTCACGCACTGTCATGTCGCCTTCCAGCAACTGAATCGCCAGCCAATACGGGTTACGAATCGCCGCCTGCCCTTGCAGTTGATCTGCAATCGCCTGCGCCGCCTGATTCAGCGGTGCATCATAAGGAATCGACACCGGTGGAATCACCGGTTGTGCCAGCGCGGCCTGACACACCTCATGCAACATCGCGATGCCTTTCTTCTGGCTGGCGGTAATCGGGATGACCGGGCACCCCAGGCGCTGTTGTAAACCGGCGATATCAATATCCAACTTACGTGCGGCGGCGATATCCATCATATTGACGGCCACCACCATCGGCACCTGCATATCCAGCAACTGCGCGGTGAGATACAGATTTCGCTCCAGATTGGAGGCATCAACGATATTCAGTACCAGATTGGCTTCGCCGGACAGGATGTAATCACGTGCGACCCGTTCGTCTTCCGAGCTTTCGGAAGACGGGTTCAGCGAGTAAACCCCCGGCAAATCCACCAACGTCACCTGTTGCTGCTGATAACGGTAACTACCAACTTTCTTTTCCACCGTCACGCCGGGCCAGTTACCGACCGTTTGTTTACCGCCAGTCAGGACGTTAAATAGCGTCGTTTTGCCACAATTGGGGTTACCCACCACGCAAATTACGGGTTGCGTACTCATAAAAAATCCTTACCTGCCCGGATTAACATTTTTCCAGAATCAAAATCTGTGCTTCGCCTTTACGCACGCTGATCGATGCACCACGCAGGCGCAGTTCAATCGGATCACCCAGCGGTGCGACTCGCGACACCGAAAACTCCACTCCCGGCGTCACGCCCAGCGCCAGCAGGCGCTTGCGGTAATCCGCCGATCCTTTCTGAAACCCCAGCACACGCCACTGTGTGCCCACTGCCAATGCTTCCAGTGTCATCGCTGTGTAAACCTCATACCCATTGCTGTCTGAAAAGAACAACGGGTGTCGTAACCCCGCTGTCATCAACCGGTTGCCAGAAACCAAACATGACAAACCGATTGCCATCGTGTTTATTGCTGTGGCGATACCCACACTTGCTTACCCATCTCCCAGTTGATCGCCACCCGGCTATCCCCGGCGGCCAACATTAACGGCTGATTGGCATCACGCTGAATCACGCGCACCTGACCACCGACACGGATGCCAAGCTCAGTCAGCCGCTGCTGGTACTCGCCCGTTGAGCGAATACGCGCCACTACGGCATTCACGTTAAGAGGAAGATCAAGCAGCGTTTGAAGACTCAGAGCCATACAACATTCCTTCACTGACAGTGCGCCGCACCCCGCCTGCGTTACAACACGGCGGCAATGCATCAAGGTAAGTAATAACGATTATCAATCATATTCCTGTCTACGCATCGCCTTTTGATGTGCGTCAAGGGAGGTGAAGATTGGGGGGAGCCTGAAGGGTAAAGCAAGCATAAGCAGGGCAACGAAGGGACGTCAGAAACTATCTATATTCCTGCAGAGATATGGTCCTGATCCCGTTGCGTTGGGGAACATCTCAGCAGACTGACGGTGACTCAGAACATGTCCTGACTGATTTATTTGGTTATATACATCACGCCATTCTCAGGAAGTACAGTATTATCCCATTCATTGCTATGACGGAGTGCATCATCATTCCAATATTTAAGGTTAGCGGGCTCACTAATCGATAACATATAATCATCTAATGCTTTAATCGCCTGCATCTGGTCATCTGTTAGCCGGGCGTCATCCACTTCATCCATAGCAAGCTCCCACTCGACGGCTAATTGATCAGCCACATTTACCAAGTCAGGGAACATGCTTTTTTGTATTTCATATGGTTGAGGAAAGCATTGTGTTATCCATTTAAACCTATTCATATATCTATTCCAAGAGCCTATTAATGAGATTATTCATAGCAGCTGAAATATCCCAGTCGCATAATTCACACTATCCCTAGCCTACAGGCTAAGGGATTCACTATTTATAATGATTGATATTTGATACCCTCTTCACTTTCGAATGATGATAGCAAATAGTCAAAAATATTTATCTCATCACCAATATTTACAACAATCAAACTCAACGCCCCATCAAAGACTAACTTTATTCCTATACAGGCATCATCAATCGAGGAAAACACAGAGTAAACAGCTAACAGAACTCTTCCAATATAATTAGAAAAAAATTTTGAATTTGATATATCGATGATGATTTCTTTACCATACTCACCAAGATCCGCCTCCTGAATAGGATAACCTGTTAGTTCAAGTGTTGAACCATCTTTATCACACCTGAAACTAACCACACCATCAATATTTGAAAAAACAAACTGTAATTGCTGAGGATGTTCAAAATCAGGTTTATCAAAATAATAAACCAACCCTTTCACTTCTAAAAGTTTCTCACCGACAGCCTTTTTGATACATTTTTTATGATTTTCCGACAAGTCAACTCCTTGCTTAAAATTTTATCGACTGCTTTACTGTGTTTGTATTTTATTTCATGATAATATTATTCTATAAGATAAAATTTAGATCAAAAAAACCAGTTACGGAATCATTAGCTTTATTTTTGTGATATCAATTCTCATTTTTTAATTTAACTCTGTTACATCGATACTATCTATGATATTTTTTATTTTAATGAAAGCCTCCTTTGAGCTCGCTAAATCATCGTTGTCCAAAGTTGATAAAGCTGCTACAAGCTCACCATCATAATACTCACCTGCCAACGGGTCTTCTGTCAAAACAGATAATGCTCTTGGTATTAATTGATTAACATAGACTTTCTGCCGGATAGCACGACAGAGATCTTTCAAAGCCAAACTATCAATAGGTACATCAAGGACACTTTCAAACCACATATCAAGTGAAGAATTTTGTTCTGCCTCTTTACTTTTATAAAAATTACCGACCAACTGCCGAAAGGTAGTCATTCCTCTTCTCCATTTAAAAACCATTTCACTATAGTGAAAACCCTGCTAACACGACTTCGCCACAACCAGAATATTTTGCTTCTTGCTCATTACTCTGGAATTGGAATTCAGTATGGTTACTTATCAGTAAATTACATCCTTCATCTACTATTTTTAACTCCAAAAAGAAAGATAAACTGGTGCAACACTCACACTGTATTTTCATATATTTATCAGCCGATTATCGTCATCCTCCATCACTATAAGGGCTTCTAACCAAAATTTCATTTATCTCCCTCTGTGCTCTTGAAGCCCATGATGGTTTTAGCTTACTCATCAGTTGAACTACTCTGGGAAAAACAATACGTCGTCCATCTACATGTTCAACGCGATGTTCAATTTCATATTGAAATGCCATGCCGTAAATAACATCAGACATTATCCAATAAAGAAGTTCTTTCACATCATCAGTCGATTTTATTTCAAATTCAACCCCTCTCTCTTCATAAATATAATTATATTTATTATTATCAAAAGAAATGTGAGGCCGTCCATCCCCCGGTGAAATATCGAAAACATGCAAACTCTCACTAGGAATACATATCTTCAAGCCTAATTCATAGACTTTTTCTCGAATTTCGCTAATCGGATATAACATTCGACATCTCTAATATATCTACCAAACCTAAGCCAAAGTATATTATTGCATATCAGGTAATTCTTGAATAGCACCACTCATTTCACCTAAAGAAGCTCGCCGAGTTGAAACACTCACTCTACCCAGCGCCGTTTATTTTGCTTTAGCGCCATCAAAAAACTGCTAATTATATTTCCATTTTATAATCAAATGATCATTTTTTCCCTTTCTACATAACTCAGCAAATTCCAATGCATCTCTAAAATTATTTAAATATTTATCAAATTCCTCTTTGTTTATTTCAAAGTATTCATCATAGTCAACACCATGATTAGAAAATGGAATGGAAATATAACACCTTCCCGATTCCTCTTCTACGCCAATAGAAAACTGATCCTCTCCGCTTACAAAAAAGTCATTATACTTCATACTATTAACTCTCTCTATTAGATAAAACCGAACTAACAGTATATTTATTTTCTGGTAGTCCTGACCTACCCACATAATGTGAACATAGCCCTTATAGGTTTATTTGGCTGAATATTTTCGGGCCTTACGTTCTTCTCGCTTGACCTTTGCCCATATTCCGACACCTAAAACAAGGCCTCCAATATATCCCGATTCAAAAAAGGATGAAAAAATGCTCCACCAACTGAATGAAAAAAATCATTTTTAAAATAAAAAATTAGTGATGCAAGAAGTACTGATACTATGTCAGCAACTAAAAATAAAGCCATACAGCTTAGATAAGCTAATAAGGCTGCTTTTTAACAGTATTCATGCACCATACCCTACATCTTTAAACACCGACTTAATATGCTTTGTGAGTTCTAAGAGATCTTCATGAGCAGTAGAGCCAAAGCATGGAGAATTTTCAACAATATATTCATTTACTTTACGAGTATCCGTTCCTATTTTTTCTTTAATATCTTCCACATATTTCGGAAAAATACACCTATTGATACCTGAACCATATTCTTTCTTTTGACTAATCATCACCCATTGGACTTCTCTGCTATAAGATTTGATAGCATCTTCTAGCAGAGAAATAATTCCAGGATCCTCTTTTTCATAACGAAAACTGGTATAAGGTGGATACTTGGAGCGATCCATTTTTTCAAAATGGTCATTTATCCATTCATTCTGAATCAGACTCTGATAACGACGCCACTCGAGGGCACCTAAAGATTCGAGAAAATCCAGTAATACGGTTTCGTTCTTACAAATCTGAAACATTATTTATCCCCGCGATTTATCGGAAATTGTAATACCACCTGGATTTATAGATTTAATATTTTTTCCCCAGTTACTTCTACTCACGTAATGTGGACATTGCCATGACCAGGTGATTTTGCCATTACGGCATAATGGCCATGATAAAACATTTTCTGTCCTTCTGTCGGTTAGTGAAACACTTCAGGTACTTCCACTGCTCAGATTTAAGGATATCGATGGTTGAGGCGGAATTAAAGGGCTGACAGGCGAAAACAACGATCCCCGCACGAGGAACACAATACAACTAAGTCCATAATTCTCGCCCATCAGATGTTAACCACACCACTCCAGCAGGAGCCTTAACTAAAAACCACATGCCATAATCGTCTAAATCATCATCCTCATCATCAGATGGATATTGCGGCCAAGCAGTTTGTAACATCCCTAATTGTTCCTCAATCGTACCAGACCAAAATTTACCATTTGCGGCCAGCTTAATTTTATATTCATTTAATAAGCGTGCTAAAATATCAAAAAAAACATTCTTTTTAAATAAATAATCATCTGAGAACTCAGAACAGGCGATGCTAACATGCTGCCATATAGTTCCAATGGACAGACCATAGGTGCTATTTACAACCGATGAATATATCTTATCAAGATTTTCCATTACTTAAATTTAACCGCCACTCGTCTTCCATCATTTATTGATTCTGTGCATTTTATCCTGACTGGCGCTCAGGTAACCGCTGCCGGTCATACTGCCAAAGGTAACGCTACCGCCTGCCGACACGTAATCAGTGTCGGATCATCATGGGGCTGTTCTGCTAGTTTTGCTACAGACAGCCGCTGCGCTGTGTTATCTCGCTAAAATCAAAGATTACGCATTTCCCAAACCGAACGCTATGCACGCGCCCGCTTTCAGGCGGTGTCATTGCAAGGTGCCTGGCTCACCGAATACGGGTTGACCGACAGGATGCCGTTAAAAATACAGGTCATGCCCGGCTGCATGGTCATCACCGCCCAGAACACCCGCGAGCTGTGGTGTAAGTATCCC